>NZ_JBXAHC010000002.1:0-524451 GCF_058794735.1 Janthinobacterium sp. GW823-FHT06H09 | reverse complement strand
CTGCATGAAAGGCTCCCGTTTGTCTGATATATACAGTCAGACAGCCGGGGCTGGGGAAGATTCCTGAACTTCCCCTATTTGTCGGGGACAGAGCCTACGGATTTCCACCGTCCTGAGCTAGGGGGCGTGCCCCATTATTGCCGCGTGCGCCAGGGCGGCGCACGCGCGGGGAGCGATTATTCGAGGCCCAGCAGGGCGACGACTCTCTCGCGGCTGATGCCGACCAATGCCGAGCTGATCGCCAGCAGCGATTCATAGCCGGGCTCGCTGGCCTTTTGCGTGAAGTTTTCCGCCAGGGTATCCATACTGACGTGCACCTGCACCGGTTGCGCTCGGGCAACTCGTCCCGTCGCTTGCGCCAGGGCCAGGCTGACGGAGCTGCGCGCCGCCTGCAACTGCGCCAGCGCCTGCACCACTTGCTGCAAGGTGGCGCGCAGGGCTTCCACGTCGCCGGTATGCCATTCTTCCGGCGCGATGGCGGCCGGTTCCGCATCCGTGCGCACGCGGCTCATCTGGCCGGTCGGATAGCGGATGCCGCTGCCGCGTACGGACAGGCTGTCGCGCACGTTGGCCCAGGCCGCTTCCGACGTGCTGAACACCAGTTCGCCATTCTCGCCCAGTTTGACGCCGATACCCGATGGCATCAAGGCGCGGTCGAAGCGCGAGACGATTTCGTTCGCGCTCAGGCCAGGTTCGATATTGACCGAGCGCAATGCCTGGTTCGCGCCGCCGACGGAAAACGCCAGCACTTCCTGCGGGCCTTCCTGCAGGCTGGCCATGGTCAGGCCGCGGATGCTGAAGTTTTGCTGTGCCGCGCGCGGGCTGGTATAGCTGAGTTGTGCGTCGAGCGTGCCGCCCGAGGCGCTGGCGCGCTGGCGCCAGGTATTGCTGAACTGGCGTACTCTCGCTTCGACTTGCCCTTCGCGGCCTTGGCGCGCGGCCAGCTTGGCCGCCAGCTCGCTTTTCAGCGCTTGCAACTGGCTGCTGCTGCGTTCCAGGTAGTCGAGCGTTTGCTGCGCGTTGGAAATCTCCCCCTGCAGCTGGTGATCCCAGTTGCTCAGGCCGCGTTGCAGGCTCGCCGTCGACCTCTTCGCCGCCGGCGCATCGCTGCGCGCGCTGGCGCTGCCGTTGATGGCGGCGGACGCGTCATCAACGACGCGGGCTGTGCCGGCGCCTTTGGCATTGACGCCGGAAGAGGAGGGAGTCTGAACGATTTGCATGATGGTCAGAGAAGATCAAACAGGGAAATGGTGCCAACCTTGGCGTATGCCTTGTATGTTGCCTGCAGGGCTGTCTGGTAGCCGGTCAGTTCGATGGCCGCCGCACCCATGTCGGTCTTTTTCAGGTCCAGCAGGGCCGAATCGTTCGACAGTGAGACATTGGCCAGGTTGCCGGACAAGGTGGACAGAATGTTCTGCGCGCCGCCGAAGATGGCGATCTTGCCCGAGAGCAGATCCATGCCGTCGTCCGTGCCATTCAGGCCTGCGCCCACCACGGCCCGCACGGCCGGGTCGTTCGGGCTGACGCCCGGCGTGCCGAGGGTGGTGATGACCTGGTCGATCTTGTTGAGCCATACTTCCAGATTCTTCACGTCGACGTTGGCCGCCTGCGTCACGCCATTGCCCACCACCACGGTCTGCGTGTCGGTATTGCCGATGTAGCTGTAGCGCGAGCCGGCAGCCGCCGTCGCGTCGTACTTGATCGCCGGCTGGTCGGTGGCGGTGCCGGAAAACATGTAGCGGCCTTCCTGGTCCTTCAGGTTGGCCGTGTACAGCACGCTGTCGCGCATGGCGACCAGCGATTGCGTCATCGCATTCAGGTCGTCGGGGGCGTTGCTGCCGTCGGCCGCCCACACGAGCAGGTCGCGCGCCTGGCCCATGTCGGTAACCATGCTCGACAGGTAGTTTTCGTTTTTCAGCAGGCGCACTTTGACTGTGGCGATATTGTCCTGGTACTGGGTGACCATGGCCTGCTCGCGCGTCAGGCGCGAAATGCGCACGTTGCCGATCGGGTCATCCGACGGCAGCTGGATGCGCAAGCCCGACGCCATCTGTTGGGTCAGGTAATTGATGCGTTCTTGATTTTGCTGAAGAGAAATATTAATCAGCGATTGGTACTGGCTACTGGCAACACGCATGATCTTCTCCTTAACCCATCATTTGCAAAGTGGCGTCAAACAAGGTATTCGCCACGGAAATGACTTTCATGTTTGCCTGGTACATATTCTGAAATTCGACCAGGTTCATCGCTTCTTCGTCCTTGTTCACGCCGCTCGTGGATTTCCAGTCGTCGATCGCTTGCGCGCGCACCGTGCTGGCCGTCTTCAGCAAGGCCTGGTTCTGCTGGCTGTAGATCGCCAGCTTGCCGACCAGCTGCGTGTCCGCGTCGCTCATCAGGACGGAACCCACCCAGCTGACGTTGATCGGTTGATTCTTGATGTCGATCAATTTCTGCAAGTTGCCGCTGTCGCCGGCCTGGCCCGTCAGCGACAGGGCCAGGTCCTTGGCGTTGAAGCCAGGGGTAATGCTCAGCTTGCCGTTCGCGTAGGCCAGCAGGGGACCGCCGGCCGTGCCGGCCATGGTTGTTCCCAGCGCCAGTTGCGCGTTGACCTTGCTGGTCAACTGGGTGGCCATGTCCTGCAGCGACTGCTGCAGCGGTTTCAGGGTATTTTTTTCGAACTCGCCCAGGCCGCCCATCTGGCCGCCGATGGCGACCAGATCGAGCGTGTACGAGGACTTGGCGAAATCGAGGCTCAGCGTCTGGTCGCCCGTGTTCGTCATGGTGCTGCTCAGGGTGCCGGCCAGGCTGCCGATGACCAGCGGCTGGCCCGACTTCAGCGAGACATTGCGCGAGCCGTCTGGCTGGTCGAGCACCTCGATGCCCATTTGCGAGGCCAGGCCATCGATCAGCTGGTCGCGCGCATCCATCAGCGACGACACGTTCGTGCCCGACGCCGTGGAGGTGCTGATACGCTGGTTCAACGCGGCGATATTGGCCAGGGTGGTATTGGCTTGCGGCACAATCGCCGCCCGTTGTTGCTGGACCGACAGCAATTGGTTGCCCATGACGGTGCTGATGCTGTTGAAGCGCTGCGCCATGGCATCGGCGGAAGTGACGATCTGCTGGCGCAGCGGCGTCGACGTCGGGTCGACGGCGGCCGCGTTCAGGGCCTTGAAGAAACCGTCGATGCCATTGCTGATGCTCGACGCATCGTCGCCCATCACGCGCTCGAGCTGGGTCAGGTAAGGCTGGGTCTGCGAGCGGGCGCCCTGGTCGGACGCGGCACGCCACATTTGCTGGCTCTTATAAGCATCGGCAAAACGCAGCAAGGCGGACACTTCCACGCCATTGCCGGCCGAACGCACGCCGGCGGTGGCGCCAAGCGATGACAGCAGCACACCCTGGCGCGTATAGCCCGCCGTTTGCAAGTTGGCGATGTTCTGGCTGGCCGCATTGAGTGCGGCCTGGGCGGCGATGCTGCCTGACAATGCATTGCTGATGATGCTCATTGGGCAAGTTTCTTTCGTGAAGAGTGTGGCGCGTGCGGGTGGGCAGGCACTGAATCGTTGTTACCTTGTACAGGCGACGCTTCAGACGGATTTATTAAGCGGCGCCGCAATATTGTCGGTCTTGACAGCGCCACGGGCTGTCACCGGGGCGCCGGCGGGCGGCAGCAGCTGGCGCAGGATGGCGTCGGCGATGCCGAAGGCGCGCTGGCCGGCCATCTTGTCGGCCACCAGGTTATCAGCCATTTCCAGCATGTCGCTGTTGACCGGGTCCTTGAAGACGCTGTCTTCGCCCGCCATCTCGCGCGTGCCCGAACGCATCTGGCGCAGCATGTGCGAGATGAAGAAGGCTTCGAACTTGACGGCCGCCTCGGTGGCCTTGGCCGCATAACGGGGATCGGCCGGCGTGGCCGCGGCGGGCGTCTTGTCGTCGAGCGCCGAGGGCAGGGCGCCGCTGCTGTCGTTGATATTCATCATATGACCACCAGTTCGCCTTCGATGGCCCCTGCTTGGTCCAGGGCTTGCAGAATTGCCATGATGTCATCGGGCGAGGCGCCCAGGCTGTTGACCACGTCGATAATCGACTGCAGCTTGGCACCGGCCGGCCATTTGAACATATTGCCATTGCCCTGGTCGACGGACACTTTCGACTGCGGCGTAACGGTGGTCTGGCCGCGGCCGAACGGCGCCGGCTGGCTGACGGCCGAACTTTCGGAAATGACGACCTTGAGCGAGCCGTGCGTGACGGCGGCCGCCTTGACGCGCAAGCCTTCGGCGATGACCACGGTGCCGGTGCGCGAATTGAAGACCACTTTCGGCGTATCGACGCCGACATCGACGGAGAGCGCTTCGAGCTTGGCCATGAAGGCCACGCGCTGGGTCGGGTTTTCCGGCGCCAGTACTTCCACGCTGGTGGCGTCGCGCGTGGTGGCGACGGCGCCAAAGCGGCGGTTGACGGCTTCGACGATATTGATGGCCGTCTCGAAATGCGGGTGGCGCAAGTTCAGGGTGACGGTCGGCTTGGTCGAGAAATCGCTGAGGATTTCGCGTTCGATGTTGGCGCCGTTGGGAATGCGGCCCGAGGTCGGCGTGTTGACGGTGACGGACGAGCCGCTCTTGCCGGTGGCGTTCAAGCCGCCGACGACGACGTTGCCTTGTGCCAGCGCATACGTTTCGTTGTCGGCCGCACGCAATTGCGTCAGCAACAAGGTGCCGCCGCGCAAGCTCTTCGCATCACCCAGGGACGAGACGGTGACATCGATGGCCTGGCCACGGCGGTATCCTGGGGGAAACACGGCACTGACCATGACGGTGGCGACGTTCTTGCTTTTTGCTTCGGCGCCGTCGGGCATCTTCACGCCGAATTGCTTGAGCATGTTGACCACGGACTGGCTGGAAAACTTCACCTGGGTGGTGTCGCCGCTGCCGTTCAGGCCCACGACGAGGCCGTAGCCGACCAGCGGGTTGTCGCGCACGCCCTCGATACTGACCAGGTTGCGCAGCACTTGCGCGGCGCTGGCGGGCAGGGCAAAGCCGGAGAGCGCGGCCAGCATGGCTGCCAGGGGCAGGGCGGAACGAAATTTCATGAGCTCACCTTAAAACGGCATCCATGGGCCGACGAAGAAGCGCGTCAGCCAGCCTGGTGTATTGGCTTCGGCCAGGGTGCCCTGGCCGGAATAGGCGATCTGTGCATTGGCGATGCGCAGGGACGAGACCTGGTTGTTCGAATCGATGTCGGCCGCGCGCAGGTAGCCGCGCAGGCGCACGAATTCCTCGCCCTGGTTCAGGGTCAGCGTTTTCTCGCCCTGCACGCGCAGCAAGCCGTTCGGCAGCACTTCCTGCACGATCACGGTGATGGCGCCGGACAGCGCATTTTGCTGCGTGCTGGTCGAGTCGCCGGCGAAGTTGCGGTCGGCCGACAGGTCGATGCCCGTCTTTGGGAAGGTCTTGCCGAGGATGTTGGCCGCATTCACGCCGACGGACGAACCCTTGTTGAACGAGGTGCCGGCCTTCTTGCTCGCCTGCGTGGTTTCCTGCAGGGCCACCGTGACGACGTCGCCGACGCGGAAGGCGCGGCTGTCCGAAATCAGGTCCAGGCCCGCGTCGGGATTGAAAACGCCGCCGCCCACGCCGCCGCGCGCAGCGCTGCGCGGCGCCACGGGCAGCGGCGTATCGGAAAAGCTGGGCGCCACCGGCGCGGCCGGCTGGCTGGCGCAACCGGCCATCAACACCAGCAGCATGGCTGCCGTGGCTTTCATGGCGATTGTCATCAGCGTGCCGCTTGCGCCAGGTATTGCAGCATATTGTCGGCGGCCGACAGCACCTTGGTGTTCATTTCATAGGTGCGCTGGGCAGCGATCATGTCGACCATCTCTTCGACCACCTGCACGTTCGAGCCTTCCAGCGCGAACTGTTTCAGCTTGCCCAGTGCGCCTTCGCCGGGACGGCCTTCCGTCGGCGTGCCGCTCGATGCCGTTTCCTGGAACAGGTTTTCGCCCAGTGCCAGCAGGCCCGTCGGGTTGACGAAGCTGGTCAGGTTCAGCTGGCCCAGCTGGGTGCCGTTGACATTGCCCGGCACGGTGGCCGTGACCATGCCGTTTTCACCGATGGTGATCGCCGTCGCATTGTTCGGCACGGTGATCTGCGGCACCAGCGGCAAGCCCTGGGCATTGACCATCACGCCGTTTTCATTGATGCCGAGCTGGCCGGCGCGCGTGTAGGCCGCTTCGCCGTTCGGGCGCAGCACTTGCAGGAAGCCGTTGCCGGTGATGGCGACGTCGAATTCGCGGCTCGTCGTTTGCAGGCTGCCGGTGGTAAACACCTTTTGCGTGCCGACCATGTGCGTACCGTTACCCAGCTGCACGCCCGATGGCGACAGGGTATTGTCGGCGCGCTGCGTGCCCGGCTGCTGCTCGACCTGGTAAAACAGGTCTTCAAAGACGACGCGGTCGCGCTTGAAGCCAACGGTATTGACGTTGGCCAGGTTGTTCGCGATGGCTTGCAGCTTGGCGTCTTGTGCCTGCACGCCGGTCTTGCTGATCCACATTGCTGGATTCATGATTTACTCCTGGTAATTGGTTGGCGTTGGGCTCAGGCGCCCAGCAGGCGGTTGCCGGACTCGGTCATCGCGTCGCTGGCCTTGAAAATTTTCATTTGCATTTCGAAACTGCGGTTCAGGCTCATGGTGGCGACCATTTCCTCGACGGCCGACACGTTGCTGCCTTCCAGGTGACGGTCGCGCAGGCGCACCGCCGGGTCGGCCTGCAAGTCTTCGCCGCTGCGTGCCACGATCAGGCCCGCCTCGTTCTTCGTCAACTCGCCCGATTCCGCATTGACCAGCTTGAGCTTGTCGACGGTCTGCATTTGCGCCGTTCCTGGCACCTGGATGGAAATCGTGCCATCGGCGCCGATCGACAGGCTGGTGTGCTCGGGAATCGTGATCGGACCGCCTTCGCCCAGCACGGGCCGGCCGTTGATGGTCAGCGCGCCCGTTTCATCGAGGTCCATGGCGCCGGCGCGCGTGTAGGCTTCACCGTTTTGCCATTGCACAGCGAGAAAGCCGGGGCCCGTGACGGCCACGTCGAGTTCGCGTCCCGTTTCCTTGATGGCGCCCGTGCGCGTGCCGACGGCGCTCGACTGCGTCTGCGTCATGTGGCGGTCGTCGTAGCCATAGCCGTTTTGCAGCGGCTGGGCAGTGGACACTTCCAGGTTGGCGCGAAAGCCGCCCGTCTCGATATTGGCCAGGTTGTTGGCGTGTACCTGCTGTGCCCGCAGGGCACGGTCGGCCCCGCTCATGGCGGTATAAATCAGCGCATCCATTGCTTTTTACCTTTGCGTATCGTGGATTACAGCGCTTGCATCAGCGATTGCAGCATGGCGTTCTCGGTCGAGATGACCTTCGAGTTCGCCTGGTAGTTGCGCTGCGACGTCATCAGGCCCACCAGTTCGGAGGTGATGTCGACGTTCGACTGTTCCAGCGAGCTCGTCACCAGTTTGCCGGCCATGCCGACGCCCGGACGGTCATAGATGGCGGTGCCGGAGGTGGTCGAGGCGACCCAGCTGGTATCGTTGACGGCCGTCAGCCCGCCTTCGTCAGGGAAGGTGGCCAGGGCGATCACGCCGATGCTTTGCTTCTGGCCGTTCGTGTATTTCGCCACGACGGAGCCGTCGTCGGCCAGTTCCACGCCCGTGTAGGTGCCCGAGGCATAGCCGTCGGCGCGGTCGGTCGAGGTGGTCGCTTCACCGGCGAACTGGGTCGTGCCCGTGTAGTCGATGGCGATCGACAGCGCTGCGGCGCCAGGCGGCGTCGGGAACACCGGCGTGGCGGTCGTTCCGGTCACCAGCTTGCCGTTCGTGTCGAAGGTCATGCTCGTCACCGGCGTCACATCGGCGTTGTCAAAGGTGTAGTGCACGTCCACGCCCGTCGCCGTCTTGACGAAGTACTGGCCCAGCGAGTGCTTGGCGCCCAGCGAATCGTAGACGATCGAGGACTTGGCGCTGTTGTAGCTCAGTTCGTTGGTCTTGTTGAAAGGCACAGCCTTGATGGTCCATTCGGACGACATGTTGGCGGCATATGCCAGCTTGGTCGATGCCACGGCGGGAATCTGGCCCGTCGGAATGTTCATGTCGCCCATGGTGCCCAGGGTGGTGCTGCCTTTGACGGCGGCATAGCCCTGTACCAGGCGGCCGTTCGAGTCGATCAGCTTGCCATCGCTGCTGGCCGAAAAGATGCCGACCCGGCTGTAGCTCATGGTGTTTTGCGCATCGCGCGCGACGAAAAAGCCGCGGCCGTCGATGGCCGCGTCGAGCGCGCGGCCCGTGTTCAGCACGCCGCCAGTGAGCGACATGCTTTGCGTGATCGAGCCGATTTCCGTGCCCGTGGCGCGCGAACCGGCATACATGGCCGAAAAGTTGGCGCGGCTGCTCTTGAAGCCGTAGGTGCCGGCATTGGCGATATTGTTACTGGTGCTGTTCAACTGTTGGTTGATGGACTGGATACCGGACAGGGCGATGTCGAAACTCATGTTGACTTCCTTTAGTGAAGGACGAGATTAGTGTTCAGGAAACGAAGGGGCGAGCGGATCAGGCCGTCTTGCCGTTGAAGCCGGTGATCGCGCCAGGGTTGACTTCGCCCAGGTTCGACACGCTCAAAATCATGCTGCCGCCGGACGACAGGCGCACGCTATTGAGCTTGCCCGCGATGTCGACCGATGGTTTTTCGGTGCCATTGGTGGTGACCGCCATGGTGTACGTGCCTGCAGGCAAACCCAAGGCGACGGGATCGATGGTGAACGGCACCGTGCCGGCCGACTTGGCGCCCAGTTCGATCTTGTATTCCTTGTCGTCGATGCCTTTCAGGGTCACGGTGGTCTTGGTGGTGCCGGCCGCCAGCGCGATGCTGCCGCTGACCTTGCTCTTGTCGAGCTGCACCGTTTCGCTGTTGACCATGACTTCGGAGCCTACCTGCGCGCCCAGGGCCAGCACCTGCATCGATTGCAGCACGCTGGC
Organism: Janthinobacterium sp. GW823-FHT06H09; assembly: GCF_058794735.1. Taxonomy (NCBI): domain Bacteria; kingdom Pseudomonadati; phylum Pseudomonadota; class Betaproteobacteria; order Burkholderiales; family Oxalobacteraceae; genus Janthinobacterium; species Janthinobacterium sp. GW823-FHT06H09. Next base: position 515,437 of record NZ_JBXAHC010000002.1, on the reverse strand, counting down.
ATTGGCGCTGGTCAGCGTCGACAGGTTTTGCATCGCTTCCGTCTGCGCCTGCTGCGTCAATTGATTGACGAACTGGCTCGGATCGGTCGGCGCCAGGGGATCCTGGTTCTTGATCTGCGCGACCAGCAACTTGGTGAACATATCCTGGGTGGCATTGTTTTGCGATTTGACGGCATTGTTGTTGCTGCCGCTGCCGCTGGTGTTGTTTGTAAAGAGATTGGTTTCCATGGATTATGCTTCACCTAATTTGAGGAGCGATTGCTGCATCGACTTGATGCGGCCCAGAACTTCGACATTGGTTTCAAACGCGCGCGAGGCCGACATCATGTCGGTCATCTCGGCTACCTGGTTGACGTTGGGGTAGAACACCATGCCGTCGGCATTGGCCATCGGGTGGCCCGGTTCATACACCTTGCGCAGCGGCTCATCGCTTTGCACCACGTCGAGCACCTGAACGCGTCCGCCGGCGCCGCTGGCGCCCGGGCCATCCATCACGGCCGCAAACACGGGTTTGCGCGCGCGATAGGTTTCGCCTTCGGAACCGGCAACGGAATCGGCATTGGCCAGGTTGCTGGCGATGGTATTGAGGCGCACGGTCTGCGCCGCCATCGCCGAACCGGCGATCTTGGAAATATCCTGGAAGCTCATGCTGATCCTTATTGTCCGGAAATGGCCTTGGACAGACCCTTCAGTTTCATGTTGACGAAAGTGAGGCTGGTCTGGAAGTCGGTGGCATTCTGCGAGAACGCCGCCTGCTCGACGCCGATTTCGACGGTATTGCCGTCGCGGCTGGGGTGGTAGGGTACGCGGTACAGGGCACTGGCATCGTCATCGGTCGACAGCAGGCCGGCCTCGTTATCCTGCAATTGTTGCAGGGCGCTGCCGAAATCCATGTCCATGGCCTGGAAGCCGGGCGTGTTTTCATTGGCGATGTTGGCCGCCAGCACGCGTGTACGGTCGGCACGCAGTGCGAGTGCATCGGCATGCACGCCCAGCGCATCCTTGAAATTAATCCCCATGGTCATCCTTTGTGTTGAATTCGATCGTGCTTTTTGCGGTTTGGTCCAGAAAATAAGTGGTGCAGAGGTAAAATCCCAGCCAAGTCATGTTGACGCATGGTAAGGTCATGCCGCTTCAGTATCTTTGATTAAGGTTAGCAATGATTTACTTTGAGAACTATTCCGTGATGTGGAACAAGGCGCAATGTCGTCACATACTGCTGCCAAGCCTATTTTTACTGACCAGCCTATATAGTAGTGCAGGTCGCGCAGAATTGCCAGCCGACAATATATTTTCACGTGTGGAACAGCTAGCTCGCGAGCAATTGACACAGCAGGCGGCCACGGCGGGACTGCTGGAACCCCAGTTTCAGGTGACCGTCGTGAAAAGCACGCGCCCCATGCCGGCGTGCGCCGCGCCCGTTGCGCTGGAAACGGCGGACAGCCGCTCGGCGCAGCGCATGCGCTTTGTCGCAGTGTGTCCTGGAAGCAACGGATGGCGTTACGAAATGCTGGCGCGCGGCAGCATCACGGCGCAAGTGGCCGTCACCAGCGCCCCCGTCACGGCCAATACGCCGTTGCAATCGGGTGACGTGGTGCTGGCGCGGCGCGACGTGACGATGGTGCCGGACAGTATTTCTGCCTTGCCTGGCGCGATTGGCCTGTCGAGCCGGCGCAGTTTGCGTGCCGGCGAAGTGCTGCGCCAGGGACAGCTGGCCTCGCCCGTGCTGATCAAGCGGGGCAGTGCGGTCAACATCGTGGCGCGCAAGGAGCAGGTGGAAGTGAGCATGGCCGGCGAAGCGATGGATCCGGGCGCGCTTGGCGAACTGATCCGCGTGCGCAACGCCACCAGCGGCACGGTGATACGCGCCAGGGTGGTCGATGCGGGCGTGGTGGAGCCGGCCGAACTTCCCGGCCGTTAAAGGGAACTTACTCGGCGGCGGCCGTGCGCTGCAGACGTGTCGCCAGCTGCGTCAGCTTGGCGGCATAGTTGGGGTCGGTGGCATAGCCGCCGCGCGCCAAACCCTGCGCGAAGGCGCCCGCGTCGGCGCCCGTGTTGAGGGCGGCGCGGTAGCGTGGATTGTCGAGCAATACTTGCGCATAGTCGCGGAAGGCGCTGGCCTGGTCCGGGTAGCTGCGGAAGCGCTCGGTTTTCTTCAGCGCCGTGCCGCTGCCGGCCTCGTATTCGGTCGTCAGGTTGCTGGCCACGTCGCCCTGCCATTTGCCGCCGGCCTTGATGCCGAACAGATTATTGGTGTCCGCGCCCGTGTCCTGGCGCAGCGGACGCTGGCCCCAGCCCGATTCCAGCGCCGCGTGGGCGGCGACGATTTCCGGCGCCACGCCCAGGCGCGCGCCCGTTTCTTCCGTCCATGGCTTGATCGAGGCGAGGAATTGCTGCTGCGTTTCGCCGATCTCGCCGCCCTGGCTGATGGCGCCCAGCACATTGACGGGCTGGCTTTGCTCCAGGTAGGCGCGTCCTTGCGGGCTCAGGTTGGTGGCGTTGCCGCCGCCCTGTTCGATGAAGCGGGCCACTTCGCCCTGTACTTGCCGGAACACGCTGCCAAAGCCGCCGCTGGAGGCCGTGGATTCGGTGGCGCGCATATTGCTCTGCACGGCATGGGTCGCCGCCGTCGATGGCGTCGCCGCCGTGGCGCGGGTGGTCAGGAAATCAGCCTGGCGCATACGTATCTTCCTCGCCATGCAGCACGCGCTGCATGATGCTGTACTGCTCTGTTAATAAATCGCTGTTGCGGGCATTCAGGCGCTTGCATTCGAGCACCATCTGCTCGAGCGCGGCCCAGTCGCGCTGGGCGGTGGCACGCGCGTCTTCTTGCAACAGCGCAAACAATTGGGGCATGTCGCCTTGCGGGCCCAGCAGGGCGGTGACGAGACTGACACGCTGGCGGCGGCGTGCGTCGAGTGGCTCGACGGCGGCGACGACCTGGTCGGCCAGCGCCGTCAGCCGGGTGCTCTGGTGGTGCAAGGTGGCCTGAAATTGCTCTTCCAATAAGGTTTGCAGCGCGGCATAGCCGGCGCGGTCGTCCGTCATGCCTTGCAGCACGCGGCGCACGGCTTCCTGGCGCGTGATGCCCTTGCGCGGCGCGGTCACGATTCGCCGCCGTGGAAACGCTGGATCAGGCCCGCCAGTTTCGATGGATCGAACGGCAACTCGCCCTTGGCCAGCGCATCGCGCAGCATGGCCACTCTTTCATGGTCGATCTCGGGCATGGCGCGCAGGGCGGCCATGGCCGGCTGCAGCACGGCCGATTGCAGTTCCGCCCCGGCCGACGAGCCGCCCATGGCGCCGGCGGCGCCCGCGTTTTCGGCGATCGCCTCGGCCGGCGCGACGGCGCTGCTGCGCACGGCAGCACCGGTGTTGCCGGAGGAGATTTTCATACGTTGTCCCTTGCCCTTAATTTGCATGCTCTTCCCGATCTTTCTTTGCGGGCAGGCCCAGTTTTTCGCGCAGGCGCTGCAGGGTGCCGGAGTCCGGTTCACCCACCTGCAGCTCGTCGCCTTGCGGCTTTTGTCCGGCCATGCCGAACATGGCGGCGATGCTGTCGGCCTGGCCACGCGTCAATATTAACAGTTCGATGCGGCGGTTGATGCCGGCGCTGGCATTTTTCACGTCCAGCGGCGCGCGGTCGGCCATGCCGACCACTTGCAGCACGCTGTCCGGACTCATGCTGCCGATCAGCAATTGCGCGCGCGCCGACATGGCGCGGTTGGCCGACAGGGTCCAGTTCGAGAAGCCTTCATAGCCGGTATTGGCGTATTGCATCGAGTCCGTATGGCCGACGATCAGCATCTGGTTCTCCATTTGCGCAAACACGGGCCCCATCTGGCGCAGCAGCTTGCGGAAACGGTCGGTCGGCACGGCGCTGCCGCGCACGAACATGCCTTGCTTGTCCGTATCGTGCAGCATGACGCGCAAGCCGTATGGCGTGATCACCGATTGCAGGTTGCTCTTCAGTCCCGCCTCGTCGCTGAGCTTGTCGAGCGCGCGCGACAGGGACAGCAAATCTTCCGGCGACTGGTAGCTGACCTTGGTCTGGTTTTGCGGCGCCGCGCCAGCCTTGCCGTCCTGCGTTTGCTTGCCTTCCGTGCGCGTGTCGCCGGTGCCCTTGCGGGGCATGGGGAAGCGCTCGATCAGGCTGCCGCGCGGGCCGCCTTTCTGTTCCGGCATGACGCCCTGGCCTTCGCCCTGGCGGCTGCCTGCCGACGCGTCCATCATGATTTCCTTCATCGCCTGCTGCTCGCGCGCGGCCATCAGCCACAGCACGAGGAACAGCGACAGCAGGGCCAGGCAAAAGTCGGCGAACGCTACTTTCCAGGCGCCGCCATGGCCATCGTCGTCATGCTTGCGGCCGGCACGCTTGATGATGGCCTGTTCATGTTTCTCATGCGGCTTTAGCACGGCGGCCTCCCCGGCCTTGGCCTTGCTCTTGTTCGGCGCCGCCATCTTCCAGCGCATTGATCCAGCTTTCCAGCTGGGCGAAGCTCGGTTTGATGTTCAGCTGCACCAGGCGGCGGCCCGCATCGATGGCCAGCAGCGGCGGTTTGCCCGCCACGTGCGTGACCAGCACGACCTTCACGCATTCCATGGTCGAGCCTTCCTCGCCCACCAGCTGTTTCATCATGTTGCACATCGGATCGAGCACGCCGTAGCAAAAGAAGATGCCGATGAAGGTACCGACCATGGCAGCGCCCACTTTTTCCGAAATTTCCGCCGCGTCCGCGCCGTCGGCCACGGAATTCATGGCCATCACGATGCCGAGCACGGCGGCCAGAATACCGAAGCCGGGCATGGCTTCGGCGATCTTGTGCAGGGACTTCGACGGCTGCAGCAATTCGTCGTGGATGGCTTCGAGTTCCTGCTCCAGCACGCCTTCGAGTTCATGCGCGTTGATCTTGCCCATCGCCATCAAACGGAAGTTGTCGACGATAAAGGCCAGCAGCTTCGGCTCTTCCAGCACCAGCGGATAGCGCTGGAACAGGGCGCTTTCGCGCGGCGCCTCGACGTGGGCGTCCAGCGCCTTCAGGCCGCCGGCGGCCGTTTGCAGCAGTTCATACATCAGCAGCAGCAACTGGCGCTGGAATTCCGAGCCTTGCTTCTTGTGCGTGACGATCTTGCGCATCTGGTGCAGCATTTCACCGAGTACATGCTTCGGGTTGCCCAGCACCAGGGCGCCGACGGCGGCGCCGATGATGATGATCAACTCGACCGGTTGCCAGATCGCGTGGACGGTGCCGCCCATCAGGGCGAAGCCTCCGAATACACACCCCATCACGATTAAGATACCGATAATTACCATGTCAACTGCCTTTCTGCGTCATTGTGCTGCGTCAATTTGATGGATAGTGCTGAAACTTATGCGTCTTGCAGCATGGCTTTCATCTTGCCCAGCGCCGTCTTGTTGAGCTGGCAGACGCGGGCGTCGCTCAGGTCCAGTACGGCGGCTATTTCCTTGTAGCTCAGTTCGAATTCGTAATACATCTGGATCACGCGCTGCTCGCGTTCATCGAGCGCGCGCAACGCCTGCTCCAGGCTGCGCCGCACCATCAATTGCTCTTCCGGACTCGGTGCGCTGTCGGCCTGCCCCAGGCTTTCCTGCAGCACTTCATCGAAACTGGCGATCAGCTCGGCGTTTTCCGCCAACTGGTATTCCTGGAAAGCTTCGGGCGTCAGCTTCAGCGCGGCCATGATTTCCGCGTCCAGCGGCTCGCGTCCGAGGCGGCGGGTCAGGGCGCGCACGCTGTCGCGCAGACGGTGGCTTTCCTGGCGCACGGCGCGCGGGCGCCAGTCCTGGCGTCGCAGTTCATCGAGGATGGCGCCACGGATGCGCAGGCTGGCATAGCTGCCGAAAGACTGGTCCGGCACGCCGTAGCGGCGCAAGGCTTCGAGCAGGCCCATCAGGCCGATCTGTTCCATGTCGTCGCGGTCGATGGCGCCCGACACCTGCGAATTGAGCTGGCGCACGATGCGTTTCACCAAAGGGGAGTACGCCACCAGATGTTGTTGCTCTTCAGCAACGCTGAGCACGGCCGCGCAAGCGCTGGCGGCGGCATATTCGCCGGCGCCATACGCTTCCTGGTATTGCTCTACATAGGCCAAGGGATCTCCCACTAGGTCGGCTGGCGTGTTGGCTTATTCAATGATCAGCTTGCCGACCATGACTTCGGTGAACGGTTTTTCCATCTGTTCACGCTCGTAGCTGACATTGAAGGCTTTGTTGATCTGCTCGGCATATTGTTCCACGGTCATGGTCTGCGCCTTGTCCAGCGGAAAACTCGACAGGGTGCTGACGGCGATCGAGCGCATCAGCGGCAAGTGATCCTTGGTCAGCTTTTCCTTTTCCTCGGTGGTGGCGATCACCAGGTCGGCCGACAGGTAATGCGTTTCGCCTTCGCCGGGGCCGCGGCGCAACATCACGATGACTTTGTCCAGCGTGAGGAACTTGCGCGCCTTCTTGCCCGTAGCGGGCGGTGGCGGGGCTTTCGCTTCGGCGACATCGGCATGGCCGGCGACCGGCTTGGCCAAATACCAGATGGCGCCGCCAGCGGCGCCGGCGGCCAGCACGGCCACGCCGACAAAGCCGGCTATCAGTTTCATTTTCATATTCATCAGGCGGTCTCTCGCTCGTGGCTGGCGTATGTGGTAGCGGCGGTGCTGCCGTCGGACAGGGCGCGTCCCGGCTCGGCGTCGTCCTGCTGGCGGCCCGGCTGACGCTGGCCGCGCGCATCGCCTTCGGCGAACGCCTGGGCAGCGGGGCTGCGCGGGGTGGCGCTGATATTGACGGCCACGTCGGTGTACTGGCGCTGCGCCAGGTCGCTGCGCATGTTCTCGCCGATGCCTTGCAACTGGCGCAACACTTCCGAATTCGACGCCGTGACGTTCACCTGCAGCGCGCCGGCCGTATGGCGGATGGAAATTTCAATGCGTCCCAGCATGGGCGGCTCGAGGCGGATCGTCGCGTGTTCGCTGTTGCGGCCGATCTGCGTCTGCAGGCGCTCGCCCAGCGCTTCGCGCAGCGGTTCCTGCCATTGCTGGGCTGGGCCGTTGAGCTTGATGGTGTCGCCGGCCGGGGCCGCTGTGGCCGTATTGCCGACCGCGCCCGTCAGGCCCAGGTTGGGCGTGGCCGGTGCCGGCGTCGCGGCGCCACGTTCGCCTTCGCGCGCGGCAACGGCAGGCGCGGCGACGGCGGTTGCCGGAGCGCTTTGCTGCAGCAGCGATTCGAACGGCTGTGCCGGCGCGCCGCCCTTGGCGGCCGTCGCCGGGTTGGCGGCGGCCAGCGGCTCGCGCGTGTCGCGGCCTGGCGCTGGCGCCGTTGCCGGTGCGTTTAGGGTGACCGCCGACGGATGCAGGCTGATGTTGAGTGCCGGATTGGCTTGCGCCGCATTCGCCTGCACCTGTGTCTGCGCTTGTGTCTGTACTTGCGCGTGGGCGGCGGCACGCGCCTCGGCTGCGGCCGCGTCCGTTGGCGGCAGCATGGTCACCGGCAAGCCGATAACGGGGGCGGCCATGGCCGGCAGGCTGCTGTCGGCCTGGTTGTCGCTGTCGCTCTCCTTCGCGGGAGCGGGCGTGTCGGCGTCGGCCGTTTCCACGCCCGTCACGTCAAGCACCTGCGCAAACAGGGGCAGGGCGGAGGGCACGGCGCCAGTAGCGGCATAGCCTGGTGTGCCGGGCAAGGCGGCGGCCTGTGACGGCGCTGCCGCCGGTGCTGGTGCAGCTGCCGCAGGGGGCGCCGGTGCCGGAGCGGCCGGCGCCGTGTTGAAGTTCATGATCATGCTTGATTCCCGTCCGAGTCGTATTCGCCGAGCGCGGCGTAGGCGACCCAACCTTCCTTATTTGCCTGTAATGCACCCAGGTGTTGACCCAGGCGTTCTTTTTCCTCAGAGCAAATTTTAACCGCTTGCGCGTGATTTTTGCGCAATTGCAACAATTCTGTTTGTTCCAGCGCACTCCATGCGCCCCGTTCGGCCAGCAGGGGGATGTTTTTCGCCAGGCTGGCGGACAGTTTTCCCATTGCTTCCCAATCCGCTTGCGCGATGGCGGCGCTCAATTGCCGGTTCAGCTGTTGCAGGATGCCGCGCCTAGGCATTGTTGGCCTGGACGCCCACCCAGCCGCGCTTGATGGTGGTCATCAGGGTCGTCACTTCGTCGATCAGGGTCGGGTCGAGCTTGATGCCGGCCGTGTACAGGCGCGCCACGCAATAGTCGTACAGGCGGGCCAGGTTGACGACCACTTCGCCGCCATTGTCGAAATCGAGCGAGCTCGACAGACCGTTGATGATCTGCGTGCATTTATCCAGGCTGATGGCCTTTTGCTCGTAGCGCTTGCCTACGATATGCCCGCGCGCGCGCGCCAGTTCTTCCAGCAGGCCGTCCGTCAGCACCAGTACCAGCTCGACCGGCGTGGCGCGGGCGGTCTGGGCATCCAGGTTGACGGCATGGTAGTTGCCGTAAGCTTCATTGTTTAACATGTCTTATTTCTCACTGTCTAAACTTGCGGCGGCGCGGCAGGCACGCTCGCCTTAGGATTTGTCGTTGCCAAACATGGCGTCGAACATGTCGACCGTCTTGTACATCTGTTCCTGCATGACTTGCAGGCGCGTATATTGATCCAGGAAACGCTTGTAGGCCGTGTTGTACTGGCTCGTCAGCAGGTCGGTGCTTTTGCTCAGCGACTTCTGCAAGCTGGTATTCGCATCGAGACGCTGCACCAGTTGGCCCTTGGTGATATTGCTCCATTGGCCCAACGCCTTGTCCAGGCCGCCTAACACGCCCGATGGGGCCGACAGGCTGTTGTTGCCAAACAACTTGTCCAGGTCGCCAGGGTTCGATGCCAGCTTGGCGGTCAGCTTGGCCGTATTCAGGCTCAGCGTGCCGTCGCGGTTGGCGGTCACGCCGTAGGAGACCAGCGAGACGCCGCCGACGCTTTGGCGCAGCAGATTGTTCAAATTGCTGCGCAGGGCGTTCAGGCCGGAATCGTGGGCAAAGATGCCGGCCGCGACGTTCTTGTCCGGGTCGCCGGAACTGGCCAGGCCGTCCAGCACGCTTTTCAGCTTGTTGTAGGCATCGACGAATGCCTGCACATTGGTTGCCGTGCCGCCGCTGTCGGTTGCCACCGTGACCGTCACGGGCGCGTCGCCCGTGTTCATGGCCTTGGTGAAGGTCATTTTCACGCCCGTCACGTTGGTAAAGGTATTCGACGCCTGCGTGATTTGCGTGCCGGTGTCCTTTGCGCCCAGCCAGACGATGGCGTCCTGCGCCTTGACGACTTCCTTGATGTTGGTGGCCGCGTCCGTCACCAGGGCCTTGGTCAGCGCGGTATTCGTCACGCTCGACGCGTCCAGCGTGACGGCGTTTTCCTTGCCCGTCAGGTTCGATGTCAATACCAGCTGCGCCTGGTTGCCGATGGTGACGATGGAAGCCGTCACGCGCGAATTGTTCTTGCTATTGCCATTGATGGCGGCGGCGATTTCCTGCGGCGTCAGGTTGCCGTCGGCATCCTTGTCGGCGGCACTCAGGTCGATGTCAAAGCTGTTGTCTGCGGTGACGGGGGCCAGCGGATCGCCGATCCGCACGGCCAGCGTGCCGCTGCCGGCGGCGGGGCTGCTGGCGAGGCCGCTGTACGAAGTCTGGCTGGCTGTGGCCAGTTGCTGTACGAAAAAGGAATAGCTGCCGGCAACTGCCGTGGCATCGGCCGTGCCGCTGCCATAGGCGGTATTGCTGAAGGTGGCGGACTGGCTCAGCAGCGACTTGCTGCTGCTGCTCATGGTCGTCATCGTACTTTGGAAGGCGCTCATGGCCAGCTTCAGGTTGTTCAGCGCCGCGGCCGTGGTGTTGGCCAGTGCGGTTTGCTTAGTCAATTTGTCCTGCTGCGCCGCGACCGACTTGGTAGCCAGGTTTTTTGCAGTGACGAGCGGATCGTATTGCGGTGCAGTAATTACGTTTGCCATGCCAGACTCCTGAATAAAGGGATATACCGGTACAAGGCGACCCCCATTCCCGTTTTGTGAAGTTTTCCTGAAAGAAACTTACACCAACCTCATTTTACCTGTCCGCGGAACCAGAATTGCGTCGCCAGCTCGTCTTGCCGCTTGGCATCGACACGTTGTTGCTCATTTGCAACATGTTTTTGTTTTTGCGTCAGCACCTGGTCCAATACTTCGCGCTTGGCCCAGGCCGTATTGAGCGCGCGTTGCGAGACGGCCATGTTGGCCTCGTGCAAATGCAGGTCGGTACGGTGCTGGTCGGCCATCTGCATGACGGCTTGCTTGAAGTTGCCGCAATTGACGGACAGGGCCAGGGGCAGGGCGCCGCTGGGGCCGCTATCCGTGTACAGACCCGTCAGGCGCTCCAGGTTTTTCTGGTAGCGCTCGCGCACGGCCGTCTGCGCCGCCATTTCGCCTTGCAGGCGTTCCACTTCGGTGCTGCGCAGGCCGACCAGGGTGGTCAGGTTGCGGATGGTATGCGCGTCGCTCACGTATGCTCCTAGGCCATGATCTGTTCAAGTTGTTCGATGCACGGCCCCATCGGCGCCTCTTCCTTGGTGCCCTGGCACAGAAAGGCTTCGATGGGCGCGTGCAGCTGCACGGCGCGGTCGGTGATCGGGTCGGCGCCCGGCACGTAGGCGCCCAGCGGGATCAGGTCGCGCACGCGCGCATGGCGCGCCATCGACGCTTTCAGCGCGCGCGCCGCCTGCATGTGGGAGGGCGTGATCACCTGCGCCATGCAGCGGCTGATCGAGGCGGCGATATCGATGGCGGGGTAGTGGCCCCGCTCGGCCAGTTCGCGCGTGAGTACGATGTGGCCGTCGAGAATCGCGCGCGCCGTATCGACCACGGGGTCCTGCTGGTCGTCGCCTTCGGCCAGCACCGTGTAGATGGCGCTCATGCTGCCGTCAGGGTGGGCGCCGTTGCCGGCGCTTTCCACCAGTTGCGGCAGGTTCGAAAACACGGACGGCGGGTAGCCGCGCGTGGCCGGCGGTTCGCCCAAGGCCAGCGCCACTTCGCGCAAGGCCATCGCATAGCGCGTGAGCGAATCGACCAGCAGCAGCACGTGCTTGCCCTGGTCGCGGTAATGGGCGGCGATTGAATGGCACAGTTCGGTTGCCATGATGCGCATCAAGGGCGATTCGTCGGCTGGCGCGATCACCAGCACGGCTTTTTTCAAGCCTTCGGCGCCCAGCGACTTTTCGACGAATTCGCGTACCTCGCGGCCCCGCTCGCCGATCAGGCCGACGACGACGACATCGGCCACCGTCTGGCGCGTGATCAGGCCCAGCAGCACGCTCTTGCCCACGCCGGAGCCGGCCATCAGGCCCACGCGCTGGCCCTTGCCCAGGGTCAGCATGCTGTTAATCGCCCGCACGCCCACGTCCAGCGGCTCGACCACCGGTTGTTTCTTCAGGGGATTGATTTTCGGCGGCGTCACTTCCAGGATGTGTTCGCCGCCGAGGCGGCCCAGGTCGTCGATCGGCTCGCCCAGGCCATTGACCATGCGGCCCAGCCACGACGGGCCGATCTGCAGGCTGGCCTTGTCGGGCAGGGGCAGGACCCTGGCGCCCGTGGTCAGGCCCGTCGCCTTCTTGAACGGCATTAAATACGACAGTTTTTCGCGGAAGCCGACGACTTGCGCATCGAGCCATTCGCCATTGACTGTTTCAATTTGACAACGCTGGCCCGTGTGCAGGCGGCAGCCGGCGCTTTCCAGCAGCAGGCCGGAGGCGCCGACCAGGCGGCCGGTGGGTGTCGCGACCGGGATGTCGCCGATCTCGAAGCTGCGCAGCGTGTCGGCAATCATGCAGGCGCGCCGTGGTCTGCGTGTTCGGCGGCCAGCGCCAGGTGGCTGCTGACCTGCTCCATGCAGGCCGACAGGCGCTGATGGCAGCCCGCGTCGACTTCATTGTCGCCGGCCTTGATGCGGCATTCGCCCGCGTCGAGGCGGGCGTCGGCGATCAGGTTCCAGCGCTTGGCGCGCTTCGGATCGAGTTCGCTGATGCGTTTGAGTTCTTCCGGATTGAGGAAGACGTCGATTTCCTCGCGCGTGGGCGGCATTGAGGCCAGGGTCTCGTCGACCAGGGCCAGCAATTGCACCGGCTGCAGCGCCAGTTCCGCGCGGATCACCTGGCGCGCCACCTTGGCCACCAGGTCGACCACTTCCTTGCGCTGCGCTTCGCGATAATCGGCGCGCACTTTCTTCAGGTCGCGCAGGATGGCATCGACGGGGCGCGCCAGGCGGTCCAGCGCCACCAGCGTTTCATTGCGGCCTTCTTCGCGGCCCTGCGCCATGCCGTCGCTGCGCCCGGCGTCGTAGCCATCCTGCTGGCCTTGCACCAGGCCCACTTCGTAGCCGTCGCGCTGGCCCTGCTCGAAACCTTCCGAGACGGACGCCTGCCACTGGCCATCCGTGTCCTCGTTGGAGGCACGCTGGCCGGCGGCGATGAATTGCGACAGCGGCGGGAAACGATACGAGCGGAAGTGTTTCATTCGATCACCGCTTCGGCAAACAGTTGCACTTCGATCTCGCCCGCATCGGCGAGGCCTTTGACGGTGGCCATGATTTCCTGACGCGTCTGTTCGATGCGCGACAGGGGCACGGGGCCGGAGCGGCGCATCATGTCTTCGAAACTCTGCGCCTGGCGGCGCGGCATGGTTTTCAGCACGGCGTCGCGGATCGACGGTTCCGCGCCCTTCAGTGCAATCGCCCACTGTTCCATCGGCACGTCTTCCAGGATGCGCGTGAGCGTGACATCGCTCTGCGTGGCCAGGATCAGGAAGTCGTACATGCTCAGTTCGATTTCCGATACGACGTCCGGGTCGTGCGCGCGCAGCAGTTCGACCAGCGCGGCGCGGTTGCCCGGCATGCGGTTGAGAATCTCGGCCGCCTGGCGGATGCCTTCGACGCTGGTGCTTTGCGTGTCGAGCGCGCCCAGGCAGCGGCCCACCAGTTCGTCGAGCTCGACCAGCAGGTCGCGGTCGATCTCGTCCAGGCGCGCCAGGTTCAGCAAGACCAGGTCGCGGCCTTCGGCGGGCAGGGCGTCGAGGATCTGGCCGGCCAGCGCGGGCGGCAGGAAGGCCAGGAACACGGCTTGCATCTGCACGTGCTCGTTGACGATGTATTCGGCCAGCCATTTTGGCGAGGCCCATTGCAGGCGCGCCATTTTGGGGCGGATGGCGTCGCCGTAAATGTTGTTGAGCACGCTATTTGCGATATCGCTGCCCAGCGCCATGTCCAGCGAGCGCTTCAGGTAGCTGCGCGAGGCGCCGTGCACGCCGCTTTGCTGGCGGTAGTCGTCGAAGAAGGTCTGCATGGCCGTTTTCACGGATTCGACCTTGATGCCGCTCATGCGCGACATCACTTGCGTGACTTCCAGCAATTCTTCGCGCGACAGGCAGCGCAGCACATTGGCGGCCTGTTCTTCGCCTATGCTCAGCAGCACGATGGCGGCCTGTTCCACTGGGTTCAGGCTGGCGCTTTCGTATTCGGCGCCGTCGGAGGGATTACTGTTGTTGAGTTCGGCCATTTTTCTGCATCCATTGTTTGACGACTTCGGCGACACGCTCGGGTTCTTTTTCCGCCAGCACTTTCAGGTGGTCGACCATCACGTCGACCGCCGAGCCTGGTGGCGGCAAGTCATAATTTTCCAGCAGCGGCACGACCGGCATGGCGTTGCCGGCGGCGGCTTCGCCCTCGAGCGCCAGCGGGCTGCCATTCACGCCCAAGGCCGGCGCGCCGGCGGCGGTCACGCCATTGGCGCCGGCGGCGGCGTTGCTGCCGCCCAGCGCCAGGGCCGGATCGAGCTGTTTCAGTGCCGGCGGCGCCAGGCGCGTGGTCAGCAGGCGCAGCAGCGGACGCAGGATCAGGAAGTAGCCGAGCACGGCGCCCAGGGCGTACAGCAGCCAGCTGCTGAAATCGACGACGGTGTCGCGCTCTTCCCACCACTGCGCCACGGGCGGCTTGGCAGGGAAGGGCAGCGCCGTCAGGCTCAGGCTGTCGCCGCGCTGGGCGTTGATGCCCAGGCCGCTGTTGAGCATTTTTTCGATATTGCCCAGTTCGGCTGGTGTCCAGCCCGTTTTCGGGTTCGGTGCGGCGGCGCTGTTGAGGACGACGGCGACGCTGAGTTTTTCCAGGCGGCCACGGCTGCGCTTGATCTGCGTGATGCTGCGGTCATACGCGTACTGGCGCGTGGTGGCGTTCTTGCGGGCCGTGCCGTCGTCGGACGGCTTCGGCGCGCCATCGGCGGGCGCGGCGCCGGCGGCGTCGGCCGGTGCCGGCACGGCGGCCGCTGGCGGACGGTTCGACAGGCTGCCGGGAATGCCGGCCACGGTGCGGTTGCGTTCCTGCTCTTCGCGCATCGCTTCGCTCGTCACTTTCGGCGCTTCGCCGTATTTTTCCAGCGTTTCGTCCACGCGGTCGTTGTTCACGGCGGCCGTCACGCTGAGCTTGAAGTTGTCTTCGCCGATGACGGGACCGAGCAAGCCCGTGACGTTGCGGCGGATTTCATCCTGAAAGCGTTTCGCGCCTTCATTGCCGGCGGCCGACGCATCGAAACCGTCCGTCAGGTCGACGTGCGAGGACAGCAGGTTGCCGCCCTGGTCGACCAGGCTCACGCGCGTGGGCGCCAGGCTGGCGACGCTGCCGGCCACCATGTTGATGACGGCGGCGATCTGTTCCGGCGCCAGGGTGCGGCCCGGTTTCAGCGCCACGACGATGGAAGCCGACGATTTGTCGCCGTCGCTGGCGACGAACGACGTCGACTTGGCAATCGACAGATGGACGCGCGCCGAAGCGATCGCGTCCATCGTCATGATGCTTTGCGCCAGCTCGCCTTCCAGGCCGCGGCGGAAGCGCACGTCCTGCACGAATTGCGATACGCCCAGCGGGTCATTCTTGTCCATCAGTTCCAGGCCGGCCGGCAACTGCGCCGTCACGCCCTTCGAGGCGAGCAGCATGCGTACCTTGCCCAGCATGGCGTCGGGCACCAGCACCTGGCCGCTGTCCGGATGCAAACGGTAGGGGATGTGTTCGGCGTCCAGGGTGGCCATCATGTCCGTCACGGCCACTTTTTCGCGCGCGCCAAACACCGGCTTGTAGTTGGCCTGGTCGCGCCAGGCATACATGGTCACCATGGCGGTGATGCCGATGGCCAGCACGACGATGGGAACCAGGTTTTTCAGCAGGGCGGGCGGGATGGCGGGCTGGGCGCCAGGGCGCCAGCGCGCAAATGCGGACTTCATGGTGGTAATCACTTGGGGTAACTTTCGCTGGGAGGCTGGGCGTGGATCAGGACGTGAAGATTACAGAGGCAGTTTGATGAGTTCGTCGACCGCGCCCATGACCTTGTTGCGCACTTGCATCAACATGGAAAAGGAAAGGCTCGCTTCCTGGCTGGCCAGCATGGCGCCGACCATGTCGTCGCTCTTGCCGCTGTCGACGTCGCTCATTTTTTGTGCAGCCATGCGGTCGTCGCCGTTGACCTTGCCGATGGCGTCTTTCATGCTTTGCGCAAACGAGAAGCCGGATTGTTCCGGTGCGCCGAACTGGGCGGCCGGCGCGATGCTGGCGCCCAGGGCGCGCGCGTCATTGCTCAGTGCTGCCAGATCGGCCTTGATCAGACCTGCGAGTTCGTTGCTCATCTTGCCCTCTACTTTCAATATGCGGTGACGTATCAATCAGAAATTACTGGTGTTGCCATTCCGGCAGGCATTACATCCAATGCCATCTTGCCCGGCCCAATTGACAGGGCCCATCAGTTTTATCAGTTGCCACACCATCCGCTCAAGCAGATTCAACAAACCCGGCAGAACCGCGCCGAATGATTTACATGGCCATGATAACTAATAATTATCTGATAAAAGTTTCTTCTGGTGGCAATAAGAGGGGCTGGAAACTGCCATAAAAACCGGAATCAGGTAAGCGGAATGGCGCACTGCAAATCACTTTTTTCTCGCTATAAGCTTACCTCGAGGCAACTATAAAGTAAAGAGAGGATTGCCTCAAGGAATATTGATACATGGCAATATTTTGCTTTTTCATGTATTGTTCAGCACCGTAGTCATCCAGCATGCGATACGATGCGCAATCGTTTGCTCGCCGGCCGGCCGGTTGGCAAGGCCAAGATGATGCTGTATTTAATTTCGGGCGATCCGTATAATTTGTTCTGCCACCGCAATACCGACATGACCACTACATGACAATCATTACCAAGACAGATCAAACTGCGCGCCATCAAGTCCTCGATTCCTGTCTGCTTGGACGTCCTGTCCATTTGCTGCATGTATTCGGCGCCCAGCTGCGCGACGACCTGGCCGTGGCCCTGCGCCAGCCGATGAGCCGGCGCTACTGGGGCAATTTCCAGATCGATGCCGTGACCTTGTCGCGCGTGGAGAACGAGGACAGCGCGAATCGCTGGCTGAGTTTTTCCACGCCGGCCGGTCAGCCGGGCTTTGCGCTCGAACGGCAGATCCTCTTGAGCGTGCTGAACTATCGCTACGGTAGTGCCGGCGCCAAGGGCGCGCTGCCCGATCCGGCGCAAGTGCGCGTGACGGCCACGGAAGAGCGCCTCGCTGTGGTGCTGGGACAACAGTTGGTGAACAGTTTGTTCACGCGCATCCACAAGAATCTGCAAACCCTGGGCAAGAGCAGCGACATCGACACCAGTGCCGAGGTGGCCGTGCAGTCCGGCGTGCACCCGGCGCGCGGCAGCTGGATCGTCACCGTGTCGCTCAGCGACGTCGAAGCGGGGCAGAGCGGCCAGTTCTGGTTCTCGCTGGACAAGCGCCTGATGGCCGATGTGTTGCGCGGCCTGTTGCCCGAACGCGCGCAAGCGAAGAAAGCCTTGCGCGGCAGCGTGCGCCCGCTCGCGTCGCGCCTGCAAGTGACCCTGGAAGGCCGGCTCGTCAGCAAGCAGATGCAGCTGGGCGCCTTGTTCGACCTGCGCGTGGGCGACGTGATTCCCGTCAGTCTGAGCCGTACTGACGTCATGCTGGACGACTCCCGTTTATTTACAGCGGCTGTTTCCGAACACAAGGGCAAGCTCTGTTTAACCTCATTTGAAGATGTCGAATAATATGAATATGACCGATACCAACCAGAGCGAAACCCTGCTGGAAGACCTGGGCGATGACATGATCATCGACCAGGGCGACGTTGCCGACGTGGCCAGCACCCGCGCGCGCCGCGACATTCCGCAGATGATGCGCAAGATTCCCGTCACCCTGACCCTGGAAGTGGGCTCGGCCCGCATTTCGCTGGAAGAGTTGATGGCCATCGGCCCGGAAAGCGTGATCGAACTCGACATGCTGGCCGGCGAACCGCTGGTGATCAAGGTCAATGGCACGCCGATCGGCCGTGCCGAAGTGGTGGTGGCCGGCGAGAACTATGGCCTGAAAGTCATCGACCTCGACGGCCTCAATCTCGACCTGATGACAGCATGAAGCTGGCGGTACCCGGCTTGAGCCGGCGCCGCGGCGCGCTGGCTGCCGCGCTGGCTGTCCCTGTTCTGATGCTGTGCTGCAGCGCCGCCGGTGCGCAGGACCTGCTCGCCGGCGTGGTGCCGGGCGCGAAGACCGACTTGTCGGTGAAGATGCAGATCCTCGTCGTCATGACCCTGCTCGGGCTGCTGCCCGTGATGGTCATGATGATGACCAGCTTTACCCGCTTCGTCATCGTGCTGTCCCTGCTGCGCCAGGCCCTGGGCCTGCAGCAGGGCTTGCCCAACCGTATCGTCACCGGCATCGCCCTGATTCTCACCTTGCTGGTCATGCGTCCCATCGGCGACCAGATATGGAAGGACGCGTTCGTGCCTTACGACCGCGACCAGATCGGCATGCAGGAAGCCCTGAAGATCGCCGAAGTGCCGATTTCGCGCTTCATGCTGGCGCAGACGAGCAAGGCCGCGCTGGCGCAGATCGCGCACCTGGCCGGCGAACCGTCGACCATGCGCCCGCAAGACCACAGTTTCACGGTCAAGCTGGCCGCGTTCGTGTTGTCCGAACTCAAGACAGCGTTCCAGATCGGCTGCATGCTGTTCATTCCCTTCCTCATCATCGACCTAGTGGTGGCGTCCGTGCTGATGGCCATGGGCATGATGATGCTCTCGCCGCTCGTCATCTCGCTGCCGTTCAAGCTGCTGCTGTTCGTGCTGGTCGACGGCTGGACGCTGACCGTCAACACCTTAGTTACCAGCATACAGGGCTATTGACCGATGTTTACCCCTGAAGTCGCCGTCGACCTGATCATCGAAGCGCTGCATGTCGTCATGCTGCTGGTGGTGATTCTGGTCGTGCCGGGTTTGCTCATGGGCTTGCTGGTCGCGCTGGTGCAGGCGGCCACCTCGATCAATGAACAGACCATGAGTTTCCTGCCGCGCCTGCTGGTCACCCTGCTGGCCCTGATCCTGGCCGGACGCTGGATGGCCGGTTACCTGATGGATTATTGCGTGTCCATTTTTCAGCGCGCCGCCACCCTGGTCGGATAGCGCCGCGCGCCATGGATCAGATTTTCAATCAGGTGCTGCCGTTTCTGCTGGCCGTGTGGTGGCCGTTCTGCCGCATCCTGGCCATGCTCAGCGCTTCGCCCGTCATCGGCGACGCCATGGTGCCCGTCCCCGTGCGGGTGCTGCTGTCGCTGGTGCTGGCGATCCTGATGCTGCCCGTCATGCAGGCCTCGGGCGTGTCGCAGGACTTGTTGAAGATCGATCCGTTTTCCCTGCACGCCCTCGTCGCCACCCTGGAGCAGGCCATCATCGGCTTCGTCCTGGGCCTGGCTTTCCACTTCGCCATGTCCGTCATGTCGGTGCTCGGTTACCTCGTGTCGAGCCAGGTGGGTTTTTCCATGGCCGTCATGAACGATCCGCTCAACGGCACCTCGTCGGACGTGATCACGGGGATGCTCACCATCATGTGCATGATCGTGTTTTTCGCCATCGACGGCCACCTCGTGCTGACGGGCGTGATCGGCGCCAGTTTCAAGGCCTGGCCCGTGGGGCAGGGCTACGGGCCGCTGCTGCTGCAGACGGTGGCGTATAACGTGGCGTGGATTTTCGCCGCCGCCATGCTGCTGGCCTTGCCCATCGTCTTTTCCACCATGGTGGTGCAACTGGGCTTTGGCTTCCTGAACCGCGTGGCGCCGTCGCTGAACCTGTTTTCGCTGGGCTTTTCCATGATCACCATGTTCGGCCTGCTGATGCTGGGACAGATCGTGCGCTTTATCCCGGAGCACTACATCGCCATGACGAACCGCGTGCTCGACATGATCGCCGAACAGATGCGGGTGGCCCATGGATAGCGCACGTGCCAACAAGCTGCTGCGCAGTCCACTTCCGGGCATCCGTTGCTCGCTGTACCTCCGTACAGCTGCGCTACTCAACCCGGCATTGAACTTGCTCGCTACGCTTGTAGGGCACGTGCGGAAAGGTGTGACGCATGGCGGATAGCAGCACGGGCGACAAGACAGAAAAGGCGTCAGCACAGAAGCTGAAGAAATCGCGCCAGGAAGGGCAGGTGGTGCGTTCGCGCGACCTGTCGACGGCGCTGGGCATTCTGATCAGCATGAAGGTCTTCATTTACCTGCTGCCCGGCTATCTGGTGAGCTTTCGCGAGCTGTTCGCCATGGCCTTCATGCCGCTCGACAGCAAGGGCGCGCTGGACAATGCCATGTCGATGGCGTTTACCACGTCCGTGGGTTTGCTGATCAAGATGATCGTGCCGCTGTTCTGCGTGCCCTTGTTTGTTGTGCTCGGCTCATTGGTCCCTGGCGGCTGGGTCATCAGCACGAAGAACTGGATGCCGAAGATGGAGCGCCTGAGCCCGGCCAAGAACCTGGGCCGCCTGGTGTCGCCCAAGCATGGCTTTGAATTCGGTTTGTCGATCGCCAAGGCCGCCGTGCTGGGCATGGTGCTCGTGCACGTGAGCCGCTCCAGCCTGACGCAGTACGTGGACTTGCAACACCGGCCCCTGCAGCAAGCCATGCTCGACGGCTCGGCGCTGATGCTCGACGGCCTGATGGCGCTCATTTCCGTCTTCGTGCTGTTTGCCATCATCGACGTGCCGGCGCAGGCGTTTTTCTTTGCCCGCAACCAGCGCATGAGCAAGCAGGATGTCAAGGAAGAACATAAAAGCAGCGAAGGGCGGCCCGAAGTGCGCCAGCGCATCCGCCAGCTGCAGCAGCAGATCGGCCGGCGCAGCGTGCGCAAGACCGTGCCCGACGCCGATGTGGTGATCGTCAATCCCGAGCATTACGCCGTCGCGCTCAAGTATGACCAGGACCGCGCCGAGGCGCCGTTCGTCGTTGCCAAGGGCGTCGACGAGATGGCGCTGTATATCCGGCAAGTGGCGAAGGAACACAACGTCGAAACGCTGGAGTTGCCGCCGCTGGCGCGCGCCATCTACAACACCAGCCAGGTGCAGCAGCAGATTCCCGTGCAGCTGTACCAGGCCGTGTCGCAGGTGCTCAACTACATCCTGCAGCTGAAAGCATTCCGTACTGGGCAGCGCGCCGCCCAGCCCCCATTTCCCACCGAGGTGGTCGTGCCATCTCATTTGAGCGAGGTAGTACCTTCATGAATTTCCTGAACCGGTTGGTTGCCGAAATGCGCCGCCACAAGTTCGCCACGCCGCTGTTCCTGCTGGTGATCCTGGCGATGATCATCTTGCCGCTGCCGCCCGTGCTGCTCGATATCTTGTTCACTTTCAATATCGTGCTGGCACTGATCGTCATCCTCGTCAGCGTATCGGCCAAGCGGCCGCTCGACTTCTCCGTCTTCCCGACGGTGATCCTGGCCACCACCATGCTCAGGCTGACCCTGAACGTGGCGTCCACGCGCGTGGTGCTGCTGCACGGCCATACGGGCGCGGATGCGGCCGGTAAGGTGATCGAGGCCTTCGGTAACGTGGTCATCGGCGGTAACTTCGTCGTCGGTATCGTGGTCTTCGTGATTTTGATGATCATCAACTTCGCCGTCGTCACCAAGGGCGCCGAGCGCATCTCGGAAGTGTCCGCGCGCTTTACCCTCGATGCCTTGCCGGGCAAGCAGATGGCGATCGACGCTGACCTGAACGCCGGCCTGATCAATCAGGAAAAAGCCCAGATCCGCCGCAAGGACGTGGCCGCCGAAGCCGACTTCTATGGCGCCATGGATGGCGCGTCGAAGTTCGTGCGCGGCGATGCCGTCGCCAGTATCTTGATTTTGATCATCAACATGGTCGGCGGCGTGGCCATCGGCTCGCTGATGCACGACCTGTCGTTCGGCGACGCTTTCCGCCAGTACGCACTGCTGACCATCGGCGATGGCCTGGTGGCGCAGATTCCGGCGCTGCTGCTGTCGGCCGCGGCCGCCATCCTGGTGACCCGCATCAGCGATTCGGGCGATTTCGAGCAGCAAGTGGCGGGCCAGGTGCTGACCTCGCCAACGGTGATCTACAGCGCGGCCGGCATGATGGTGGCGCTGGCCCTAATTCCTGGCATGCCGTGGTTCATGTTCATGACCTTTGCCGCCGTGCTGGCCTTTGTTGCCTGGCGCCTGACCAAGCGCGTGAAGGGGCCCGACGCGGCCGGCATGGCGGCCATCGAGGCGGCCTTGCGCGACGACAAGCCTGCCGAACTGGAGTGGCAGCAACTGCCCGCCGTGCAGCCGCTGATGGTGATGCTCGGCTACAAGCTGGTCGGCATGGTGGATAAAACGCAAGGCGAACCGTTGACCAAGCGCGTCAAGGGCGTGCGCCAGAGTCTGTCCGAAGCGATGGGCTTGCTGCTGCCGAATATCGGCGTGCGCGACGATCTGGCCCTGAAACCGTCGCAGTACGCGATCGTGCTGTCGGGCACCGTGGTGGCGCAGGCGGAAGTGCAGGCCGACCGGCTGATGGCGATCCCGTCGCCGAACGTGTATGGCCAGCTGGACGGCATTCCCGGCATCGAACCGGCCTACGGCATGCCCGTCACGTGGATCGAGCCGAGCGAAAAGGCGCATGCGCTGGGCCTCGGCTACCAGGTCATCGAGGCGCCCAGCGTGATCGCCACGCACTTGTCGAAAATGGTGCGCGAATACCTGCCGGAACTGTTCCGCCACGAAGACGTGTCGAACCTGATGGAGCGCCTGACGGCCCTGTCGCCGAAGCTGGCCGGTGCGCTCGACAAGGCGCTCACGCACACGCAGATGCTGCGCGTGTTCCGTGTCTTGTTGGCGGAAAATGTGTCCCTGAAGGATATCGTGCCCATCGCCACCACCTTGCTCGACAGTTCGGAAACGACCAAGGACCCGATCCTGCTGGCGGCCGAGGTGCGTTGCGCGCTGCGGCGCCAGATCGTCAGCGGCCTGTTCGGCCAGAAGATGGAAATGCAGGCGTTTAATCTGGGTGGCGAACTGGAAAACATGCTGCTCGGTTCCTTGAACCAGGCGCGCCAGTCGGGCAAGGTGACGCTCGATAACTATCCGATCGACCCGCATCTGCTGTCGCAGCTGCAAGTGAACATGCCGGTGGCGCGCGAGCAGATGAAGCAGCAGGCCACGCCGCCGCTGCTGCTGGTGCTGCCGCAGATCCGTCCGCTGCTGGCCCGCTACGCGCGCCTGTTCGCGCCGGGCCTGCATGTGCTGTCATACAATGAAATTCCGGAAAACCGCGAAGTGAGCATCATCGGCACGGTGGGCTAGTACGGTGAATTGAAAGAAAAACGGCGCCGCGGGCGCCGTTTTTTTGTGCTGTATCAATCCTGCTCGTCGATCGGCGGCAGCAGGTCGTGCTCCTGGCCGTCGGCCAGCAGCAGCACGGTGCCGCCCTGCGCCGCGTCTTCCTCGTCGCCATAGTCGTAGCCGAGCGGCGCCGCCACTTCCTTCGAGACAAAGATGGCCTCCTCTTCGGCTTCGGCCGCGGCAGCCGCGGGCGCATCGGGATCGGCCGCCGCTTCCGCTTCCGGCTGCGTCAGCAGCAGGGCCACTTCGGCCATGGCGCGGAACAGGGGCAGCGACAGCGAGGCGGCGCCCGCCTGCATCGGGTAGTTGCCATGCACGCGCTGTGCATGCAGCTGGCGGTTCAGGCGGCAGCGCACCAGGCGCAGGCCCGCGCGCCGCACGGCGTCGGCGATCTCGGGCAGGGCCAGGCGCAGATGGCGCAGCGCGGCTTCCTCGTCGGCGGCCAGTTCCAGCAGCACGCCGTCGCCGGACGGCTCCATCTGGATCACGACCCGGCCGATGCCGATGATGATCAGCTCGACGCGCAGCGCTACCTTGCCGCGCCGCCTCGGCGTTGCCTCGTCGTCTACGTCGCTGGCCAGCACGCGCAGCAGCAGGCGCTGGCCGCCCCAGCCATACACGGCAAAGCGCCACGCTTCGCTGTCGACCGTCAGTGGCGGACGGGCGCCTTCGCGCAGCAGGGCCGGTTGCTGCTCGGCCATGAAGAGGTTACCCGGCACGTGCTGGCCGCGCGCCTGTTCCTGCAGGGCCGCATATTGTTCGCCATAGGTCCTGACCATCACGCGCCACGAGGCGGCCAGCTGCGCCGCGTCGGGCGGCTGCCAGACGAGCTGGCGCGTGAAGAACAGCTGATTGACCTGCATGGCGCTGCTGTCGCGCGGCAAGGCGCCGCCCGTGCCGTCGGCATTGGGCTTGATGAGGGACGCCAGGCTGTCCTGGCCCTGCTGCTGCAGCTGGGCGGGCAGGGTGCCGGCGTCGGGCGCGGGCGCCATGTAGGGGCCGATCGGCACCAGCGGCTGCACCACGCCCGGCACCATCGGCGTCGCGGGGCTGACGTCGAAGCGCTGGGTAATCAGGGGCACCGGATTGCCCGATGAAATGCGGTCTATCGCCATGCCACTATGTCCAGATCTGGTTCCATCAAAAAGCCTGCCGTCATGGCTGCAACAGGGAGAGTATCATTTTGTGCATGCTCTGGCTTTGCTTGAGCATTGCCGTGCTCGCTTGCAGCAACATTTGCGCCGACGTCATGTTCGCGCTTTCGGCCGCGTAGTCGACATCCATGATGCGGCCGATGGCAGCCTTGGTGTTGGTGACCATGTTCGACAGGTTGGTGTGCACGTGGTCCAGGCGGTTGCCGGCGGCGCCCAGGGCCGAGCGCACGCCGCCCACATCGTCGATGGCCGCTTCCAGCAGGGCGATGCTGGCATTCGCGCTGCCCGTCAATTCGTTGCCGGTGGCGGGCGCGCCGAAGTTGGCGCTGGCCGCGCCGAGCGAGGCCAGCACGCCGGCCATCTTGCCCGAGATGTCGAACACCATCGTTTCGCTCTGGCTGGCGCCGATCTGGAAGGTCATCGACGACGCCAGCGTGCCGCCGGCCAGCAGTTTGTTGCCGCCATAGCTGGTGTTTTTCATGACGTTGGCCAGTTCCAGGCCCAGGGCGTCGTATTCGGCCTGCATGGCGACCTTGTCCTTGGCGCCCGACGATGCATCGGCGGCCTGGGTGGCCAGGTCTTTCATGCGGATCAGCATGGTGTTCACTTCGTCGAACGCGCCTTCGGCCGTCTGCAGCATCGAGGTGCTGTTTTGCGTGTTGCGCATGGCGACGGCCATGCCGCTCGCCTGTGCCCGCAGCCGGGTCGCGATTTGCAGGCCGGCGGCGTCATCCATGGCCGAATTGATGCGAAAGCCGGTGGAGAGCCGCGTCATCGAGGTCGACAGCAGCGATTGCGCGCGTGCGGCGGCATTTTGTGCGGCCAGTGCTGCGATATTCGTATGGAGACTGAGCACTCGGCGATTCCTGTGGATGACGGCTGTTGGGCGGGCTTGCCCATCAAACAGGCGACCATGCGTGCCGCATCGTTAAAGATTGCCAGCAAATAGTTACTCTTGCGTGCAAAGGCGAGATACCGGGGACGAAAAAAAACCAGGCCAAGGCCTGGTTTTCAGCGACTGGCCGCGAACGGCCAGGCAGGGACATATTATTGCAGCAGGGACATGACCATCGAGGACATGCTGTTGCTTTGTTTCAACATTGCGGTGCCAGCTTGCAGCAGCATTTGCGACGACGTCATGTTCGAGCTTTCGGTAGCGAAGTCGACGTCCATGATGCGGCCGGTAGCGGCTTTGGTGTTGGTGGCGATGTTGGACAAGTTGGTGTTGACGTGGTCCAGACGGTTTGCAGCAGCACCCAGTGCCGAGCGAACGGTGCCGACGTCGCCGATTGCCGTTTCCAGCAGGGCGATGGTGGCGTTGGCGGAGCTGGTCAGCTCGGTGCCGGTCGCAGCCGAAGCGTAGTTGGCGGTAGCCGAACCCAGCGATGCCGTCAGGCTGGTCATTTTGGCCGAAACGTCAAATGCCATCGTTTCGGTTTGGCTTGCGCCGATCTGGAACGTCATCGACGAGGCCAGCGTGCCGCCTACCAGCAGCTTGTTGCCGCCGAAGGTGGTGTTTTTCATCACGTTCGACAGTTCCAGGCCCAGTGCATCGAATTCCGACTGCATGGCGGTCTTGTCTTTGGCACCCGACGAAGCATCGGCTGCCTGGGTTGCCAGATCCTTCATGCGGATCAGCATGTTGGTGACTTCGTCAAACGCGCCTTCAGCCGTTTGCAGCATCGAGGTGCTGTTCTGGGTGTTCGACATTGCAACGGTCATGCCGCTGGTTTGTGCTTTCAGGCGGGTTGCGATTTGCAAGCCTGCTGCGTCATCCATTGCCGAGTTGATGCGGAAGCCGGTGCTCAGGCGCGTCATCGAGGTCGACAGTTGGTTTTGGGTGCGGGTGATCGAATTTTGTGCGGACAGTGCAGCGTTGTTAGTGTGAAGGCTCAGCATGGTGTAACTCCTGGTTTGGTGGGTTCAGTCCGGAGCAACGGTTCTTTGTGCTCTCCCAAGTACAAGACGACCATCCGCATAAGCTTATTAAATGCTTTGTGGAAATTTTTTAAAATTCTTTTTAAAAAAGTTTCACATCGGCCTGCGAGGTCGCCGCCAGCCCCCTAAGACTGGCTTGCCGCCGCGAGGCAGGCCCGGAAATGCGCGATCTTTGCCTCGTCGCTGGAAAGGATCTTGAAGCGCGCGCTGTCGGCCGCCTGCACGGCTATGCGCTTGCAGATGGCATGGTCTTCCTCGAATACCTGGCGATTCATCTGCGCGCTCGAGTCGAAAAAGCCCTGCAGCGTGGCGCTGGCGGCGGGCTTGGTTGCGGCCATGAGCAGACGGCTGGAGAAATGCGTGCGCTGCGCTTGCGTTGACGGAAAGAAATGCTGCAGCGAATACGAATATGAAAACGTCGACGAGAGCATGGTAAACGGGAACAGGTACAGGCTCTGGTAGCCCTCGAACTGGCTGTCGAGCTGGAACAGGCGTTTGACGGAGCGCAGTTTCCTGGCCATGCCGGCGTTGCCCAGGCCCGCTTCCCATGTCGACGTCCAGTCCGTGAAACGGTTTTCGCCGTCGTCCAGTTGCAGTTGCGCCAGCGATTCCGGGTGCACGAACGGCACGTGCAGCGGCTCGAGCGCATTTTCCAGCGCGATGCGCCAGTCGCACTCATAGTCATAGGCGTTGAAATCGCCCAGGCCAGCGACGTTGAAGGAAATGTTTTCCAAGGTGGCCTGGGTCTCGCCCAGCTGCGCTTCGAGCGGCATGCGCGGCTGTGGCGAGGCGAACAGGAAATCGGCGCACCAGTCCAGCTGCAGCACCTGCAGGCGGGCATTGTCCAGCTCGGCCGGCGCGTAGCGTTCGCGGCAGGGGATGTGCATGGCGCCGGCCCGGTAGGCCCAGCCATGGTAGGGGCAGGCCAGCGGCGCATTGCCGCGTTTTTCGGTGAAGAAGCGCGTGCCGCGGTGCGGACACAGATTGTCGAAGGCGATCAGCTCGCCCTGGTCGTTGTAGACGACCACTTCCTCGCCCAGCCAGTCGAGTTTCAGATAGTCGCCGCTGGCCGGCAATTCGCTGCGGTGGCACAGCAAGTGCCAGAACTGGTCGCGCAGCTGCCGCGTCTCGGAGATGGTGCTCATAATGTCTTTGCCGGTGGCGTGTAAACGGTGGCGCCGGCGGCCACGCGGCGCATGACGACGGCGCCGGCGCCGACCGTGGCGCCGGCGCCGACGCTCACGCGTGGCAGGATGGATGCGCCCGAGCCGACCATGACGGCCTGGCCCAGATGCACGCCGCCCGTGATGTCGACGTGCGAGCTGAGCGTGCAGCCCCGTTCCAGCACCGCGTCATGGCCGACGCTGGCGTAGCTGTTGATGGTGACATAGTCGCCCAGTTCGCTGCCCGCCGAGACGAGGGCGAACGGGCAGACGACGGCGCCCTGGCCGATGCGGGCCGTGCGCGCGACCACGGCGCTGGGATGGATCAGCGTATGGAAACGGGCGCCGCGCTCGGCCAGCGCCAGCGCCACTTCCAGCCGGGCTTTCGGTGCGCCGATGGCCAGCAGCAGCGCCTCGCCGGCCGCCGGCCGGTAGTCGCTGATGCTGCCCAGCACGGGGTACGGGTAGTCGGCGTCGAGCATGGGCGCGGGCGGCAGCGTGTCGTCGAGCAGGCCGCCGATGCGGGCCGTGGCCGGGTCGAGGCTGTCTTCCAGCCAGCACAGCAATTCTCGGGCGAAGCGTCCGGCGCCGACGATGAGGATGGTTTGCATGAATACTCCTAACGGGCCAGGTAGCCGCCGTCGACGGCCCAGGTGGCGCCGCTGACCCAGCGCGCCGCCGGCGACAGCAAAAAGGCCGCCGTCTGCGCGATGTCGCTGCTGCGGCCGAAGCCGAGCGGATGGCGCTCCGCGTAGGCGCGCATGGCATCGTCAGGCAAGCCACGGCTCAGGCGCGCGTGCATTTCCGTTTCGACGGCGCCGGCGGCAATGCTGTTGACGCGCATGCCGCGCGGCGCCAGTTCCACGGCCAGGGCGCGCACCAGGCCGTCAATGGCGGCCTTGGCCGCCGAATACACGCTCATGCCGGACTGGCCGCTCTGGCCCGCCACGGATGACATGAAGAGCAGGGCCGCGCCATCGCTGAGCACGCCGCGCAGGGCGGCGCCGCGCGCCAGCGCCAGCGCCGTCTTGACGCTGGAGGCGAAGACGTCGTCAAACTGTTGCGCCTTGGATAATTTGACCGGGCGCAATAACTCGATGCCGGCCGCATGGAAGATGCCGCTCAGGGGCGCGTCAAGCGTGGCTTGCCTGAGGAAGTCGACGATGTGGTCGCCGCCGTCGAGTTCGAGCACTTCGGCCCGGTGGCCGCTGCCGTCGAGGGCCTGCAGGGTTTGCTCCAGGCGAGCCCGGTCGCGTCCGCTGATCAGCAGTTGCGCGCCGCAGCGTGCCAGCAGCAGGGCCGTGTCGCGGCCGATGCCGGACGAGGCACCGGTGACGAGGATGCGCTGGCCGGCCAGCATGTCGGGTTGAAAGATCATGGTTCAGACTTCGATAAGGCGGTTGACGGTCAGCGATTGCAGGCCCAGCACGGCCGCCGACCAGGAATAGCCGACGCCAAAGCCGAACATGGCGATGGTCTGGCCCTGTGCCGCCGCTCCCAGGCTGTCGGCGATCAGCAGGGGGATGGAGGCGCTGGAGGTGTTGCCATAGCGGTCCATGTTGATCGGTGCGCGCCCGGCTGGCAATTTGGCTTTTTTGATAATGTGCTTGAGCATGAAGGTATTTGCCTGGTGAAACAGGAAGGCATCGATTTCGTCGCTCGTGCGGTTTGCCAGGCGCAGCAGGTCCGCCACCAGCGGCGGAATGCTCTTCAGCGTGAAATTGAAGATTTCGCCGCCGTCCATGTACAGCTTGGCGGGATCGCGCTGCGCCAGGCGCGCATCGTCGCCGGCGTAGGGGCGGCAGGCGCTGGCAGCCATCATCAGGTGCCGTTCGCCGCCGCCGTCGCTGCCGACGATGAAATGGGCGGGCGCCGCCGCCGCATCGAATTCCAGCGCCGTGGCCGTGCCGGCGTCGCCAAACAGCAGCGCGGTGGCGCGGTCGGTCTCATCGACGGTCTTGCTGATGGTGTCGCCCACCAGCAGCAGGATGCGGCACATGGCCTGGCCGTCGAGCATCTTCGCCGCCAGCCACAGGCCGTACGCGTAGGCCGAGCAGCCGAGGTTGATGTCGAAGGCGGCGCAAGCCTTGTGCAGGCCCAGGCGTCCATGCAGGGCGCAGGCGGTAGCCGGCAGCACGTAATCGGGGGTTTGCGAGATGAAGATCAGGGCGTCGATGCTGTCGCGCTCCCAGCCCAGGTCGTCGAGCAGGGTTTGTGCCGCCGCCTGGCACAGGTCGGCCGTCGTCTGGCCATCGGCGGCGCGGCGGCGCGACTGCACGCCGATCATCTTGCTCACGTCGGCCACCGCCTCGGCGCCGAAGCGCTCGGCCAGGTCGGCATTGTGGACTTGTGTGCGCGGCAGCGCGCACACCACGCCGCGCATGGCCAGATGGGCGGTGCTGAAGGGCAGTCCCGATTCCAGGCGCTGGCTGGACATGGTCAGACCTTGACGGCGATCAATGCCAGCACGTCGGCCAGGGTCTCGCAATTGGCCAGGGCCTGGCCTTCGAGCATCTGATCGAACAGCTCATCGGCCAGGGCGATGGTGGAAATGATGGCCAGCGAATCCCAGGCGTAATCGCCCAGTTTCAGGGACGGCACGACTTTGTCGGCGTCGATTTCCAGGATGTCGGCCATGCCGTTGAAAAATTCTTGCATTGTGTTTCCTTTCAAAGAAGTTCAGTACGCAGATGCGCGGGCGCCTACAGGCGCGCCAGCGTGCCGGCCCAGGAATAGCCGACGCCAAAGCCCAGCAGCAGGGCCGTGTCGCCCGGCATGATGCGTCCCGAGGCGCGCGCGCGGGCAATGGCGATGGGAATGGTCGAGGAGACGGTATTGCCGACAGTATCGATTTCAATCACAAATTTGTCTTCCGGAATGCGTATTTTGCGGCGCAAGGCGTCAAGCATGAATTTGTTTGCCTGATGGAAGATCACATGATCGATGTCATCGAGGGTCTTGCCGGCCGTGTCCAGCAGCTCCTGCATTGTACGCGGCACGGCGCCCAAGGTGAACTGGACGATCTGCGCGCCATCCATGAACAGGTCGTCCTGGCTGCGCCAGTTGCCGGACGCGTCTTCGACGGGCATGGCGGTGGCCGCGCTGCGGGCCGTGCGCATGCCGCCGGCCGGCACGATCAGGTTGTTCGCGCCGCTGCCATCCGTGCCCAGGACGAAAGGCCCCAGCGCCAGTTCGGGCGCGCCGCCGGCGATCACGCTGGCGGCGGCGCCGTCGCCGAACAGCGTGCGTACGCTGCGGTCGCGCGCGTTGATGTACTTGGAATAGGTGTCTGCCGTCAGCAGCAGCACTTTCTTGCGGATGCCGCTCTCGATCAGGCCCTTGGCCATGGCCAGCGCGTAGACGTAGCCGGAACAGCCGAGGTTGATGTCGAGCGCGCCGCAGGAGGTCGGCAAGCCAAGCCGCTGCTGCAGCACGCAGGCGCTGCTGGGCAGCAGGTAGTCGGGCGCCTGCGTGCACAGGATCAGGAAATCGATGTCGCCACGCGCGACGTCATGCGTGGCGAACAGCTTTTCCGCGGCATGGAAGGCCAGGTCGCTGGCCGTTTCATGTTCGGCGGCGATATGCCGTTGCGCAATGCCCGTCTTGTCGAGGATTTTTTGCGCCGGCCAGTCGATGAACTCCTGTTCCAGCGCGGCATTCGTCAGGATCGCCTGCGGCAGGTGGTAGGCGATCGCGGTAAGGTGGGCGTAGTGGGGCATGCGGTGGCCGTTCGGTCTGGGTCAATAGGGAAGGGCGGGGCGCTCAGGCCGCCCCGGCGATCAGGGCGGTGATCGCGTCCACGCTCGACAGCTCGAGGGCCGGGTAGATCGGCAGGCAGATCACCTGGGATGCGGCCTGGCGCGCGACCGGCAGATTGGCATGCGCGGCGGACGGCATGCCGCGGTACATGGGGAAATCGCTGATGAGCGGGTAGAAATAGCGCCGCGCGTAGATTTCGTGATCGCGCAGCCGCTGGAACAGCGCGTCACGCGCCAGCGGATACCCGGGTCCGACGAGGATGGGAAAGTAGGCGTGATTGGCCGCTTCGGCGTCGGCCGCTTCCAGGCAGGTGATGCCCGCGACGCCTGCCAGACGTTCGCGGTAGTGGGCGTCGATGCTGCGCCGCTGTTGCCGCGCCTGGTCGATGCCCTTCAGCTGCAGCAGGCCGAAGGCGGCATTGATTTCGCTCATCTTGCCATTGATGCCGGCGGCGACGACGGTGACTTCGTCGACAAAGCCGAAATTTTTCAGATGGTCGATGCGCTGCTTGGTCTTGGCGTCCGGGCAGACGATGGCGCCGCCTTCGAAGGTGTTGAAGATCTTCGTCGCATGAAAGCTGATCACGGACAGGTCGCCGTAATTGAGGACGCTGGTGCCCCCGTGGCGCACGCCGAACGCATGCGCGGCGTCATAGATGACCTTCAGATCGTAATTGTCGGCAATCTTCTGGATGGCGTCGACATCGCAGGGCTGGCCGTAGCAGTGCACGGGCATGATGGCCGTGGTCTGCGCCGTGATGGCTGCCTCGATGCGCGCCGGATCGAGGTTCAGCGTGCGCGCATCGATGTCGGCGAAGACGGGCTTGATGTCATTCCACAGCAGCGAATGGGCCGTGGCAACGAAGGAATACGGCGTCGTGATGACTTCGCCCTTCACGCGCAAGGCTTGCAAGGCCGTCATCAATGCCAGCGTTCCATTGGTAAACAGGCAGATATGCCGCACGCCCAGGTAGTCGCACAGCGCTTTTTCCAGCTGCTGGTGGAAGGGGCCGCCATTGGTGAGGATCTTGTTTTCCCAGATGCTTTCCAGGTATGGCAGGAAATCCTGCAGGTCCGGCAGCAGCGGCTGGGTGACGTAGATGGGTTTGGCGTCGCTCATGCCGCTATCTCCCCGGGCAACTGACTGTCGAGCGGCGCGTCGAAGCTGACTGGCGGTAAGTCCTCGCACCAGCGCTGCCAGGCCAGGCGCAGGCTGTTGGCCAGGCCTTCCGCAATCAACTTCGGCTGGCCCAGCGCCGTTTGCGCCAGGCGGTGCCGGGTGCTGAAGCGGTAGGCGCCCAGCAGCATGGGGTTGGCCGCCATGTACAGGGCCTTGCTGACAAATTCCTCGTCATCGCGGGCGATGAATTCCTCCAGCTGCACGTGGCGCAGAATCGAGGTGCCGGCGCGGCTCGGTACGGTCGGTCCGGCAACGGTGAGGGTGGGCACGCCCATCCACAAGCCGTGGAAGGTGGTGGTGCCGCCACCGTACGGCGCCGTATCGAGGCACATGTCGACGCGGTGATGCATGGCCAGGAAGTTGGCCATGTTGGCGCGCGGTTCGAAGATCAGGCGGTCGGCGCTGATGCCTTCTTCGGCGAACCACGCCGTCAGCCCGGGGTGGGGACCGGGCGCCGGCATGGCGGCCAGCAGCATCCTGGCGTCCGGGATGGCGCGCAAGACCCTGGCCCAGCGCGCGATGGTTTGGCGGTTGAGCTTGTTAGGGCGGTTGAAGCTGCCGAAAGTCAGGTATTTGTTCTTCAGCACGGGCGCCGGCAGGATGCCGTCCGCATTTTCGGATGGCAGGAATGGGGCGATGGTCGGCAGGAAGATCAGTTTTTCCGTGAAATGGCTGGCGAATGTCTCCGGCGGCGAGAAATGACGGTCGCTCAGGTAGTAATCCATGGCCTGCAGGCCCGTGGTCAGCGGATAGCCGATCCAGCTCATCTGTATGGGCGCCGGCTTGCGGGCAAAGGCCAGCAGGCAATTCTTGGCCGTATGCCCGGACAGGTCGATCAGGATGTCGATGCCGTCGGCGCGGATGCGCTCGGCCAGCTTTTCCTGGCTCAGGTGGGTCACCGGCAGCCAGTTGGGCAGCAGTTGCGCGATACGCATGGTGACATTGTCGACGCGGCTATTGTTGTAGTACGCATACAGCGAAAACTGCGGCATCGCCACCAGTTCCTCGAGCAGGGGCGTAATGAAATGCGCCACGGCATGGTTGCAGAAGTCGCCCGAGACCAGGCCGATCTTCAACTGGCGCTGCGGGTCGCGCTCGTTTGCATGCGGCTGCCACGCGGCGCGCAGCGGCGTTTCGTAGCGCTCGCCGAAGCCGAAATGCTCGGCCACCATGGCGGCAGGGTCGTCGGCATGCATGTGCGACAGGCCGAACAGCATGTTGCTGTAGACCTCATCGTACTGCGGATACCTGGCCAGAGCCGTGCGGCATGCCTGGACGGCGTCGTCGGTGCGGCCCATCTCGCTGTAGGTCGCGCAGGTATTCAAGTGGGAACCGATGAAGTCGTCCTGGATTTCCAGCGAGCGCGCATAGCTGGCCAGCGCTTCGTCGTAGCGCTTCAGCGAGCGCAGGCAATTGCCCATCGTAAAGTGAACGCGGCTGGAGTCGGGCGCGATGTCGCGTGCGCGCTGCAGATACTCGAGCGCCTGTTCCGACTGGCCGCTATCCTCGAACGCCACGCTCAGGTTGCAATGGATCAGCGATGAGCGCGGGTCCAGTTCCAGCGCGTGCTGGTAGATGCGGATCGCCTCGCGATAATCGCCGGCGTCCTGCACGGCGATGGCCAGGTCATTGTGCAGGTTGGCGACATCGGGCGCCAGGGCGAGCGCTTGCCGGTAAGCGACTTGCGCTTCCTCAAAGCGGCGCATTTGCTTGAGGCAATGTCCGAGGCAGGTGTGCGCCTGCAGCTTGTCTGGCGCCAGCTGTACCGCACGCTGGTGCAGGGCCAGCGCTTCGTCGAGTTCGCCGACCGATTGCAGGCCCAGGCCCAGTTGGGTGTGCGCGTCGGCGCTGTCCGGCTGGAGCTCCAGGGCCCGGCGATAGCTGGCGATCGCCGCATCGAATTCGCCCAGACTCACCAGCACGCCGCCCAGGTTGGAGTGGGCCTGGGAATAGTCGGGCTGCACTGCCAGCGCCTGACGATAGGCATCGGCGGCGGCGTCGAGCCGCTGCTGCGACTGCAGGCTGTTGCCCAGGCCATTCCACAGGTCCGCATGGCGCGGCGCCAGCGACAAGGCCGTGCGGTAGCTCGCTTCCGACTGCGCGTACTGCTCCAGATTCTGTAGCGCGGCGCCGAGGTTGCTGTGCGCCATCACCAGCCGGGGCTCGAGCGCCAGCGCGCGGCGATAGCTGTCGGCCGCTTCCTCATTGCGCTCCAGCGCCTGCAGGGCATTGCCCAGGTTGCAGAGCACTTCGGCGTCGCCGGGCATGCTTGCCAGGGCGGCATTGTAGGCGCCGACGGCACCGTCGAGGTCGCCACGCGCCTTGCGCGTATTGCCCAGGTTAAAGTGCGCCATGCCATAGTCGGGCCGCAGGGCAATGGCCTGCAGGTAGGCGTCTTCCGCTTCCGCCAGGGCGCCGAGCGCCAGCAGGGCGCCGCCCAGGTTGCTGTGCGCTTCGGCGAATGCCGGATTGAACTGCAACGCCTGCTGGTAGGACTGGACCGCTTGCGCATGTTCCCCGCGTGCCTGCCACGCATTGGCCAGATTGCAATGGGCTTCGGCGTCATACGGGGTGAGCTGGACAGTGGTTTGCAGCGCGTCGAGGGCATCCTTGCCCTGCGCCTGCAGGACGGTGCCGAGTACGCTCCAGGCAAAATCGGAGGTGGGGTAGCGCGCAATCAGCGCCCGGGTGGCCGTTTCCATTTCCACATACCGTGCCGCCTGGTACAGCTCCACCACGTGCTGGCATTCGTCGGCCGTGGGCGCGGCAGCAATCGCCGCGGCGATACGTGCGCGCAAGGTTTGCGCCTGGTCGTTATCGAGGCCGCGGCCGATGGCCGTATCGATGATGTCGAGCGCTTCGTCCCGTTCGCCCGCCTTGAGCAAGCCGTCGGCAAGCGATAGCCAGAACTGGCCTTCATCGGGATTGACCGACAGCGCCTTGCGCAGATACGGCAGTCCTGCCCGGAACTGGCCTACCTGGCCGGCCAGCAAACCCATATTGTGGTTGGCGATGGCATGGTAGGGCTGGGCTTGCAGGATGGCGACATACAGGTCTTCCGCCTCTTCCAGGTGGCCAGCCTGATGCGCCTTCAGCGCCAGCGCCAGTTGGGTGTCGAGTTGCGTTTCCAGGGTGGCGTCAGCGTTCATGAGAGGGAAGAAAAGTGTACCAGCGGCAATTGTAACTGCTGGGAGTGGCGAATAGAAAATTTCCCCAAGGAATTTTGCCCTAGTGCATCATTGAACAAATTTTGGTGTTCCTGGCAGGCCACAGCGGCAAGAAAGCTTGCAATAAAAGTAAAAGATTCCGGCATCGGCAAGTGGGGGATGCCGGAATCTTGCCTGGGCTGTGCTGTCTGACGCTGCAGTGACATCGCCAGATAAAAAAAGCGCGGCCACCCGAGGGTGCCGCGCTGTTGTCCAGCTACGCGTGATGACGCGATGATGCGATGACGCGATGACAATTACATATTCGGATAGTTCGGGCCGCCGCCGCCTTCCGGTGTCACCCACACGATGTTCTGCGTCGGGTCCTTGATGTCGCAGGTCTTGCAGTGCACGCAGTTTTGCGCATTGATCTGCAGGCGTTCGGCGCCGTCGTCGTTTTTCACGAATTCGTACACGCCGGCGGGACAGTAACGCGCTTCCGGACCCGCATACGTGGCCAGGTTGACATCGACGGGCACGCTGGCGTTCTTCAACGTCAGGTGGATGGGCTGGTCTTCCGCGTGGTTCGTGTTCGAGATGAACACGGACGACATCTTGTCGAAGGTCAGCTTGCCATCGGGTTTCGGATACACGATCGGTTTCGACTGGGCCGCCGGTTTCAGGCATTCGTGGTCGCCATGCGAGTGGTGCAGGGTCCACGGCGCCTTGCCGCGGAAGATCAGCTGGTCGATGCCCGTCATCAGGCTGCCCAGGTACAAACCTTTCGACAGCCATGGCTTGACGTTGCGCGCCACGTGCAGTTCTTCATGCAGCCAGGATTTCTCGAACGCGACAGGGTAGCTCGTCAGTTCGTCGTGCTGGCGCTGTTCGCCCAGCGCGCCGAAGGCCGCGTCCGCCGCCAGCATGCCGCTCTTGATGGCCGCGTGGCTGCCCTTGATGCGGCTCATGTTCAAAAAGCCCGCATCGCAGCCGATCAGCGCGCCGCCGGCAAACACCAGCTTCGGCAGCGATTGCAGGCCGCCGGCCGCAATCGCCCGCGCGCCGTACGAGATGCGCTTGCCGCCTTCGAAGAACTTGCGGATTTCCGGATGCGTTTTATAGCGCTGGAATTCCTCGTACGGCGACAGGTAGGGGTTTTCGTAGTTCAGGCCCACCACGTAGCCGACCATCACCTGGTTGTTTTCCAGGTGGTACAGGAAGGAACCGCCATAGGTTTTCGTGTCCAGCGGCCAGCCGCTCGAGTGGATCACCAGGCCCGGCTTGTGCTGGGCCGGGTCAATTTCCCACAATTCCTTGATGCCGATGCCGTACGATTGCGGGTCCTTGCCGGCGTTCAAGTCATACTTGGCCATCAATTGCTTGCCCAGGTGGCCGCGCGCGCCTTCGGCGAACAGCGTGTACTTGGCGTGCAGTTCCATGCCCAGCTGGAAGTCGGGACCCGGCTCGCCGTCGCGCTTGACGCCCATGTTGCCGGTCGCCACGCCTTTCACGGAGCCGTCGTCGTTGTAGAGGATTTCCGCGGCAGGGAAGCCGGGGAAGATTTCCACGCCCAGGTTTTCCGCCTGCTGGCCCATCCAGCGCACCACATTGCCCAAGGAGACGATGTAGTTGCCGTGGTTTTCAAAGCAGGCCGGCACGGCGAAGCCTGGCGTTTTATAGGCTTTCGTTTCGGTCAGGAACAGGATGCGGTCTTCCGTTACTTCGGTGTTCAGGGGCGCGCCCAGTTCTTTCCAGTTCGGAATCAATTCCGTCAGCGCTTTCGGGTCCATGATGGCGCCCGACAGGATATGCGCGCCCAGTTCGCCGCCTTTTTCCAGCACGCAGACGGACACTTCCTGGCTCTTATCAGCGGCCAGCTGCTTCAGGCGGATCGCCGCGGCCAAGCCTGCGGGGCCACCGCCGACGATCACCACGTCATACTCCATGGTTTCGCGCGGTCCGTACTGTTCAACTAAGTTATTAGGCTGTGTCATGGTCTCGATTTATAGTCACTCAATTAGGTAGCAAGGATAGGGAATAAAGCATCATCGGGGAAATTTAAGCACGAGTGTGCTTGTTTTTGACGAGGATTGCAACTTTGGCGCCATTTTGCGTGACATTGCCCCTCGCCGCAATCTAAATCCGGCCATTTTGTGTAATGATGGCGTTTACTTTTGCTCGAGTGCGCGGCGGGGGAATTTGCCCGATTGCCATGGGCATGGCGTAAAATGTTGTTTAAAATAAAACAGGAGTAGCTCGTGGGCATAGAAGTCAATTTCGAGGGCAAGATTGCCCTGATTACCGGCGCATCGAGTGGCCTCGGCGCGCGCTTTGCGAAAGTGCTGGCCCAGGCGGGCGCGCAGGTCGTGCTGGCGTCGCGCCGCACCGAACGCCTGAAGGAATTGCGCGCCGAGATCGAAGCGGACGGCGGCGCCGCGCACGTGGTGTCGCTCGACGTGACCGACTTTGCCAGCATCAAGTCGGCCATCGCCCATGCGGAAACGGAAGCGGGTCCCATCGATATCCTCGTCAACAATTCAGGTGTCTCCACCACGCAACGTCTGGTCGACGTCACGCCCGAAGATTACTCGTTCGTGATGGACACCAATCTGCGCGGTTCGTTCTTCGTGGCCCAGCAGACGGCCAAGCGCATGATCGCGCGCGCCAAGGGCGACCCGAAGAAACAGCACCGCATCATCAATATCGCCTCGATGGCCGGCTTGCAGGTGCTGCCGCAGATCGGCGTGTACTGCATGAGCAAGGCGGGCATGGTGCACATGACGCGCGCCATGGCTGTCGAATGGGGTAAATATGGCATCAACACCAACGCCATCTGCCCCGGCTACATTTCCACCGAGATCAATGAAGATTATTTCGCTACCGAGCAGGGCAAGAAACTGATCGAAATGCTGCCGAATAAACGGCCGGGCAAGCCGGAGGACCTCGACGGCCTGCTGCTGTTGCTGGCGGGCGAGGATTCGCACTTCATCAATGGCGCGATTATCTCCGCCGATGGCGGCATGGCCAGCATGTAAGCGGCAGAGGGAAGGTATTGTTGCCACAGGGAAAATTAGCGGCTATGATGTTTTTGCTTGCGGCATAGCGTCCGGGCATAACCACTATACGAGAATTTTTACGATGGCAACTCCTTCGAAGTTTGACAATGACACGTTTCAGCTGGCACGCGATCACTTGAACGCTTTTGTGGCAAGAACGGCCGCCAAGCTTGCCGGTGAGACGGGCAAGCTGCTGGAAGTGGGGCCGCAGGACCGCTCCACCGTGCGCGAAAACTTCAGTAATTTCAGCGTCGACACCTTTGACATCGTCGACACTTACAGCCCCACGCTGGTGGGCGACATCACCAAGGTCAATTCGGCGATCGCCGACAGCGCGTACGATTGCGTCGTCTGCCTGGAAGTGATCGAACATACGCTCAACCCCTTCGACACCGTCAAGGAAAT
Source organism: Janthinobacterium sp. GW823-FHT06H09 (assembly GCF_058794735.1). Classification (NCBI taxonomy): domain Bacteria; kingdom Pseudomonadati; phylum Pseudomonadota; class Betaproteobacteria; order Burkholderiales; family Oxalobacteraceae; genus Janthinobacterium; species Janthinobacterium sp. GW823-FHT06H09. The sequence goes on along the minus strand of NZ_JBXAHC010000002.1, from coordinate 476,941 downwards.
CCGCCGCATCCTCAAGCATGAAGGCTATCTGCTCATTTCCGCCCCCTTGAACTGGCGCATCCATGGTCCAATTCCGGACTGCTGGCGTATTACCGAGCATGGCTGGAGCGCCTTGCTGCGCGATTTCGACATCATTGAAATTGATATTCTGGAAACGCCTGACCGCGAGCTGTTTCCTATCAAATATAACGTGCTGGCGAAGTGCAATAAGTTCAAAAACACGCAAGACAATGAACTGACGTTCCGCTTTATCTAGGAGTGGCGATGACACTGGCTGTAGTCAATGAGCAGACCCAAGACGTCTTGCAGGGCATCAGCGGGGAGCAGTTCCTGCCGGAGGTTTTCCGGGAGACAGGCGTTTTTGTCGTGCGTAATGCGATTGCACCGGATCTGCTGGCGCAATGGCAGCATGAGTGGGATATTTTTTATGATGCCAAGCTACGTGCCGGCCGCAATGTCAGCCAGGCCAATCCCGTTTCGCTGACCGAGGAATTGCCGCAGAAACTGCTGGAAATGTACCGCGCGCCGGTGTATGCCGCAACGCTGTCGCGCATATTCGGTCCCGACGTGGCGCTATACAATCACCGCTTCGTCATCAAGGATGCATTCAGTCCGAACAAGGTATTCCTGCACCAGGATAGCTGTTACCACCTGGGTAACTTGAACAAATGCAGCATTTTTACCGCATTGAGCCGTGTGGACGAGGATAACGGTGCGATGAGTTTTTATGTCGGCTCGCATAAACTCGGTTATCTCGGCGATGCCGGCGAAATCAACCCTGACAGTTTCAACATCCAGTTCGCCAAGGTCACGCCTATCCTCAATCCCGGCGATTTCGTGGTCATGCACAGTTCGACGTGGCATGAGTCGGGACCGAATGTGTCGGGTGTCCATCGCATTCTGGCCGATACGATTTTCCAGCCTGCGGACGACCCGACAGGCAAGGAATTGATCGCGGGCGAATGGAAGACCGATATTTTCTATTCGCCGCTCAATTGCATCCAGTATTTCGCCAACTCCAGGGTACTGAAAATCATCAAGTACGAAAAAGTAATGCGGGAGCAGGCCGGCACGCCGTAAACGTCCGTCTCAGCGCTGCAGCTGCAAGCCCACCAGCTTGTGCACCAGCTCCGACGACGTCGAGGCGGCAAATTTGCGCATCAGCTTGGCGCGGTGCATTTCCACCGTGCGGGGGCTGAGGTCGATCTGGCGGGCGATGACCTTGCTGGTCTTGCCTTCCACCAGCAGGGCGGCGATTTCGCGCTCGCGCGGGGTCAGCTCCGCCGTTACGGGGCGTTTCTCGCTGACATCCTCGAACGTCCAGATGCCCGCTCCCAGCGGTTGGTTCGGCAGCATGGCGTGGCCCGTCACGTGGCACCAGAACAATTCTCCATTGCTGCGGCGCATGATGCGCTCGTCCGAATAGCGGCCCCTGGCGTTCATGATGGGGATGATGCGGTCACCGGTGCGCAGGAATTCGTCGTGCGTGGGGTAGAGTACTTCGAAGGACTGGTCGTCGAGTTGGGCGCGCGCATAGCCGAACATGGCCGCCAGCGCTTCGTTGCAGCTGCGCATGATGCGGTTTTCCGACATGCACATGCCCACGGGCGCGTGCAGGAAGATGCTTTCATAATCGATGGCTGACGCGGCGTTCATCTGATGCGTATCACTCTCACAGGGGGATTGCCGGCACGGCGCCGGTAGTTCTACGGTATTGTACTTTCCACTCGCGTATTTTATGCTGAGACGCTGCCTGAGTCATGGACTCAAGACCAAAGCTTAACAAAAGATAGAGGGACACCCATGAATAAAGTTTATCCTGACGCCGCCTCGGCGCTGGCCGGTATCGTCCAAGATGGCCAGACCATCGCCGTCGGCGGCTTCGGCCTGTGCGGCATTCCCGAAGCCCTGATCGGCGCCTTGCGCGATTCGGGCGTGACGGGCCTGACCGCCATTTCCAACAACGCGGGCGTGGACGGCTTTGGCCTGGGCCAGTTGCTGACCACGCGCCAGATCAAGAAAATGATCGCCTCCTACGTGGGTGAAAACAAGGAATTCGCGCGCCAGTACCTGGCCGGCGAACTGGAGCTGGAATTCACGCCGCAAGGCACCCTGGCCGAGAAACTGCGCGCCGGTGGCGCCGGCATCCCCGCCTTCTTCACCAAGACGGGCGTGGGCACCATCGTTGCCGACGGCAAGGAACTGCGCGAATTCGACGGCGAACAATACGTGATGGAACGCAGCCTCGTGGCCGACGTGGCCCTGGTCAAAGCCTACATGGCCGACCGTGCGGGCAACCTGATCTACCGCAAGACGGCGCGCAACTTCAACCCGAACGTGGCCATGGCGGGCAAGATCACCATCGTCGAAGTGGAAAAACTGGTCGAAGTGGGCGAGATCGACCCGGACCAGGTCCACACGCCGAGCATCTTCGTGCACCGCATCGTGGTCAACGCGAACCCGGAAAAACGCATCGAGCAGCGCACCGTGCGCGCCGACTAAATACAAGATTGGGAGATGATCATGGCTTGGACAAGAGATGAAATGGCCGCGCGCGCGGCAAAAGAATTGCAGGATGGCTTTTATGTGAATCTGGGCATCGGCTTGCCGACCCTGGTGGCCAACTATGTGCCGGACAATATCGAAGTGTTTTTGCAGTCGGAAAACGGCTTGCTGGGCATCGGCCCGTTTCCCACCGAAGATGAGGTTGATGCCGACCTGATCAACGCTGGCAAGCAGACGGTGACGGCCTTGCCCGGCGCCGCTTACTTCAGCTCGGCCGATTCATTCGGCATGATTCGCGGCGGCAAGATCAACCTGGCCATCCTGGGCGCCATGCAAGTATCGGAAAAGGGCGACCTGGCGAACTGGATGATTCCAGGCAAGATGGTCAAGGGCATGGGCGGCGCGATGGACCTCGTCGCCGGCGTCAAGCGCGTCGTCGTGCTGATGGAGCACGTGGCCACGGCCAAGGATGGCACGACGTCGCACAAGTTGCTCAAGCAGTGCGACCTGCCGCTGACGGGCGTGGGCGTGGTCGACGTCATCATCAGCGACCTGGGCGTCATCGACGTGACGGAAAACGGCTTGAAGCTGGTGGAACTGGCGCCGGGCGTGACCAAGGAGCAGGTGCAGGCGGCCACGGGCGCGGAACTGGACGTTTCCGCCGTATAAACGGATCGTTGCATGCATAAAAAAAGCGGACAGCGATGTCCGCTTTTTTTTCGCCGCGCACGCACTACGTCTGCGCCATGTCTAAGGCTGTCCCTGGAGTGTGCCTATGCTGGAGCGGTGCAGGGCAGACGAAGTCACGACAAGGAGCAGTCATGAAGGCAAACTGGTACGCATCGCCACTACTGAGGCGCATGGCAGGGAGTGTGTTGGCAGCGGGCTTGGCGGCGTTGCTGTCCGCCTGTGCTGCCGCCGGCGGCGAGCACGTCAACCCGGTGGTGACGGAGAAAGTATTTACGGGCGATCCCGCCCTGGCAAAAAACATCTTTGTCTTTCTGGATGGGACGCGCAATGACAGCGCCTCCGGGACCAATGTGCGCCGGGTCTTTGATGCGGTGCTCCATGCCGACGAGGCGCAGACCAGCGCCATCTATATCGAAGGCGTGGGCAGCGTCGAAAGTCCCGTGCTGGGCGCCAGTCTCGGCCTTGGCATGGAGCCGCGTATCCTGCGCGGCTATGACTTCGTCGCGCAGGCGTTTCGCCCCGGTGACAAGCTCTACATTTTGGGCTTCAGCCGTGGCGCCCACCAGGCCCGCGCACTGGCTGGCCTGATCGCCTATGCGGGCGTGCCGGCCAGGTCGGAAGACGATATCGAACAACGGCTTCGGCGCGATAACGCCATCCTCGAAGTGGTCAAGCGCAAGAACGATGAAGCCTATGTGGATGCGTGGAAGGGGTGGCGGCCGGGACAGGAGCCGATCGCCGGTAAAGAACTGCGCGAACGTTTCAAGGTTGCCGTGGTGCCGGTGGAAATCCAATTTCTCGGCCTGTGGGATACCGTGCCCGGTTCCCTGTTCAAGGACTTCGGTGTGTGCAAGGAAATGAGCGACGGCAGGGACGGCGACCGCTACAAGTCCGATTCCTATCCGCCGATCCGCCGCATCCTGCACGCCGTGTCGCGCGATGAAAAGCGCAGCCGCTTCCATCCCATCTTGCTGTGTCCGCCCATTAATGCGGACTACACGAGCGTCAGCGAACTCTGGTTTCCCGGATCGCATGCCGATATCGGTGGTGGTTACGCCGATTCACGGTCGTTGTCCGACCTGTCGCTGGCGTGGATGATGACGGGCCTGGCGCAAGATTATGCGCTCCCGCCGTTGCAGCTAGCTGGCGATCCGCTGGGCCTGGCGCATTGGTCGATCGGCGACCGGCCGGCCAATTTGTTCAGCCATTGCGAGGACAGGGTATTGCCCGACGGCGCCATGCAGGCCCCGGCCCTGCAAGTGAGGACCGTTGCCGGCAGTGCGCCGTTGCGCATGCAGAGTGTGATCGAGCAACGGCCCTATCCGTTGGAGTGCTCGCGCTAGCCCGGTCGTTTATGCGGCGCCAGCCTTGCCGCGCAAACCGTCCAGGCTGTAAGCGCCAGCGCCTGCAACTGCGAAGTACAGGAAGGTGAAGCAGTACATCACGGCCATTTCGCCGCCGTTCAGGATCGGTAAAAAGCCGGCAGGCGCATGCGCGATGAAATAGGCGGCTGCCATCTGGCCCGACAGGATGAAGGCGACGGGGCGCGTGAACAGGCCGAGCAGCAGCAAGCTGCCGCCTACCAGCTCGATGACGCCGGCCGCGCCCATCAGGGAAAACAGTTGCAAGCCGTCGAACATGGCCACGTGCGGCGCACCGAACAGTTTTGCCGTGCCATGTTGCAGGAAAAGGAGGCCGAGGATGATGCGCAGCAAGCCCAGCAAGCGTGGGGACCAGGTGGCGTAGAGGGCGGGCGAGAGGGACATGGCGTACTCCATTCAAAGGTGGATGGTTCGGTGTCTGGCTTGCATTAACGCAATGTCATTATGCGGGAGCCTGGCGGCGAACAATAGACGGCACTGTAATGGTTTTTCATTCATTGATCATCTGATGAAATATTGATGCATGATTTACCATATGTTGATGATGCAATAAAAAACCCCTCGCGCATGCAAAAAGCCCCGCAGATCGCTCTGCGGGGCTTTTCAATGGAGAGTACTGCTTGCTTGGCGGGTTTACTTGACGATATTGACGGTCGGTGCAACGTAGGCGTCCTCGGTCGGGTGGGTGGGATGGGCCAGCTCGCTGTGCAGCTTGTCCATGTCCAGTTCCTTTTCCCATTTCGACACGACGATGGTGGCCACGCCGTTACCGACAAAGTTGGTCAGCGCGCGGCATTCGCTCATGAAGCGGTCGATACCCAGGATCAGCGCCATGCCGGCCACGGGAATCGTCGGCACCACGGCCAGGGTGGCGGCCAGGGTGATGAAGCCGGCGCCCGTGATGCCGGACGCGCCTTTCGACGTCAGCATCGCCACGCCCAGGATGGTGAGCTCTTGCCAGATCGTCAGTTCCGTGTTGGTTGCCTGTGCAACAAACAGGGCGGCCATGGTCATGTAGATATTAGTGCCGTCCAGGTTGAACGAGTAGCCGGTCGGCACGACCAGGCCGACGACTGGCTTGGAGCAGCCCAGGCGCTCGAGTTTCTTCATCAGGGCCGGCAGCGCCGATTCCGACGAGCTGGTACCGAGCACGATCAGCAATTCTTCCTTGATGTACAACAAGAAGCGGCCGATGGAGAAGCCCGTGTACTTGGCGATCAGGCCCAGCACGACGAAGACGAACAGGAAGCAGGTCAGGTAGAACGAACCCATCAGTTTAGCCAGCGGGATCAGCGAAGCCAGGCCGTATTTGCCGATGGTAAAGGCCATCGCGCCGAACGCGCCGATCGGTGCGACTTTCATGATGATGTTGACCATGCCGAAGATGGCATGCGACAGTTCGTCGATCAGCTTGGTGACGGGACGGCCACGCTCGCCCAGCAGGGACAGCGAGAAGCCGAACAGGATGGCGATCAACAGCACTTGCAGGATGTCGCCCTTGGCGAAGGCATCGACGAAGGTCTTCGGGATAATATTCATCAGGAAGTCGACGGTGCTCATGCCTTCGGCGTGCGTGTATTGCGCGATCGACTTGGCATCGAGGTGGGCCGGATCGGCGTTGAAGCCGGCGCCCGGTTTCAGGATGTTAGCAACCAGCAAGCCGATGGCCAGCGCGAAGGTGGAGACCACTTCGAAGTACAGCAGCGCCTTGCCGCCCACGCGGCCGATTTTCTTGACGTCCTGCATGCCGGCGATGCCGGAGACCACGGTACAGAAGATCACGGGGGCGATGATCATCTTGATCAGTTTGATAAAGCCGTCGCCCAGCGGTTTCATGTCGACGGCGTTCGAAGGGTAGAACACCCCCAGCAGCACGCCAGCCACGATGGCGAACAGCACCTGCACGTACAGGATTTTATAGAATGGTTTTTTCACGAGTGGTCTCCTCTTGCGGGTTGATGCTGCGAATCATCCGCCCATTGGCAGGCGTGCTCAATTGTGGATAACCGCAGATATGCAGTTTCGCTATATCGGGTATTGCGCCATGGCGAATGTGCCAGTGCTATGCTGCGGCGCAGCATTTCAGCCGCGCGCTTGGAGCATTGCCCGCGCTGCGCTACACTGCCGTAGCGTCGCGCGCGGGACATCCCTTGGCAGGCAGAAAGCGGTGCTCTTTTTATATCGAATAAGGAAATCGAATGATCGAAGCGAGCATCAAATCCGTCCAGTGCATCTCCCCCGCAGGCCTGCACACCATGTCGTACAAGGAGTGGGGCGCGCCCGACAATCCGAACGTGCTCGTCTGCGCCCATGGCGTGACGCGCGTGGCGGACGACTTCGACAACCTGGCGCGCGCCATGGCCAGCGATTACCGCGTGATCTGCCCCGACGTGGTGGGACGCGGGCGCTCGGGCTGGCTGGCCAATCCCCAGTTCTACCGCGTGCCCCAGTATGTGAGCGACATGGTGACCCTGCTGGCGCGCGTGCTGGCCAATGGCGAGCGCCAGACGGTGGACTGGTTCGGCACCTCGATGGGCGGCTTGATCGGCCTGGGCCTGGCCTCGTTGCCGCACAGCCCGATCAGCAAGCTGGTATTGAACGATATCGGCCCGACCCTGGCGCCGGAAGCCTTGCAGCGCATCGGCGACTACATCGGCCAGGACTTGCGTTTCGATACCTTCGAGCAGGGCGCCAAATTTGTGCGCGACGTGTCCGCCAGCTTCGGCCCGCACACGGATGCGGAATGGCATAAACTGGCAGTCGATGTGTTGCGGCAGGACAAGGATGGCCATTGGCGCCGTCACTATGATATGGGACTGGCCATGCCGTTCCGCTCGGCCACGCCGGAATCGGCGGCCAGCGACGAAGCCATGCTGTGGGCCGCGTACGATGCCGTGCGCTGCCCCACCTTGCTGGTGCGCGGCTCGGAATCCGATCTGCTGTCGCACGCGACGGCGCAGATCATGCTGGGCCGCGGCCCGAAAGCGGAACTGGTGGAAATCGCCGGCGTGGGCCATGCGCCCACTTTCGTCCACGACGACCAGATTGCCATCGCGCGCAAGTTTTTGCTGGGCAAGTAAGAAGGCAACAAGCAATACCGCTGTACAGATTTTGAAACAACCGAAAGAAGAAGCATGGAAATTACACGACTGCACGTAGGCAAACGCCTTTCTGAAGTAGCGATACACAACAACACCATCTACCTGGCGGGACAGATCGCGGAAGACACCACGCAAGGCATCGTCGGCCAGACGCGTGAAGTGCTCGGCCACGTCGACCGTTTGCTGATGGAAGCGGGCAGCGACAAGACGTGCATCCTGTCGTGCCAGATCTACATTGCCGACATGAAGGATTTCGACGGCATGAATGAAGTGTGGGACGACTGGGTCGCTTCCGGCCACACGCCGCCGCGCGCCACCGTGGAAGCGAAACTGGCCAATCCGGCTTGCTTGGTAGAAATCGTCATCATCGCTGCAGAGCGCTAAGTTATTGAGTTGTTAAGTTTATAAGGTATCACATGGTTTCCATCTCGGCCCCGAATAGCGCCACCTCGGAACAACTGGTAGAGGGCTTGAGTGCGCCGGACTGCGCGCGCGTGCTGGACGCGCTCGCGTATGCCACCGCAGCGTATGGCGACAAGCAGACCTTTGCCGGCCGCTCCGCGCTGGACTTCGCCATCGGCGTGGCCACGACGCTGGCGTTCCTGCGCAGCGATGCGGAAACACGCATCGCCGGCCTGATGTTCGAGCTGACCTTGCTGGAACCCGACACTGCGGCCGACATCGAGCCGCGCTTCGGCAAGCAGGTGTGCGACCTGGCGACAGGCGTGCGCCAGCTGATCCGTTTGCGTGCGCTGACCCAGGCGCAGCACGGCGGCGCTGCCGGGCGCGGCAAGAATGCGGCGCAGCAAGCCGTGGCCCAGGTGGAAACCTTGCGCAAGATGTTGCTGGCGATGGCGTCCGACATGCGTGTCGTGCTGGTGCGTCTGGCCGCCTGCGTGACGACCTTGCGTTACTTTGCCGACTTAAAGCTGTTCAATGAAATGACGCGCGAGTACGGCAAGGAAACGCTGGATTTGTACGCGCCGCTGGCCAACCGCCTCGGCATCTGGCAACTGAAGTGGGAACTGGAAGATTTGTCGTTCCGCTTCATCGAACCGGAAGCGTATAAACGCATCGCCAAGATGCTGGAAGAAAAGCGCATGATGCGCGAGGGCTTCGTGTCCTCGGCGATTCTGCGCCTGCAGACGGAACTGGCTTCGGCCGGTATCCAGGCGGAAGTGTTTGGCCGCCCAAAACACATTTACAGCATCTGGAACAAGATGCGCGGCAAGGAGCTCGACTTCACGGCCCTGTACGATGTGCGCGCCTTCCGCGTCATCGTTGCCGACGTGAAAACTTGCTACACGGTGCTGGGCGTGGTCCACAATATCTGGACCCCCATCCCGAAAGAATTCGACGATTACATTTCGCGCCCGAAACCGAACGGTTACCAGTCGCTGCACACGGTGGTGACGGCCGAGGATGGCCGGCCGCTGGAAGTGCAAATCCGCACGAATGAAATGCACAGCTTTGCCGAATACGGCGTGGCTGCGCACTGGCGCTACAAGGAAGAGGGCGGCTCGAACTTTGCCGGCCAGAAGTACGATGAAAAGATCGCCTGGCTGCGCCAGTTGCTGGCCTGGAAAACGGAGGTGGCCGACGCCGTCGTGGGCCAGGAGGAAATCCAGCGCGAATGGGTGGAAAAGCTCAAGTCCGCCACCCTGGACGACCGCATCTTCGTCATGACGCCGCAGGCGCGCGTGCTGGAATTGCCCGTGGGCGCCACGCCCGTCGACTTTGCCTATCACCTGCACACGGACGTGGGCCACCGCTGCCGCGGCGCCAAGGTCGACGGTATCATGGTGCCCCTGAATACCCAGCTGAAGAACGGCCAGACCTGCGAAATCATCACGGCCAAGGGCGCGCCGGGCACGGCCGGGCCGTCGCGCGACTGGCTCAGCGCCGGCTACGCCGTCAGCACGCGCACGCGCTCGAAGATCCGTGCCTGGTTCCATGCCATCGACATGCAGGAAACCCTGGCCCACGGCCGCGCGCTGGTGGAAAAATCCCTGCAGCGCGAAGGCAAGACGGCCGTCAACCTCGAGGCGCTGGCGCAAAAGCTGGGCTTTGCCAAGGTCGACGAGCTGTTCCTGTCTGTCGGCAAGGATGAATTCAGCCTGCGCCACGTGGAGCAGGCGCTGCACGACAATGGTGAAGTGGTGGTGCCGGAAGACGCCGTGCTGGTGGGTAAAAGCCGCGCTTCCAGCGTGGAGCAGGGCGCCAAGTCCGGCGTGCTGGTGGTCGGTACGGAAGGCTTGATGACGGTGCTGGCCAAGTGCTGCAAGCCGGCGCCGCCGGACAGCATCGTCGGTTTTGTGACGCGCGGCAAGGGCGTTTCCATCCACCGCGCCACCTGTAAAAACTTCGAGGAAATGCGCGCCAAATCGCCCGAGCGCGTGATTTTTACCGAATGGGGCAGCACGGGCGGCCACGACACCGTGTATCCGGTCGACATCTTTATTCTGGCAGGCGACCGCCAGGGCTTGCTGCGCGATATCTCCGAAATCTTTTCGCGCGAAAAGATCAACGTCATCGGCGTCAACACCCAAAGCGCCAAGGGCCAGGCCCGCATGACGTTTACGGCCGAGATCAGCTCGACGGCGCAGCTGTTGAAGGCGCTGAATGTGATCAAGGATGTGAGTGGGGTCCTGGAAGCGCGGCGCAGTTAGTTGGAGTTACCCCGAGAGCAGAGGCTGGGGTCAGACCCGGCGGGTCTGACCCCGGTCTTTGCCGTTGGGTTCAATTAATGCGTCTTGTCACCCTGATGTAACCCCGCCATTGCCGCCGTCTCCGGCTGCAAAGTAATATGGTCGATGCCATGCTTGGCCAGCAACATCTTCTTGATCGCGCGCAAGACCTTCGGCCAATGGTCGAGGTGTTCGATTTCCACGTGGCCGATCAGGGCCGGTTGGCCCGGCGACATGTCCCACACATGCAGATCGTGCACGGCGATTACGCCGTCCACTTGCTCGACGTCCGTGCCCACTTCGATGTAGTCGATGTGCAGGGGCACGCCTTCCATCAGGAAGTGGTAGGACTCTTTCAATACCCCGAACGTCGATTTCAGGATCAGCAGCGATACCAGCACGGACAGCAGCGGGTCGATCTGCATCCAGCCCGTAAAGTAAATTACGGCGCCCGCGACGATGGCGGCGACCGAGCCGAGCAAATCGCCCATCACGTGCACGAGGGCGGCGCGCGTGTTCACGCTTTGCTTGTCTTTCGACAGTACCCACGCCACCACCACGTTGATCGCCAGGCCGATGAAGGCGACGATGAAGACCATGCCGCCCTTGACGGGTTGCGGGGCGGAAAAACGCAGCACGGCTTCATAGCAGATCCAGCCCACCACGCACAGCATGGCCAGGCCGTTGACGAAGGCGGCCAGTGCTTCGGCGCGGCCGAAGCCGAACGAGTGGCGCGGCGAGGGCGGGCGGCGCGCGATGATCTGCGCCAGCAGGGCCAGGCCCAGCGCGGCCGCGTCCGTGACCATGTGGCCCGCATCGGAAATCAGGGCCAGCGAATTGGACAGGAAGCCGGCCGCCACCTCGATGCCGGCAAATGACAGGGTCAGGCCCAGCGCCCACGCGAGGATGCTCTGGCTGCGCCCCTCGAAAGAGTGGGTGTGCTTGGCGTCGCCTTTCAGGTGGGCGTGCAAATGGGTGGCGTCGTGTTCGGTGTGGGTCGGCTGCATGGAATGCTTTGTTGAATGAGGTTGCCGCCAGTGTAATTGAAAAGCAACAACATAGTCGGCACGTAAAAAAACCTGCAGGCCTAAAGGCACTGCAGGTTTTTGCTGAGATACATCATTTACTGCGCGGCCGTCTCGCCAAACTTGCCTTCGCGGAAATCCTGTACGGCCTGGAATACTTCCGCCTGGGTATTCATGACAAACGGGCCATACTGCGCGATCGGCTCGTTCAAGGGCTGGCCGGCGACGAGGATCACGCGGCCGCCTTCCGGTGCCTCGATGCGCACGCCGTCGCTGCCCGGTGTGTTGGCGAAGATGGCCATGCGCAGGGCGGGCACGGCCTTGCCATCGACTCGCACTTCGCCGCGGAACGTGTACAGGAAGGCGTTATGGCCTGGCGGCAAGGGCTGCTCGAAGCTGCTGCCAGCTGGCAAGTCGATATCGAGGTACAGCGGTTCCGTCAATTCGCGCTGCACGGCGCCCGTCACGCCATGGCTCTCGCCGGCGATCACTTGCACGGCCACGCCTGCGTCCGTCGTGTAGCGGGGGATTTCGCTGCTCGTGAAATCGCGGTACCACGGCGTGCGCATCTTGTCGCGCGCGGGCAGGTTCAGCCACAGCTGAAAACCTTCCATCACGCCTTCTTCCTGCTCCGGCATTTCCGAATGGATCACGCCGCTGCCAGCCGTCATCCATTGCACGCCACCCGACGTCAGCAAGCCTTCGTGGCCCGCGCTGTCCTTGTGGCGCATGCGCCCCGTGATCATGTACGACACCGTCTCGAAACCCCGGTGCGGATGCTCGGGGAAGCCGGCGATATAGTCGTTCGGCTTGTCGCTGGCAAAGTTGTCGAGCATCAAAAACGGGTCGAGACGGCGCCGCAGCTGCTGCGTCAGCACGCGGTTGATCTTCACACCGGCGCCATCCATGACGGCCTGGCCGGCGATCACGCGCTCGACGGCGCGTGGCTTGTTGACGGTGGTGGTGTCGCTCATTGTTCTCTCCTCTAGGCCGGGACGGCGCCAGTGCGCCGTCCCTTTCACTGCTGGGAATTACACCAGGATCGCGTTGATCTCGGCGTCCGCTTGCGCTTGCGCCTTGGCCACGGCTTCCGGGCCCATGCCCATGCCTTCCGAATACACGTACTGTACGTCGGTCAGGCCCAGGAAGCCGAACATGGTGTTCAGGTAAGGCACCTGGCTATCGTTGGCGCTGTCGCGGTGCAAGCCGCCGCGGGACAGGCCCACGTAGACTTTCTTGCCGGTCAACAGGCCCACGGGACCGTTTTCCGTGTACTTGAAGGTGACATTGGCGCGGGCAATCGCGTCGAACCAGCTTTTCAGTTGCACGGTGATGCCGAAGTTGTACATCGGCGCGCCGATGACGATGACGTCGGCCGCTTGTACTTGCGCAATCAGCGCGTCGTCGAGGGCGATGCGGGCCGCCTGTTCCGGCGTGCGCTTGTCGGCCGGCGTGAACAGCGCTTGCAGGGTCGGCTCGTCGAGCACAGGGTGCGGTTGGGCAGCCAGGTCGCGGCGGACCAGGGCGGCGCCAGGATTGGCGGCTTGTACGCGGGCAACGATGGCGTCAGCCAGGCGGGTCGAGGCGGAGCCGGTGCTGCGGGCGCTGGAATTGATTTGCAGGATGTTCATCTTGTTTTCTCCGTTGTGAGGTGTCTTGCGATGGATGAACTATAGCAATTCCAAAAACCATCCGGAAGCCGTTAAAATGGATAACATTAATCCACTCATGGAACAATCAAAGCTATGGATATCGATCCCGGAGATTTATTGCTGTTCGCCCGCGTCGTCGAGTGCGGCAGTTTTTCGCGCGCCGCCGTGCGCGTGGACTTGCCCAAGTCGACCCTGTCGCGCCGTATCTCGCAGCTGGAAGCGAAACTGGGTGAGCGGCTGCTGCTGCGCACCACGCGCAAGCTGGCGCTGACGGAATTTGGCGCCAGCCTGCTCGAACATGCGCGCAAGGTGGTCGAGGAAACGGAAGCGGCCGGCGCGCTGGCCCAGCACCGCCAGGCGGGACCCAGCGGCTTGCTGCGCATTTCTATGCCGGCCGACTTCGGCGACGCGCTGATGCGCCAGGTGCTGGCCGAATTCGTGCGCCGCTATCCGGCCATTTCGCTGGAACTGGACTTGTCGGCGCGCCGCGTGGATTTGCTGGAAGAGAACTTCGACCTGGCCATCCGCATGGGCAACTTGCCCGACGACGCCAGCCTGTCCGCGCGCCGCGTGGCCTTCAGTACGCTGGCCTTGTATGCCTCGCCGCAATACACGAGCGTGCACGGCTTGCCCGAGCATCCCGACGATCTGTACGGTCACGATTTACTGAGCTTGCCGCGCGCCGTGCATGGCCTCGTGCATTGGACTTTGATCCGCGGCAAGACGACGTGGGAGCGCGATCTGCCCGTGCGCTTGCTGGCCAATTCGCCGGAACTGCTGGTGCGCATGGCCTGCACGGGCGTGGGCATCGCGGCCAGCACGGACCGCTTTGCCAAGGCCTATGTGGCGACGGGGGAATTGGTGCGCGTGTTGCCGGAGTGGAGTTTTCCGCTCGTCACGGGTTGGGCCGTGTTTCCCGGCCGGCGTTTGATGCCGGCCAAGACGCGGGCATTTCTCGATCTGATGGAAGAGATGTATCAAACGGACGCGCCCGTGTAGGCGCGCATCCTGTTGGCTTAGCTGGGCACGTTGCCCATGACTTCGCCCAGTTGCACGGGGCCGGCCGGTTGCCAGTTGGCGTTGAATTGCACGGTGTCTTTCGGGAACAGCATGACGACGGTGGAACCGAGCAGGAAGCGGCCCAGCTCTTCGCCCTGTTTCAGCACGACATTGTCGTTCGCATAGCTCCAGTCGCGGATCTCGCCCGTGCGGGGCGGGTTGACGACGCCGTGCCAGACGGTGGCCATGCTGCCGACGATGGTGGCGCCCACCAAGGTCATGACGAAGGGGCCGTTGGCCGTGTCGAACACGCAGACGACGCGCTCGTTGCGGGCGAACAGGCCGGGAATGCCGCGCGCCGTCGTCGGGTTGACGGAGAACAATTCACCGGGCACATAAATCATGCGCGTCAAGCGGCCGTCGCACGGCATGTGGATGCGGTGGTAGTCGCGCGGGCTCAGGTACAGGTTGGCGAAGCTGCCATGTTCGAACTGGGCCGCCAGGGCCGCGTCGCCGCCCACCAGGGCCGTGGTGCTGAAGTTGTGGCCCTTGGCCTGGAAGATCTGGTCCTTGTCGATCTTGCCGAACTGGCTGATGCGGCCATCGACGGGGCAGATGTAGTCGGCCTTGGCCAGCGGACGGGCATCGGGGCGCAGCGCGCGCGTGAAAAAGTCGTTGAAGCTCGTGTAGTGCGTGATGTCCGGGTCCAGCGCCTCATCCATGTTGACGTTGTAACGGCCGACGAACCAGCGGATCAAACGGGTGGTCATGGCGCCGCCTTTGGCGCCGGCGATCCGGCCGGCAAAGTTGGTCAACGCTCCTTTTGGAAGCAGATATTGAGGCAGGACGGCAAGACGGTCAGACACGATGGGAAGCCTTTGACGGGGTGATGGGAACAATGGTGAAAACGCATTATAGCGGCGATGTGGCGCGCAATGATATGCGCCGTATGCAAGGGGGCGTATCGCAGCCTGCCGCCGAATTTAATTTGCTATAGGAAATATTTTCAGGAAACTGTGCCAGTCAGAAAAAATTACAGCACAATACGGCGGCCTGTTTTTTAGCTTTCAGCCATTTTTATTCAGCCAACTTTTTTCAGTCAGGTCATGATGCCACGCCGTTGCCTCCGCCTCACCGTCCTTTGTTCCGCCGTTTTACTTGCATGGAATGCCCATGCCCAGCAATCCGAAACGCCGGCCGTTGATACCGCCGCCGTGCCGTTGAAGGCCGAAAAGGCTGAAAATCCCATGCAAACCGTCGAAGTCAAGGGCAGCGGCTACGATCCGCGCCGCGACGATACGGCCAGCAAGATGATCGTGGGCAGCGAGGAAATCCTCAAGTATGGCGACACGAACGTCACCGACGTGCTCAAACGCTTGCCCGGCATTACCGTGTCCGGCGCGGCCGGGCGCTCGGGCGGCGAAATCCGCATGCGCGGCCTGGGCAGCGGCTACACGCAGATATTGCTCAACGGCGAACGGGCGCCGGCCGGTTTTTCGCTCGACACCCTGTCGCCCGACGTGATCGAGCGCATCGAGATCCTGCACGCGGCCAGCGCCGAGTACAGCACGCAGTCGATCGCCGGCACCATCAATGTGGTGCTCAAGAGAGCCGTGAAGACGGCGCAGCGCGAACTCAAGCTGGGTGTGCAAGGCAGCGACGTGAGCTTTTCGCCCAGCGTGAATCTGCAACTGTCCGACCGCGACGGCAATTTTTCATACTCGCTGGCCGGTTCGCTGTACCGCTACGACTACCATTACGACAATCCCGGCCTGGAACTGGGCTACGCGCCCGACGGCCGGCAAAACCTGCTGCGTCGCACGAACGGCACGGGCGATGGCCGCCCGGAAGGCATCAATCTGTCGCCGCGCCTGAACTGGGTGCTGGCCAACGGCGACAACGTGACGGCGCAATTCTTTTTCAACGGCGGACGCTCGAATCACCGCAATTTCAGCCGCGCGGAAACGGAGCAGGGCGTGCGCCCCGATTACGACACGAATACGGGCAGCTCCAGCAACCACAACGCCTTCGGCCGCAGCGACCTGACGTGGATGCACAAGCTGGCCGGCGGCGCCAAACTGGAGCTGAAGATCGGCGCCTCGGCCGCCCGCAACACGTCCGACAGCCTGCAGCAAGGCTTTATCGACGGCAGCGGCCTGGCGCTCGAGCGCAAGGTGGGCGTGAAGGCGACGGAAAACGGCGTCAGTTCCACCGGCAAGTATTCCTCGCCCTTGCTGCCCGGCCATGCCCTGTCGATGGGCTGGGATGGCGCCTACACGGAGCGCGAGGAAACGCGCCGGCAGCGCGAAGCGGCCCTGGGCGTGCGTCCGCCCGTCAACAGCGACGAGGGTTTCGACGCCACCATCAAGCGCCTGGCCCTGTACGTGCAGGATGAATGGGAAATCACGCCGCGCTGGTCCATGTATGCGGGCGTGCGCTGGGAAGGCATCGATACGCGCAGCGCGGGCGATACCTACGACGAAGTGAACCAGCGCACCAGCGTGTGGAGCCCGCTGCTGCAAACCCTGTGGAAGTTGCCCGATACCAAGGGCGACCAGGTGCGCCTGGCCCTGACGCGCACCTACAAGGCGCAGCCCACGGCGAGCCTGATTCCGCGCCGCAATACCTCGACGAACAACAGCCAGACGGACCCTGACCGCGAAGGCAATCCCTACCTGAAACCGGAACTGGCGCTGGGCATCGACGCTTCCTACGAGCACTACTGGGCCGAAGGTGCCTTGCTCAGCGCGCGCGCCTCGGCCCGCCGCATCGATGGTTATACGCGCCAGGGTTTGTTGTTCATCAATGAGCGCTGGGTCTCCACGCCCGTCAACGATGGCCGCGCCAATACGCAGACACTGGAACTGGAAGCGAAGTTCCCGCTGCGCGCCGTGCTGGCCGCGCCCGTGCCGGCCATCGACCTGCGCGCCAGCGTCAGCCGCAACTGGTCGCAAGTGGAGCAGGTGCCGGGGCCAAACAACCGGCTCGACCAGCAAACGCCCGTCAGCGGCAATGTCGGTCTCGACTACAAGACGCCGGACGGCGTCTTGACCACGGGCGGCAGCTTCAACTTCCGCAATGGCGGCCCCGTGCGCATCACCGAGCGCCAGAGCGCCTACACGTCGCCGCGGCGCGACCTCGACATTTATGCGTTGTGGAAATTCGATGCGAAGAACCAGCTGCGCCTGGCCGTGTCTAACCTGCTGGCGCAAGACTTCGAAAGCGACACCATCTATACGGATGCCAGCGGCACGATCGTGCGCAACAGCATTTCGCCGAGTTCGCCGCAGGCGCGCGCGACCCTGGAAATGAAGTTTTGACGCGTTTGTTTTAACGGTGAAACCCCGGCCGGCATCCCCGCTGGCCTATAATCTCGGCAATTGCGCGCGCGGCCAGCCCGTGCGCGCCGCCTTTTCATTTGCCAAGATTGCTTTCCCCATGACGTTTTCCTCCCTCGGCCTGATCGATCCCCTGGCCCGCAAACTCGATGAGCTCGGCTATGCCAAGCCCACGCCCGTGCAGGCACAGGCAATCCCGGCCGTGCTGGCCGGGCGCGACCTGATGGCCGCCGCCCAGACGGGCACGGGCAAGACGGCGGGCTTTGCCGTGCCGCTGCTGCAGCGCCTGACCCTGGAAGGCGTGGTGGCGCCGCAATGCGTGCGCGTGCTGGTGCTGGTGCCCACGCGCGAGCTGGCCGAGCAAGTCTATGCCAGCTTCCGCAGCTATGGCGGCAACTTGCCGCTGCGCAGCTTTGTCGCCTATGGCGGCGTGCCCATCGAGCCGCAGATCAGCAAGCTGCGCAAGGGCCTCGACGTGCTGGTGGCCACGCCGGGCCGTTTGCTGGACTTGCAGACGCAGGGCGCCGTCAAGTTCGAGCAGGTGCAGACGCTGGTGCTGGACGAGGCGGACCGCATGCTGGACCTGGGCTTCGAGCGCGAACTCGATATTTTGCTGATGACGATGCCCAAGCAGCGCCAGACCCTGCTGTTCTCTGCCACGTTCTCGGACGCCATCCGCGCCATGGCGAAAACCATGCTGAAAGACCCCGTGTCGGTGGAAGTGAGCGCGCGCAACAGCACGGTGAAAGCCGTCAAGCAGTCGGTGATCGTGTGCGACAAGAAACGCAAGCCGGAACTGTTTTTGCACTTGCTGAAGAAAAAGCGCTGGGGCCAGGTCCTCGTCTTCGTCAAGACGCGCAAGGGCGTCGAGCTGCTGGTGAACACCTTGCTGGAGCAGGGCGTGCGCGCCGATTCCATCCACGGCGACAAGACCCAGCCGAACCGCTTGCGCGCGCTGGCCCGTTTCAAATCGGCCGAGGTGCAGGTGCTGGTGGCCACCGACGTGGCCGCCCGTGGCCTCGACATCGACCAGTTGCCCGTCGTCGTCAATTTCGACTTGCCGACGGTGGCGGAAGACTATATCCACCGCATCGGCCGCACGGGCCGCGCGGGCGCCTCGGGCGAAGCCATTTCCCTCGTCTGCGCCGACGAAGTCGAATTGCTGTCGGCCGTGGAAGCGCTGACGCGGCAAACCCTCAAACGCAACGAGGAACCCGGTTTCGAGGCGGAACACCGCGTGCCGGGCACGTCCGCCGGCGGCACGATTCAGAAAAAGATCGTGAAAGTGCTGGCGCCGAAGGCGGCGGAGCGGGCGAAAAAGCGCCGTTTTTATAAGTAAAGGACGCACAAGGCGCGCAACACGGATATCGCATTCGTGCCATCATGCGCCATGACCTCGATACCTTTGTTCCCGCTCAATACGGTGCTGTATCCCGATGGCTATCTGCCCCTGCAGATCTTCGAGGTGCGCTACCTGGACATGATACGTCAGTGCATCATGGGAGAGCAGCCGTTCGGCGTGGTGCAGCTGCTGGACGGCGCGGAAGTGCGCAAGCCGCGCCAGCTGGAAACCCTGGCGCCCGTGGGTACCCTGGCGCGCGTCATCGACTGGGCCGCGCCCTTGTCGGGCTTGCTGCAAATCAAATGCATGGGCATGCAGCGCTTTCATATCGTCGCCAGCGAACAGTTGAAAAACGGCTTGTGGATGGCGCAGGTCGAAACCTTGCCGCCCGATAAAACCATTCCCATCCCCCAGGAGCAGCAGAACGTGGCCGACGCACTCGGTGCCCTGATCCGCACCTTGCAGGAGCAAAAGATTCCGCCCGATCAAATGCCCCTGCAGCCGCCGTACCGCCTCGACGAGTGCGGCTGGGTGGCGAACCGCTGGTGCGAGCTGCTGTCCCTGAGCGCCATGCAAAAGCAATTGCTGCTGAGCCAGGACAATCCCGTGCTGCGCCTGGAACTGGTGCAGGATATGCTCACGGAAAACGGCTTGCTGGAAGAGTAAAACACGCCAGCCCGCATGTTTTCTCGCGCTTCCGTTGTGCAATTGCAATTTCTATTGAGAAATACTTTACGCTTTGCCGCCGCTGGCATAAGATAATGCCCCTGGGCAAGATTGTCCTGGGCAACATTCAAGAGCAGACGACATGGCAAAAGTAAGCGCGGAACAGATCAATGCGGCAATGGAAGCGATGGCGGGTGAAGGCCAGGCCATCACGGTGCGCGCCTTGCGCGAACGGCTGGGCAACGCTGCCTGCCTGGGTACCATCAGCAAGCTCTTGCAGCGTCGCAAGGCGGGCGCGCAGCGCCAGATCGCTGCCGCCGCCGAACTGTCGCCCGTGCTGCAGCAAGCCATCCTCGATTATGTAGGGCAGGAATTAAGCGCCAGCCACAGCGCGCATGAAGCCGAGATGAACGACAATCAACAGGAATTGATGGACCTGGCCAGCGAGAACGAGCGCCAGCAAGAGTTGCTCGACCTGCAGGCGGGCGAGCTGGAAACCTTGCGCGAGGAACTCGAGCGCGAGCGGCAGGTGGCGAATCAGGCTAGAACGGACCTGGCCAAGGCGCAGCTGCGCCTGGAAGGCTTGCCACGCCTGGAAGAGGCGGCCGAACAGGCGCGCATGGACCTGGCCAAGGCGCAATTCAAGCTCGAGGGAATACCGCGCCTGGAAGAGGCTGCCGAAGCGGCGCGCGCGGAACTGATCCAGGCCCAGCTTAAGCTGGAAAGCCTGACGCGCGTGGAAACGGAACTGGCGGCCGCCCGCCTGGAACTGGAAGCGGAACGCGAAGAGCTGGGCGAAACGCGCGCCGAGCTGGACGAGGAACGCACCTTGCGCATCAAGGCGCAGCAGTTTATCGTCGATCCGATCTTCAAAACACCTGTCTGAGTACACCTGACCAAACCTGCTGCGCGTCGGTATAGGTAGCTCGCGACGGTTTTGTCAGGTGTCGATACGTCGGGGGAATATGTCATGCGGGCCTTGCTGGCTTAAAATGGCGCACTGTCGCGCCATGCCATGCCATGTGACGCCTTGATCGCAAAGAAGGTTTATGTCTGTAGAAAAAGAAGTGCCGCTCCCGCTTGCGGCCGCCCCCATCGCGCCGCGCGCGCTGCCGCCCCGGCCGCCAGCCGAATTCAGCTCGCCCGAAGCGGCATTGGCACGCAAGCTGGCGCGCGAAGACAAGGATGCGCAGGTGCGCGGCGTCACGTCCATCGACGCCATGCGCGAGGCCATCAAGCGGGCGGCGCGTGACTTGCCGGCCATTACCGAAGTGCCGCGACTGGCCATGCTGGACGCCGCCGCCTTCCGCGCGCGCGCCGCGCTGGGCTTGCCCTTCCTGATGCGCGGGCTGGTGCGGCGCTGGCCTTTGTCGGCATTGGGGCCAGAGGTCTTGCGCGAACGGTTCAGCCACGTGCCCGTGCGCGCGCGGGTGGGCGACTATATCAATACGGCGTTCGCGGCCGACCGCGCCATGCAGGACATGTCGATGGGACAATATCTGGATATGGTGGAAGAAGGGGCGCACGCGTTGCCGCCGTACCTGGGCAACTTGGAATTGCGCGAGCTGAACCGCCTGTGCCACTGGCCCACGTATTTCGACAAGATGGGCCCGCCGCGCTTCTGGGTGGGGCCGGCCGGCACGGTGACGCCCCTGCATTGCGATTACGACGACAATATCTTCGCGCAAGTGTGGGGCCGCAAGCGCATCTTTTTGTCGCCGCCGCACCACGACGTTTTTCTGTACCCCAGCGAAGCGAACGCCATCCTGTTCGGTTCGCCCTTCGACCCGGAAGCGCCCGATTTCCAGCGCTTCCCCTTAGCAAGCCAGGCGACCATGATCGAATGCCTCGTCGAGCCGGGCGACATGCTGTACGTGCCCGCCGGCTGGTACCATCAGGTGCGCGCACTGACGTTTTCGCTGTCGTCGAACCGCTGGGCCAGGGCCATGCCGCTGGCCCTGCATGGAGATACGGCGCTGCGGCGTAAGGAGGCCTGACCTTATGGCGCGATGGCCAGTGCCGGCAGGCGCAGCGCGGCACCTCGTGCTGGTGGCGGAAACCGGTTGAGTGTAGCCCGCCAGGAATCCACGGAGAATCATGATGACGTCAACTTTGCACAAACCAACCTTACACAAGCGCTATCTGGGCGCCTTGCTGGGACTTGCCTGCGGCGATGCCGTCGGTACCACAGTGGAATTTTCTCCGCGCGGCAGCTTTGCGCCGGTGACGGGCATGACTGGCGGCGGTCCGTTCGGCTTGCAGCCGGGACAATGGACCGACGATACGTCGATGGCGCTGTGCCTGGCCGAAAGCCTGGTCCAGAAAGGGGCGTTCGATGCGGCGGACCAGATGGTGCGGTACTTGAACTGGTGGCAATGGGGCTACCTGAGTTCCACCGGCACCTGCTTCGATATCGGTGGCACGGTAAGGAGCGCGCTGGCCAGTTTCCAGGAGACGGGCAATCCCTGGAGCGGCTCCGCCGCGCCTGACACGGCGGGCAATGGGTCGCTCATGCGCCTGGTCCCCGTCGTGCTGTTTGCCTATCCCGATGCCGAAGCGGCCATGGCCTGCGCTGCCGACAGTTCCCGCACCACTCACGCGGCGCCGGAAGCCGTCGAAAGCTGCCAGCTGCTCGCCGCCTTGCTGTGCAGCGCGCTGGCGGGCACGGCGAAAGACGCGCTGCTGGACAGCATTGCGTTCCGGCCTGCGGAACCGAAGCTGGTGGAGCTGGCCAGCGGCAGTTTCCTCGCCAAAACGGAGCAGCAGATACGCGGCACCGGTTATTGCGTGGAATCGCTGGAAGCGGCGCTCTGGTGCTTCTTCCATACCGACTCACTGGAAGCGGCGGTATTGCGCGCTGTCAATCTGGGCGAAGATGCCGATACGACCGGCGCCATCGTCGGCCAGCTTGCCGGCGCCTATTATGGCGCCCAGGCGATTCCCCCGCTATGGCTGGATGCGCTGGCCATGCGCGACGATATCGAGGAACTGGCGGGCAAATTGTTCGAGCGGGCCAGGGACTAGCGCAGGCTGCAGCCCACCAGCAGCAGCATCGGCCGCTCGCGCTCTTCCGCCAGGGCCGGCTGCTGCGCCACCTGCGCATCTGTCGGCCCCCATTCTTCCACGTGTTCCAGCTGGAAATCCGCTTGCAGCAGCGCATTGATGGTCGTGCCCAGAGTGCGGTGCTGCTTGATCACGCCGGGCGCCAGCCAGTCCGACACGCGCGGACCTTGCCGCTGGTAGCTGTCGACGGGCCAGCGCTTGCGGCCCTGTCCATCCGTCAGCCAGCCCGGCTGGCGCGGCGCCATGAAAATCGGGTGCTCGATGGAAAATACCAGCTTGCCGCCCGGCTTCAAGCCGTGGCGGATGGCGGCCAGCAAGGTGGCGAAATCCGCGATGTAGTGGAAGGCCAGCGAGCTATAGACGAGGTCGTAGCCGGCTGGCGGCAAGGCCAGTTGTTCCAGATCAAGCCGGGCATAGCTGAGGGCCGCGGGCGTCCCCATGCCGCTAGCCTGCGCCAGCATCTTTTCCGACACGTCCACGCCCAATACCCGCGCCGCTCCCTGTTCTGCCGCCCAGCGGCAGAACCAGCCATAGCCGCAACCCAGGTCGAGTACTTGCATGCCTTGTACGTCTGGCAGCATGGCGCGCAGGGCCGGCCATTCGGGCGCGCTGTCGAGGCCGCCGATGGAGCGGGGCAGCTGGCTGTAGGCCGTGAAAAAGGCGTCGTTGTCGTAGATATTTTGGGTCATGGTTCAAGATCCTGGTGGGCGCTGCGCTTGGCATGTCCGCCCCGCTGCGCCCGGTAAATGCCAGCGTGGCCGGAAAACAGGTAGGCCACGACGCAGGCGATGGCTGCGTACACGCCGATCTCGGCGCCGAACAGCTCCATCGCCATCAGGGTCGAGGCGATCGGCGTGTTGGCGGCGCCCGCGAACACGGCGACGAAGCCGATGGCGGCCAGCAAGGCGACGGGCTGGTGCAGCAGCGGCCCCAGCGCATTGCCCAGGGTCGCGCCGATGAAGAACAATGGCGTCACTTCACCGCCCTTGAAACCGGTGCCCAGCGAGACGATGGTGAACGCCATCTTGCCGAGGAAATCCCAGGCGGGCAGCGGTTCCTTCAGGGCGTCGACGATGGTGGGGATGCCCAGGCCGATATATTTGTCGGTGCCCAGCAGCCACACGGCGACGGCGACGGCGAGGCCGCCTATCAGCGGGCGCAGCGGGGCGTAGGCAATTTTGCGCTTCATCAAGCCGCTCAAGCCGTGCGTGGCTTGCGCAAACAGTTTACCGGTCACGCCGAACAGCACGCCCGCGATGACCATGGCGGATAAAGTCCAGGCGGAGAGGGCGGGGATCAAGGGCACGGCGTAATGCGTATGCTGAACGCCCCACAGCAAGCCTACCTGGTCGGCGATGACGGCGGCGGCCAGGCAGGGCAGCATGGCTTCGTAGCGCAAGCGGCCGATGGCCAGCACTTCCAGACCGAAGATGGCGCCCGCCAGCGGCGTGCCGAAGACGGAGGCAAAGCCGGCGCTGATGCCGGCCATCAGGATGATGCGGCGGTCTTCATTGTTCAGGCGAAACATGCGCGTGAGCTGGTCGGCCAGCGCGCCGCCCATCTGCACGGCCGTGCCTTCGCGTCCGACGGAGGCGCCGAACAGATGCGAGATGACGGTGGCGCCCAGCACCAGCGGCGCCATGCGCAGCGGAATGATTTTTTTCGGATCGTGGATTTCATCGATGAGCAGATTCGCGCCGCCCTCGACACTGCTGCCGTAGCGCAGATACAGCCAGCCGACGGCAAAGCCCGCCACGGGCAGCAGCCAGATCAGCCAGGCGTGCGCCAGGCGCGTCGCAGTTGCCCATTCAAGGGCGAACAGGAAACCGGCCGAGGCGGTGCCAGCCAGCACGGCCACGACAAAGGCCAGCAGCAGCCATTTCAACAGATGCTGCAGCAGATCGGTGAGGGCGCTCAGGCGGTGCATCAGTCATCCAGTCATGGGCGATGGGTGGGTGTTTCTTACAGGCCCAGTTCCGCCACCAGCGCCTGGCCGATGGCCCGCTGTTCGGCCAAAATGGCGCGCAGGTGGTGGGGGCGTGTCTTGACATTCGTCATGACCACGCGCAGCACGTTGGTCGGGCCAGGGTAGCGCGTCGATTCGAGGACCGTGCGCGACACGAAGCTGTGGCCTTGCGCCTTTTGCCGGTTTTGCAGCTTGGCGTTCAAGGTGTTCAGTTGCTTGTTCAGTTCTGTAGCAGCCTCCACCTGTCCGCCGGCCAGCAAGCTGTCCATGCGCTGGCGCAAGGGCGCGGGCACGTAGCGGTAGGTGAGAATGAAGGTGTCGGAGCGCGTGACGAGTTCGAAATCCTGCTGGTCGGCCAACAAGTCCTGCAACTGGCCGGACAGGGTGGCCGCCTGCTGCAGCAAGGTCGTGTAGCCGGACACGCCCAGCACCTTGAACGAGGTCCACAGTTTCAAGGCGTCGAAGCGGCGCGAGCCTTCCAGCGAGGTCTGGCCCAGGTCGCCCGAGTTATCGCGCAAGATGTAGTTGGCGTTGTGCTTCAGCAGGTTCAGGCTGGCGCCATCCTTGAACAGCACCATGCTTTGCGCCATCGGCACCCACAGCAATTTATGCCCGTCGATGACGACGGAGTCGGCCAGGGCGATGCCGTCGTACAGGGGGCGGTACTGTTCCGCGATCAAGAGCGCGCCGCCCCAGGCCGCATCCACGTGGAACCAGATGCCTTCCCGCGCGGCAATGGCCGCCATGGCGGCCAGCGGGTCGATGGCGCCCGTTTCCGTCGTGCCGGCGATGCCGATCATGGCGACGACCTTGATCTTGCGCGATTTCAAATCGGCAATCGTCGCTTCCAGCGCGGTGACGTCGATGCGGTTGTCGCGGTCGACGGCCACCAGGTGCAGGGCGTTTTCGCCGAGGCCCAGGGTCGCCAGCGCCTTTTTCACGGAATAATGGCTGCGGGCCGAACCGATCACGGCCAGTCCCGCGTAGCCGGATTCTTGCATGGCGGCAAACAGACCGCGTTTGCGCGTGCCGGGCAATTGTTTTTCCAGTGCCACGGCCAGCGCCGTCAGGTTGCCCATGGTGCCGCCATTGACGACATTGCCCAGCGCGCCGCTGGTGGCGGCCATGGCCTGCGCGTAGACGGCGTCCGGCTGCCGGTACACCTGGCGGTGCAGCCAGCCCAGGATCTGCTTTTCGATCAGGGTCGATACGTACGCCGTCTCGATCTTGACCTGGTTCTGGTTCAGGGTGGCCGTAAACGCTTCGGCCAGCACGCTGATCCAGGGCAAGGCCTGCGTCATGTGGCCGATGTATTGCGGATGGTTCAGCTGGGCCGTATTGGCCAGCACGGTGGTGTCGAGCTCCTGCAGGAAATCCGTTATGGGCATGCCATGCGCGGGCAGGCAGGTATCGGACAGCTGCGTCAGCAGTTCCGCGTACGGCGTGTGCGGATACGGTTCGGCGCGTTCGGCCGCCAGCCAGCCGCCCAGCATGCGCAAGGCCTGCTGCAAGGGCGCGGGTGCCTGCTGTAGCGCATCGATGGAAAAATGCTGCTGCAGCAGCTGTTCGATAGGGGTCTCGGTCATGGCGCGTTGTCTTCTCTACGGATTGCTGGTGCCACGGTGACAAACGAATTGCGCCCAGGCGGAAGCGGGATTTTACCCGACTCCGCCTGAGCGCATCAGTTTGCTATATCAGTTTGCTATTGCTGCTGGCGATCAGAAGTAGTTGAGGCCCAGCGCCGACTTGACTTCGTCGGCCGTGCGGGCCGCCACTTCGCGCGCCTTGAAGGTGCCTTCCTTGAGCATCTGGATGACTTGTCCCTTGTCCTTGGCGAACTCTTCGCGGCGGGCGCGGATCGGTGCCAGCATTTCCTGCAAGACCACATCCAGGCGCTTCTTGACGATGCTGTCGCCCAGGCCGCCGCGCACGTAATGGGCTTTCATTTCGGCCAGCGCCGCTTTTTCCGGATCGAAGGCGTCCAGATAGGTAAACGCGATGTTGCCTTCCAGGTGGCCCGGGTCTTCCACGCGCAGGTGCAGCGGGTCCGTATAGACTTTTTTCACGGCAGCCGTGATTTCGGCCGGGGTCGCGCCCAGGTTGATGGTGTTGCCCAGCGACTTGCTCATCTTCGCCTTGCCGTCGATGCCGGGCAGGCGGCCGATGTCCGGCACCAGCGCCTTGCATTCCATCAGCACTTCGCGGTTGTACATGCGGTTGAAACGGCGCACGATTTCATTCGTTTGCTCGATCATCGGAATCTGGTCTTCGCCCACGGGCACCACGCCGGCCTTGAAGGCCGTGATGTCGGCCGCCTGGCTGGCCGGGTAGGTCAAGAAACCGGCTGGAATGTCGCGCTCGAAGCCGCGCAGGCGGATTTCTTCCTTGACGGTGGGATTGCGCTCGAGGCGCGCCACGGTGACGATGTTCAGGTAGTAAAAGGTCAGCTCGGCCAGTTCCGGGATCTGCGACTGGATGAAGACCGTGGTCTTGCTCGGGTCGATGCCGACGGCGAGGTAGTCGAGCGCCACTTCGACGACATTGCGGTGCACCTTGTCGATGTCTTCCATATTGTCCGTCAGCGCTTGCGCGTCGGCCAGCATGATGAATTGCTTGTAGCTGTTCTGGTAGCGGACGCGGTCGCGCAGGCTGCCCACGTAGTGACCCAGGTGCAGGGGGCCGGTCGGGCGGTCGCCCGTCAGGATCACGGATTGCGACGCGATGGCGGCGGCGGACAGCGGTGCTGCCGGGGCGTTGTCGGTGTCGGGGGTATCGGGGGTGTTAGGCAAGCTCATCAAGTTTCCTTTTGAGCCGCCTGCATCGGGGATGATCCAGGCTGAGCCTGTTACGCCACCGATCGAGGCGGCGTGGATCAAATTCACATCACTATGGAGTGGCCGCGCGAAAGTGAGCGGGACCACCAATTCAAGCAAGCGCGTTGTGACGGGATAAATTTCATGGCGTTATGGTTGCAGTTCGTGCGCGTTCTGTCAAGTTGCGGCCCCGATTTATCTGCTGCGCCGCGTCAGAGGCTTGCCTTATGCAAAACTTGCTTTCCGAGTACTATTGCCGTTCGGCCACTTTTGCGTGGCATGAATCATTGGAGAACAGTATGCGCGTGTCGTCCCCCGTCCGGCTCACCGGACTGGCCCTGCTTGTCAGTACCTTGTTCAGCGCTCCCTTGCTGGCGCAAACCCGGCAAACCCCGCAAACGCCGCCGATGACGCCCGATATCGGCGCCAAGCTGGTGCTGCCCGATATGAATGATTACGTCAAGCGCGTGGTGATGATCCCCATGCGCGACGGCGTCAAGCTGTACACGGTGATCGTCGTGCCGAAAGACGCCAAGCGGGCGCCGATCATGCTCACGCGCACGCCGTACAACGCGGCGCGCCGCGCCCAGCGCGCCACCAGCGCCAGCATGCTGGCCACCTTGCCGCAGGGCGACGACACCCTGGTGGAAAATGGCTACATCCGCGTGTTCCAGGACGTGCGTGGCAAGCATGGCTCGGAAGGCGATTACGTGATGACGCGCCCCGTGCGCGGCCCGCTGAACAATACCAAGGTCGATAACGTGACCGATGCGTGGGACACCATCGAGTGGCTGTCGAAAAATATTCCGGAAAGCAATGGCAAGGTGGGCATGCTCGGTTCCTCGTATGAAGGACATACGGTGCTGATGGCCCTGGTCGATCCGCATCCGGCGCTGAAGGTGGCCATTCCCATGAGCGCCATGGTCGACGGCTGGCGCGGCGACGACTGGTTCCATAACGGCGCCTTCCGCATGCCGAGCTTGTCTTACCTGGCGTGGCAAACGAGCGTGCGCGGCAGCGGTGAGGCGCCCGTGCTGGGCGTCTACGACGACTACGACGCGTATCTGCGCATCGGCTCGGCCGGTGATTTCGCGAAGAAATTTGGCATCGACAAGCTGACCTATACGAAAAAGCTGTTCGAACACCCGGCCTACGACAGTTACTGGCAAGAACAGGCGCTTGATAAAATTCTCGCGAAGCGTCCGCTGATCGTGCCCACCATGCACGTGGTGGGGCAGTGGGACCAGGAAGACATCTATGGCCCCTACGCCACCTATACGGCGATGGAAGGGCGCGACAAGCACAACAACCTCAATTACCTGGCCATCGGCCCGTGGCGCCACAGCGGCGTCAACTATGAAGGGTCCAGCCTGGGCGCCCTGAAGTTCGACGGCGATACGGCGCGCCAGTTCCGCGAAAAAGTCATGCAGCCATTCCTCAATCAATACCTGAAGGATGGCGCGCCGGAAGCGAACACGGCGCCCGTCGTGTCCTATCAGAGCGGCACCAACCAATGGCAGCGCCTGCAGCAGTGGCCGCTGGCTTGCGAGACCTGCGACACCAAGCTGACGCCGATCTACCTGCAGGACGGTTCCAGGCTGGGCTTTGCGGCGCCATCGGGCGCTGCGGATGCGGCGCAAGGCGCCTTCGACGAATACGTGGCCGATCCCGCCAAACCCGTGCCTTTCGTGCCCCGTCCCGTGCGCCTCGCCGATGGCGACGTGTGGAAGCCATGGCTGGTCAGCGACCAGCGCGGCTATGCGGACCGCACGGACGTGCTCAGCTATGTTTCGGAACCGTTGAAAACGGCCGTGCGCATCGCCGGCGCACCGATGGTCAACCTGTTCGCGGCCACCAGCGGCACGGATGCCGACTGGGTGGTGAAACTGATCGACGTGTATCCGGACGAAGTACCGTCGCAGCCGGCCATGGGCGGCTACCAGCTGGGGGTGGCCATGGATATCTTCCGCGGCCGTTACCGCGACAGCTTCGAGCACCCGACGCCGATACCGGCGGGCAAAGTGGAGCGCTACCGCTTCGCCTTGCCGAACGCGAATCACGTCTTCCTGCCCGGCCACCGCATTGCCGTGCAAGTACAGTCGAGCTGGTTCCCGCTGTACGACCGCAACCCGCAAAACTACGTGCCGAATATCTTCCTGGCCCAGCCAGGCGATTACAAGAAGGCGACGCAGCGCGTGTACCACGCGGCAGGGGCGGCCAGCGCCATCGAGTTGCCTATCGCGCCGCTCGACGCCCGCTAGGCGATGCGCATCAAGACCGCTCCCGCCGCGATCAGGCCGATGGCCAGGTAGCGGCGGGGGCTGATTTTTTCGCGCAGGAACAGGGCCGCAATGGCGATGGCGAACAAAATCGACGTTTCGCGCAGGGCCGCGATGGCGGCCACGGGCGCCTGCGTCATGGCCCACAGGGCCAGGCCATACGAGGCCAGGGTGCCGAAACCGCCGAAGGCGGCCAAACGCCATTGCGTTTGCGCATAAGCAAGCAGGCCGGCGCGGCGGCGCAGCACCGTCCACAGCAGCAGTCCCGTGCCGTTCAAGACGAAAATCCACATGGTGTAGGCGGCCGGCGCGCCGGACAGGCGCACGCCGATGCCGTCGATCAGGGTATAGCTGGCGATGACGCAGGCGTTGCCCAGTGCAAAGGCGGTGGCGCGTCCCGTGTTTTTCCCGGCGATGGCCGTGACTGGCCGGCGCGCGGCAATATACAGGCCGAGGATGCCCGCGCAGATGCAGGCGATGGCGCCCATTTGCATGGAAGACAGGCGCTCGCCGATCAGCGGCCAGCTGGCCAGCGCCACGATCAGCGGGGCGCTGCCGCGCATCAGCGGGTAGGCGTGGCTCATGTCGCCCGCCTTGTAGGCCGCCGCCAGCAGAGAATAATAGGCGAGCTGCGCCACGGCCGAGGCGGCCAGGTAGGGCCAGCTGGCGGGGGCGGGGGCAACGACGAACGGCAGGATTGCCAGCGAGATCAGGGCCGCGCCAGAGGAGACGAGCACGGTCGTGAGGAAGGTATCCTTGCCTGACTTGACGATAGCATTCCAGCTGGCATGCAGCAGGGCGGCAAACAGGACGACGGCGACGACGAGACCGGACATGCAGGCCTTAGCGCGGGCGTATGCTCTGCGACAACAGTTCCTGGCGGTGATGGCGCTGGAAGCCTTCCATCAGGGTGCCCGAGCGGCTGGCTTTTTCCAGCAGTTCGCGCAAGGCCGCCTGGTCATCCGCCGTCAGCGACTTGCGCGACAGGTAGACGCCGCTCATGCCCCACGGCAATTCCGGCAAGGCTTCCAGGCGCAGGCGGTCGGCCAGGCCGTACACGCGCGCATCGTTTTGCGCCACGCCGGCCAGGATGGTGGGGCTCATGATCGTGGCGTCGATGAAGCCGCTTTGCATCAGGCGCGCCACGGACAGCGCATCGACCTCGTAGAACAGGCGGCCCTGGCTGCTCAGTTCCTTGGCCAGCGCCTGGTAAGAGGCGCCATAGTCGTAGCCGCGCACGAGGGCCACGCGCAAGTCGCGCCGCTCGATCAGTTCCTGCATGGTGTTGATGGGCGCGCGTGCGCCTTGCAGCGAGATCAGCAGGGGCCGGTTGCCCATCAGGGGGATGAACAGGCCGTGCTGGTCGCGCCGCGGCGTGCTGCTGGCGGGAATCAGCATATCGGCCTTGCCCGCCTCGAACATCGCCTCCAGGCGCGCCCGGGGCACGGCCGTGAAGATGAAATTGCAACCGAGCTTGGCACCCATGCTGCGCAGCAAGTCGGGGTAGATGCCGCCGATGGCGGCGCCATTGACCACCACGCTGGCGCCGATGGCCGAGACGGGCACCTGGATGTCGCGCGAGCATTGCGCGCCCGCCAGGGTCGGCAGCGCCAGCGCCAGCATGGCCACGGTCCGGCGCCATGCGCTGGAATAAAAGTCAGTCATACCCATCCTTGCTCACCATCGAATCGCGGGCGTCGGCAACGTCCGCTTGATTATCCCATTCTCGCCTATCTATTTCTCAAATGCAATATTATCCTGCCGACTACTTTGTGGTGGAAACCGCAAGTCTGGCCAGGCGCTGCGCCTGGAAGTAGCGCCAGGCCACCACGATGCCCAGGGTTTGCATGATGGCGCACAGATAGAAGGTGCTGCCGATGCGCCAGTCCTGTGCTGGCAAGTGGCTCACCTCGCCGAGGATCATGCTGCCGAGCAAAGGCATGATGATGATGCCCAGGCTGCTGATCGATTGCAGGGAGCCCATCAGTTCACCCTGTTCGCCGGCGTTCGATGATTTCGAGATGATGCCCTGCAGGGCCGGACCGGCGGCAAAGGCCAGCAGGTTGCACAGGATCAGCGCATACATCATCCAGCCTTGCGTCGCCAGCCCGTACAGCAGGTAGGTGAGGGCGCCGGAGGCCATGCCCAGCAGGGACAAACGCACTTCGCCGAAGCGCTTGATGAGGATGCCCAGCAAGCCCGCCTGCACGACGGCCGCGCACAGGCCCACGCAGAACATGGCGATGCCGTTCTGGCGCGGCGTCCAGTCGAAGCGGAAATGCGTGTACAGCACCCACGTGGTGTTGAGCATCATTTGCGCAAACGTCATCAGGCCGAAGGCCAGCACCAGACCGCGGATCTCCACGCGGCGCACCAGTTTCAGCAGGGCGGCAAACGGGTTGATGCGCGCCCAGGTAAAGGGCGTGCGGGGACCGGGCTGCAGCGATTCGGGCACGCAAAAATAGCCGTAGAGGAAATTGGCCGCCGACAGGCCGGCCGCCACGTAAAACGGCAGGCGCAGATTGACCTCGCCCAGCAGGCCGCCCAGCATGGGCCCGCAGATGAAGCCCAGGCCGAAGGCGGCGCCGATCTTGCCGAAACTCTTGGCACGGTTGTCGTGCGTGGAAATATCGGAGGCGTAGGCGGACGCGACCGACATGCTGGCCGACGAGACACCGCCGATGATGCGGCCGATGAACAGGCAGGCCAGGTTCGGCGCCCAGCCCGTGGCGAGAAAGTTGATGCCCATGCCGGCCATCGAGTACAGCAGCACGGGACGGCGTCCCACGCGGTCGCTGATGGCGCCCAGCATGGGCATGAAGATGAACTGCAGCAAGCCGAAGACGGCCGCCATGATGCCGTACCAGAATGCCTGCGCATCCTTGCCGTCGACAAAGTCGCCGATCAGGATGGGCAGCACGGGCACCACCAAGCCGATGCCCAGCATGTCGATGAAGACGCAGACGAGGATGAAATTGAGATTGCCGGCGCGCGCGGGCGCGGCGGGCGAGGACGGGGAATGGCTGTCGGGGCTGGTTTTATCGGACATGCATGCTTTCGGCGCGTTGGCATCGCGCCGGCGCGTTACAGGATGCTGCTGACGCGCGGCGCGATAGCTGAGGCTTGCATTATAGACAGCATGCGCGTTGCTGGCTATCGCCGCCAAGCTTATGCGCCCATTCCCCATTCGTCGGCAAAGGCGGCGCGGAAATCCGTCAGCACGGCCAGGCGCTGTTCGGCCAGCGCGCGGCCCGCCGCCGTCTGCATCTTGCCGGGCAGCTTGTCGAGCTTGGTGACGATATGGTCGAGCGCGTAGGCCTTGTCGTCGAGCGGGCGATGCGCTGCCAGCGGATCCGTGCCATGCGCCAGCGCGCTATCCATGCGCGCCGCCGTGTAGAACAGGCGCGCCAGTCCCACGGCGCCCAGCGCGTCGATACGGTCGGCATCCTGGACGATCTGCGCTTCGATCGTGTGCGGTGTCAAGTTGGCGGAAAAACTGTGCGTCTCGATGGCGTGGCCCACGCCGGCCAGTTTTTCTGGTGGAAAATCCAGTTCCGTCAGCTGGCGGCAAGCCAGCGCGGCCGCCTGGCGCGAGGCCAGATGGCGCTCGGGGTGGTTTTTCGGCAGGTTGATCAGGTCGTGCAGATAGCAGGCAGCCATCACGGTGAGGGCGTCGGCCTGCGCATATTCCTGCAGCAGAACGCTGGCATTGCGCCAGACGCGGTGCAGGTGGTTGATGTCGTGGGCGCTGTCATCGCCCAGACCGGCCGTGGCCAGCGCCAGCAGGCGTGGCTGCCATTGGGAAAGCAAAGAATGCATGGTTCACTATCATAAAAAGCGGGGGGCGCCAGTGTGGCATAAAACGTGCGCACGCAACTATCCATTGCTCTAGTGGTATTTGCTTTTTTATTTACTTCTGAGCAGAATGCGCGTCTTGGGGTTTTATTGCCCATCAGATATTTTTTTAAAACAATCATTCCACATTGAAAAGGATGCTCATGCACCGTTATTGGCTGATATTCGGTTTGTTACTTGCCTGCGGTCATGCGGCCACCTGGGCCCAGGAAGCTCCCCGCTATACCTTGACAGAGGATATGGCGCAAACAGGCACAGTCATTAAACACAAGGGTGTGAAGGCCGGTATTCCCTTGAATTACAGCTATGCGCAACTCAGTGAGGAGCAGAAGCTTGCCGTACGGGATCAGTACGAAGGCATGCCGGCCACAGACGAGCCTCCCTATCCGCTCAAGGGCTTAGCACCTTTCTTGCGTGAAGTGTACGCGGCGCAGCGCATCTTGCAGGTGCGGGGCCAACTGGTGCTGGCGGTGCAGGTAAATAGCAAGGGGGAAGGCAAGGAAGTGGCCATCTTCGAGTCTCCGGACGACAAGATGGCGAACTTCGCCGCGGCTGCCGCCATCAAGCAGCGCTACAAGCCGGGGCTGTGCGGCGGCGTGCCTTGCACCATGGATTTTGTGTATACCGTGACATTCAACCTGCCGTCGAACGAGGAGGGCGGGGAGAGGGCGGCACCATAGCGGCTGGCGCCCAGGCGTGATGCTTTTGCGACAAAGTCAGATAATCGCGGTCCAGCGGAAACAACGATGCTCTTTTTTAGTGCACTGAAAATTTACATGCGGTAACATTGCCGTATTGCAATTTCAGTGCATTATTTAATAAATTCCCTATGGGCGTCCAAGATTGGTGATAGGCGCGTCCTGCGACATTTCTAAAGGATCATCATGAACACCAATTCCAGCGACACTGGCGCCACCGTTGCCAAGGCTGCCGAGTACCTGGCCTTTACCCTGGGCCAGGAAGAGTATGGCATCGACATCCAGAAAGTCAGCGAAATCCGCAGCTATGAAACGCCGACCCGCATCGCCAACGCCCCCGAGTTCGTCAAGGGCGTGGTCAACCTGCGCGGCATCATTGTGCCGATCGTCGACATGCGCATCAAGTTCAACCTGGGCACGCCCAGCTATGACCAGTTTACCGTCGTCATCATCCTCAATATCGGCAACCGCGTCGTCGGCATGGTCGTCGACCGCGTTTCCGACGTCACCACCCTGATGCCGGAACAGATCAAGCCGGCGCCGGACATGGGCCGTTCGATCAACACGGAATACGTGATCGGCCTGGGTACCATCGACGAGCGCATGCTGATCCTGGTCGACATCGACCAGCTGATGTCCAGCGCCGACATGGGCCTGATCGAAAAACTCGCAGCCTAGGCCGCCAGGAAAAGTCCGGGACGGCGTTGCATTGCCCCTGAACATTTCCCGACATCCTAATCCGAGAGGGTTTCTTAAAAACAATTGACTCTCGACATTGCTTGGTTTTTCTGCAAGGCGCACGCTAGCGCATTTCCTGGCGCACGGTTCCGCCGAACCGTGCGCCAGTTTCACTTCAGTTTCACTTTTACACCCGCCTTGACACCGCCGCCAGCCAGCGCGCCAAAGGGAAGCCATCAGCCGTGCGGCATGCTGGCATCAGGGCTTTTTAGGATAGTCACATGAATGTATTACGCAACGTCAGCATCGGTGTCCGCCTCGGACTCGGTTTTGCCGTGATTTTGCTGTTTTCCATGCTCATTACGGGCATCAGCGTCTGGCGCCTGCACGACGTGGCCAGCGCCACGCGCGTCATGATGGAGCAGCCGCTGGCGAAGGAACGCTATATTTCCGACTGGTATGGCCGCATCGACAGCGCCGTGCGCCGCACCATCGCCATTGCCCGCAGCAGCGATACCTCGCTCAGCGGTTATTTCGCCGAAGAATCGAAAGTCTCGTCGGCCAGCTCGGCCGAGCTGCAAAAGAAAATCGAGGCCTTGATCGACAAGCCCGAGGAAAAAGCCATGTTCGCGGGCTTGCTGGAGCAGCGCAAGGTGTACATCGGTTCGCGCGACCAGGTCTACAAGCTCAAGGGTGAAGCGCAGGTCGATGCCGCCAATGAAGTGTTTGAAAAGACCTTCGTTCCTGCCGCCGCCAAGTACCAGAAGATGGTGCAGGACTTGCTGGAACACCAGCGCGCCAGCATCGACACGACGGCGCGCGAGATCGACGCCGTCGCCAATACCAGCCGCAACCTGATGCTGGTGCTGGCCGCGCTGGCGCTGGCTTTTGGCGTTGTCTGTGCCTGGGTCTTGACGACGGGCATCGTGCGCCCCCTGCGCACGGCCGTGGATATCGCCCGCAAGGTGGCCGATGGCGACTTGACGGCGCAGATCGACGCCAGCGCCAAGGATGAAACGGGGCAATTGCTGCAGGCCCTGAAGGACATGAATACGAGCCTGCTCAACATCGTTGGCGAAGTGCGCAGCGGCACGGACAGCATCGCCACGTCCTCGACGCAGATTGCCGCCGGCAACCAGGACCTGTCTTCCCGCACGGAAGAGCAGGCCGGTTCCCTGGAAGAGACGGCGTCGTCGATGGAAGAGCTCACTTCCACCGTGAAACAGAATGCGGACAATGCGCGCCAGGCGAACCAGTTGGCGGCCTCGGCCGCGCAAGTGGCCGTCAAGGGCGGCGAAGTCGTGGCGCAGGTGGTGGGCACGATGGAGTCGATCAACGCCTCGTCGAACAAGATCGTCGACATCATTTCCGTCATCGACGGCATCGCCTTCCAGACGAACATTCTGGCCCTGAATGCGGCCGTGGAAGCGGCGCGTGCCGGCGAGCAGGGCCGCGGCTTTGCCGTGGTGGCGTCGGAAGTGCGCAACCTGGCGCAGCGCTCGGCCTCTGCCGCGAAAGAGATCAAGACCCTGATCGGCGCGTCCGTCGAGCAAGTCAACGCGGGCAGCATGCTGGTGGCGCAGGCAGGCTCGACCATGAACGACATCGTCGACAGCGTGCAGCGCGTGAGCGACATCATCACGGAAATCACGGCGGCCAGCAGCGAGCAAAGCGTGGGCATCGACGAGATCAACCGGGCCATCGGCCAGATGGATGCCGTCACGCAACAGAATGCGGCGCTGGTGGAAGAATCGGCGGCCGCCGCCGAATCGATGCAGCACCAGGCGCATAACCTGGCGCAGGTCGTCAGCGTGTTTAAGCTTAACGGGCAGCAGGCCAGCGGTGCGAACGGTGTCACACATGCGCTGAAACGCCCGGCAGCGCCGCAAACCACCTTGCGCATCGGCACGCGCTGATGCCGCCGCGGCCGCCCCGTGCGGCCGCTTTCTGCTGTCCCCCTTTTATATAGTCTGGTTCCGCTTTTTTAGGATATTCACATGAATTTGTTAAGAAACGTCAGTATTGGTGTGCGCCTCGGCCTGGGTTTTGCCGTGATTTTGCTGTTTTCCATGCTGATCACGGGCATCAGCGTGTGGCGTTTGCACGACGTGGCCACGGCCACGCGCACCATGATGGAACTGCCGCTGGCGAAGGAACGCTATATTTCCGACTGGTATTCCAAGATCGATAGCGGCGTGCGCCGCACCACGGCCATCGCGCGCAGCAGCGACACGACCTTGGGCGCGTATTTTGCGGAAGAGGCGAAACAGTCGTCCGTCGTCTCGGGCGAACTGCAAAAGAAAATCGAAGCCTTGATTTCCAGCCCGGAAGAAAAGGAACTGTTCCGCCTGGTGAGCGA
Source organism: Janthinobacterium sp. GW823-FHT06H09 (assembly GCF_058794735.1). Classification (NCBI taxonomy): domain Bacteria; kingdom Pseudomonadati; phylum Pseudomonadota; class Betaproteobacteria; order Burkholderiales; family Oxalobacteraceae; genus Janthinobacterium; species Janthinobacterium sp. GW823-FHT06H09. The sequence continues at coordinate 439,843 of NZ_JBXAHC010000002.1, read as the reverse complement.
ACAGCGCAAGGTTTACCTCGATTCACGCGCGCAAGTATCGAAGCTGAAGGCGGATGGACAGGAAGCGGAAGCGGAGAAGGCTTTCCAGGGTATCTTCGTGCCCGGTTCGACGAAATACCTGAAAGTGGTCAACGACATGCTGCAGCACCAGCGCGCCAGCATCGACACGACGGCGCGCGAGATCGACGATGTCGCCAAGACGAGCCGCAACTTGCTGCTGACCCTGGCCGTGCTGGCGCTGGGCTTTGGCGTCGTGTGCGCCTGGTTGCTGACGATGGGCATCGTGCGTCCTCTGCGCACGGCCGTGGATATCGCCCGCAAGGTGGCCGATGGCGACTTGACGGCGCAGATCGATGCCAGCGCCAAGGATGAAACGGGGCAATTGCTGCTGGCGTTGAAGGACATGAACACGAGCCTGCTCAACATCGTCAGCGAAGTGCGTACGGGCACGGACAGCATCGCGACCTCGTCGACGGAAATTGCCGCCGGCAACCAGGACCTGTCTTCCCGCACGGAAGAGCAAGCCGGTTCCCTGGAAGAGACGGCGTCGTCGATGGAAGAATTGACCAGCACCGTGAAGCAGAATGCGGACAATGCGCGCCAGGCGAACCAGTTGGCGGCCTCGGCGGCGCAAGTGGCCGTCAAGGGCGGCGAAGTCGTGGCGCAGGTGGTGGGCACGATGGAGTCGATCAACGCCTCGTCGAACAAGATCGTCGACATCATTTCCGTCATCGACGGCATCGCCTTCCAGACGAACATTCTGGCCCTGAATGCGGCCGTGGAAGCGGCCCGGGCCGGCGAGCAGGGCCGCGGCTTTGCCGTCGTGGCGTCCGAAGTGCGCAATCTGGCCCAGCGCTCGGCCAGTGCCGCGAAAGAGATCAAGACCCTGATCGGCGCGTCCGTGGAGCAAGTCAACGCGGGCAGCATGCTGGTGGCGCAGGCCGGTTCGACCATGAACGATATCGTCGACAGCGTGCAGCGCGTGAGCGACATCATCACGGAAATCACGGCGGCCAGCAGCGAGCAAAGCGTGGGCATCGACGAGATCAACCGGGCCATCGGCCAGATGGATGCCGTCACGCAACAGAATGCGGCGCTGGTGGAAGAATCGGCGGCCGCCGCCGAATCGATGCAGCACCAGGCGCACAACCTGGCGCAGGTCGTCAGCGTGTTCAAATTGAATGGGCAGCAGGCCAGTGTCAGCGGCTTGAAGGGGGCCAAGCGTCCGGCAGCCAAGGTGCCAGCAGAAGCATTGCAGCTCGGCCGCGCCGCCTAAGTTGCTTACCCAGTAACGGCCGGGGTCGTACCCTAAGGGTACGACCCCGGTATTCAAGCCTCTGGGGTGAAGCTTGCGATCGCCAGTTGCGACAGCCGGTCCGCCTCGCCATTTCTGTGGCGCGGCAGCCAGCGCAAACTCACATCCGTGAATTGTTTCAGCAGGGCCACTACGGTGGCCCTCTGCGTTTCCAGTCCCTTGGCGCCCACCGGCGTCGTTCCCAGCACATCATTGATCACCACCTGGCTGTCGCCGTACAGCAGCAGTTGCACGGGCGGCGGGCGCACGCCGAGTGCCGCCTGCAGCAAGGCCGTCAGGGCCGCGTATTCCGCGTCGCTGCTGCTGCCATAACCGGCCGCTTCGCTCACTTCGATACGTTCGCCATGCGGTCCCAGCAGCAGGGCGCCTATGCCCAGCTTGCCGGGGTTCGGATGGGCGGACCCGTCGAACCAGCCGCGCCAGGCCAGCGGGCCGCCATGGTCCTTGCGCTTGAGCGCCAGCTGGGCGCGGCGCGCCTGCATCCTGGCTTCCTTGCGCAGTTTGCGCGCCTCTGCCTCCGCCGTCATGGCTTGATCAGGAAGGTGTCGATGAGGCTGCCGATCCAGCACGCCACCAGCACACAAACGGCCACCGTCATGGCGGGGCCGTCGTTGGCGGAGAGCGCTTCCACTTTTTCCATGATCAGCTGCACGTCCAAGGGCAGGGCGCCGCTGTCGATCTGTGCCATAACCTGGTCCAATCGTGCCATGATCTGGCGCACTACGATCGCCAGCGCGACCAGGGCCGGCACGAGGAAGAGGCAGCCACGGGCCTTGCGGTGCAAGACAAAATGCCCGCTGCCGGGAAAGACGAGGGCCGACAGCAGCAGGGCGAGATGACGTTTGGAAAGGGAGGAGCCGCTCATGCGTGCCTTTTGTAGGGGAAAGAGCGGCTCATCATACTATTGCCAGCCGAATTTGCGCAGATACACGCGTTTCATGAACGTCGTCAGCACGGTGTAGCAGACGAGGATGCCCAGCAGCCATGGGAAATAGCCCAGCGGCAAGGCTTGCAGCTTGAAGTAGGTCGCCAGCGGTCCCATCGGCAGGAACACGCCCACGGCCATGATGACGGTGGTGGCCACCAGCAGGGGCACGGACGCGATGCTGTCGATGAAGGGCAGCTTGGGTGTGCGGATCAGGTGCACGATCAGCGTCTGCGTCAGCAAGCCGACGACGAACCAGCCGGACTGGAACAGGGTCTGTTGTTCCGGCGTATTCGCGCCGAACACATGCCACATCAGGATAAACGTGCTGATGTCGAAGATCGAGCTGATGGGCCCGAAGAACACCATGAAGCGGCCGATGTCGCGCGGGTTCCAGGTCAAAGGCTGCTGGATCAGCTCGGCGTCGACATTGTCGAACGGGATGGCGATCTGCGACACGTCGTACAGCAGGTTTTGCACCAGCAAGTGCAGCGGCAGCATGGGCAAGAACGGCAAAAAGGCGCTGGCCACCAGCACGGAAAACACATTGCCGAAGTTCGAGCTGGCCGTCATGCGGATGTATTTGAGCATGTTGCTGAAGGTGCGCCGGCCTTCCAGCACGCCTTCCTCGAGCACCATCAGGCTTTTTTCCAGCAGGATGATGTCGGCCGCTTCCTTGGCGATATCGACGGCCGAGTCGACGGAAATACCGATGTCGGCCGCGCGCAGGGCGGGCGCGTCGTTGATGCCGTCGCCCATGAAGCCGACGATATGGCCGTTGCCGCGCAGGGCGCGCACAAGGCGTTCCTTGTGCAGCGGGCTGAGCTTGGCAAACACGGTATTGTCTTCCGCAGCGCGGGCCAAAGTGGCGTCGTCCATGTCGTCCAGTTGCGGGCCTTGCAGCACGCCGTGCACGGCCAGGCCCACTTCGCGGCAAATCTTCGCCGTCACCAGGTGGTTGTCTCCCGTCAATACTTTCACGGTGACGCCATGTTCCGCCAGCGCGCGCAGGGCGGGCGCCGTCGATTCCTTCGGCGGATCAAGAAACGCCACATAGCCGATCAGGGTCAGCGCCGTTTCATCGGCCACGCCGTACACGGTTTTATGGGGCGGCACTTCCTTGACGGCCACGGCCACTACGCGCAATCCTTCCGCGTTGAGGCCATGCGTGGTTTCCAGTACCTTGTCCAGCAGGGCGGCGTCGAGCGGAATGTTGACACCGCCCAGGCGCAGGTGGCTGCAGGCGGCAAGGATTTCCTCGACGGCGCCCTTGCAGATCAGTTCATGGTGGTCATTTTTTTCAGACACGACAACGGACATGCGGCGGCGCACGAAATCGAAGGGGATTTCATCGACTTTCACGTAATCGCGCGCCAGTTGCATTTCCGTCTGCAATTCCACGTGGTCGAGCACGGCGCGGTCGAGCAGGTTTTTCAGGCCCGTCTGGTAGTGGCTGTTCAGGTAGGCAAATTGCAGTACTTCATCGGACGGCTGGCCGAACACGTCCGTATGGCGCTCCAGCACGATCTTGTCCTGCGTCAAGGTGCCCGTCTTGTCCGTGCACAGCACGTCCATGGCGCCGAAGTTCTGGATCGCATCGAGGCGTTTGACGACGACTTTCTTTTTCGACAGTTTCACGGCGCCCTTGGCCAGGGTGCTGGTGACGATCATCGGCAGCATTTCCGGCGTCAGGCCCACGGCGACGGACAGGGCGAACAGGAATGCTTCCATCCAGTCGCCCTTGGTCCAGCCATTGATCAGGAACACGAGCGGCGCCATCACGAGGGCGAAACGGATCAGCAGCCAGCTGACGCTGTTCACGCCCGCCTCGAACGCCGTCGGCGTGCGCTCGGTGGCCGTCACCCGGGTGGCGATGGTGCCGAAATACGTGCGGTTGCCCGTGGCCAAGACCAGCGCCGTGGCGGCGCCGGAAATCACGTTGGTGCCCATGAACAGCAAATTGGCCAGTTCCATCGGGTCTTTGCCATGGGCATCGGCCAGCTCGGCCATCTTTTCCACCGGCAAGGATTCACCCGTCATGGCGGCCTGGCTGACGAACAGGTCTTTCGCGGACAGCAAACGGCAGTCGGCGGGGATCATGTCGCCGGCCGACAGCACGATGATGTCGCCCTGCACCAGTTGGCGGATCGGCAGCTCGATCTGCTGGCCATTGCGCAGCACGGTGGCGGTATTGCTGACCATGGCTTTCAGGCGTTCGGCGGCCCGGTTCGAGCGGCCTTCCTGCACGAAGCGCAGCAGGGTCGACAGGATGACCATGGTGCCGATGACGATGGTGGCCTTCGGGTCTTCCGTCAGGTAGGAAACGATGGCGAGCACGGTGAGCAGCAGGTTGAACGGATTCTTGTAGCACAGCCACAGGTGCTGGTACCAGGCCAGCGGTTTCTCATGTTCGACCTCGTTCGGCCCCGTTTGCGCGCCGATGACTTGCGCCTCGGCATCGCGCAAGCCTTCCAGGCGCGTGTGCAGGCGGTTCAGGGCGCTGTCCAGGTCTTCATGGGCGGCGGCCAGCAGCTGGCGCGCCAGGTGGTCGGGCACGGGCCGGGCGGTGCTGTTTTCCAGCGGCATGGCGCGGCGCCGGAAGTTGCCGGCCGTATGGCGCTTGCGCAGGAACGATTCGAACAAACGGGTGAAGAGATTCATGCTCTTCCTTTCACGACGAGGTGTTGACGGGCGGCGTAGCCGCAGGCAAGACTTGCGTGCCGCCAAGACACAATCGTGCTGGCGGGCAATCCGGGTCAGTAGCCGGTCGCGATCGGAAAGAGGGTGGAGAGACGCGCGACCAGACTGGCCGCGAGAGACACCGCACCTTGCTCAGCAAGGCACGGAGGAAAGAGCGTTCCGCGTTGCTTGCTGTTTAGCTGCCGAGGCAATCACCGATACAAGATCGGCTACTGTCACTAGAACAAGTACCCACGTGGGACTCCGTAAATGAATAATGAGGGCATCTTATGGATGCGCTGCAACAGTGTCAACTGAAGAAATCTTAGGTTTCCAAAGTGTAATGTGGGTGTGGACGAACACGAAAGTCCGATGCCACGGCCATTCACGTTGTTGTGACAATGTGTGATTCTTTCTGCTTGGCAATCCGTTATGCTCGGGTACGCTGACGCGCTACTCCTGCAGGTTTCAGATCCGGCTCGACATCAGGATGCCTTGGCCTTGTTGTGCTGTTTGCCGTCGTTCCGCTGACTTGCTTTCTACTGGTGCACGCCTAAACCTGATCCATTTTTGGCGTGGCGCGCCTCGCTAAAGGCTGCGCGTTCCCTGCCAGCTTCCACGATGCTGCTGCTCCGCATGCGTAGAAACCCGTGAATAAGTGTTATACGGCCAGCACGATTGGCAGCGGCCGACGTCTTTCGGTTTATTGTGTTGAAGAAATTGAGTGGCAACAGTTTTGGGAGGTCTCCAACCTCCAGGCCGCCGGTGGTCGTTCACCGGCGGCGGTACAGGCCGTGCTGGGCTCGCAGAATATTGATCTAATGGTGTACGTACCTGAGTTTTTCAACATCAAAGGGCGTGACCTGCCAACAACGGCAAGGAGCAGTCGTTCGAAGCGCAACTTGAATAACTCAAATCAATGCTAAAAATTATGGAATCTCAAATACAGCTTCAGTTGGGACAGAAAATTTCCCGTATTTCCTTATTTTTTTCTCCTTAATTTTCTTTGGCTGCGCCTTTGCTCCTGAAGTTGTACCGACTAATGTAAGGTTTTTTTCCTTGGCTGTATCGGCATTGTTTTATTGTGTAGGAAGCAATAAGTCTGCGTTGATTTCACCGACGAAGAGCTTGCAATGGCAGCTCATGCCGCCGATACCACGAGCTTTGTTTCTCGCTTTTTTTCAGTTGCTGGTATTGTCGGCTGTGATGATGCTCCTGGATGCTTAACTTGCCACGATTTCACTAGACACTGCTGAACTGCTCATCAGCTCTGGCTGGGCGACAGTTGCAAACAGTAAGCAATGCATGCAACGGGGCGGAGCCTGCCAACGACGGAAAACGGCGCATGCGGAACTTCGCATGCGAAAAATCCGGCAGCAAGCCGCACCACATTTGAAGGTGGCAAACCGCTGCTTCCGAAGAGTCGATGGCGGCTTGTGTCAGACCTGGTTGTCGGTTCAGCGTGTGACAGTTAGCTATACCGCATCAGGCCGGTTGCGCCGCCATCGCCAGCGAATCGGACAATATTTGCCACAAGGCTGCATGGCGCTGCTGCAGCGCGGCGCCGCCCGCGTAGATCAGCTCCACATGCAGGCTGTCGACGATGCCCAGGTAGGCTTGCGCATACAGGTCGATGCGTTGCGGCGGCAGCGCGGGCGCCAATCGCCCCAGGCTGGCCACGTAATGGCGCTGCAATTGCGCCAGCAAGGCTTCGTAGCCCGTGCCCACTTCCACGCGCAGGGGCGCGGGCGGCAAATACGCGGTGCGCAGCAAAAAGCGCAAATGGGCTGACTCCGCATAGCGCTGCGCCATGCGGTCGCAGTACAGGGCGCCGGCCAGCTGGCCGCCCGGTGCCGCCAGCGCCGCCTCGTCGGCGAAGCAGGCGTCCATGAAGGCTTGCTCTTCGGCCAGCGCGTCGGCAAACACGTCGAGAAAGAGGGCATCCTTGCCGGTGAAGTGGGAATACAGCGATGCCTTGCGCATGCCCGCCTGCGCGGCGATATCGCTGAGGGACGAGGCGTCGTAGCCGTGTTCGGAAAAGTGCACGACGGCGACGGCACAGATATTATCGGCCGAGGCCGAGCGTTTTTTCATCATTGGGGTGAGAGTGGGTGAGGCGTCAGTGCGCTCCCAGGCTGTCGGCGTGTGCCGGATGGACGCGCGCAGTGGCCAGGGTCAGCCATGATACCAGCAGGCCGGCCACGGTCAAGAACAGCAGCCAGGGCAGCGGCCCCCGTTCGGACAGGCCGGCCGCCAGCGGCGTGGCCAGCGACGACAAGCTCATCTGGATGGCGCCCAGCAATGCCGCCGTGGAACCGAGCGCACGCTGTTGCGAACCCATGGCCATGGCCATCAGCGCCGCTTCCGCCATGCCCAGGCCAAACAGGGCCACGAACATGCCCGGCATGACGGCGGCGATGCCTAAGCCTGCCCAGGCACCCAGCAGGGCCAGCACGGCGCCGCCCAGCATGGCGGCGCTGCCCGCCACGCAAAGGCGCGCCACGCCATGCTTTTCCACCAGGCGGCCGCTGGCCATGGCGCCTAGCAGCACGGCCACGCCCGTCGCGCCGAACACGAGGCCGAAACTGCCGGCGGACAGGCCGAAATCGCGCTGGAACACGAGCGACGCGCCGCCAATATACGCAAACAGGAAAAAGAATGCGGCCGACAGGGCCAGCGCGGGCAGCAGGAAGGCGCGGTCGAGCGCGATGCGCGCATACGTGCGGTGCATGCCTTTCGGCGATACACGCTGCTTCGGCGGCAAGGTTTCAGGCAGGAACAGCGCGCTATTGAGCAGGGTCAAGGCGCCCAGCGCGGCCAGGGCCAGCATCACGGCGCGCCAGCCGTAGTGCGCATCGAGCAAGCCGCCCACGGCGGGTGCCAGCACGGGCGCCAGGCCCACGATGGTCATCAACAGGGCAAACAGCTGCGCCGCCTGCACGCCGTCGGCCACGTCGCGCACCATGCTCATCACCACGACCAGGGTCAGCGCCGCGCCCAGGCCTTGCACCGTCCTCGCCAGCAGCAGGGAGCTCAATTGATCCGCCTGCGACGCCCACACGGCTGCCATGATGTAGACGGCGATACCGGCCAGCAGCGGACGGCGCCGGCCCAGCATGTCCGTCAGCGGCCCGCACAGCAGCTGCCCGCCGCCCAGGGCCAGCAGGAAGACGGTCAGGCTCAGCTGCACGTTCGCATACGAAGTGTGCAGTTCGCGCGCCATGGCGGGCATCGAAGCGAGGTACATGTCGATGCCGGCCGGACCGAGCACGGCCACCAAGGCCAGGGAAGCCGCCAGCCCTAGACTGGCGGCGGGGAGAGTGGTTTGCTGCTGCATTGTGCTTCCTTCATCGTTCAAAAACACGGCATGGACATCGCCGTGTTTTTTATTGTACACTTACTGCCTACCGGTAGGTAGCTTGTTCAATCAATGAAAAGGATGGGAACGATGAAAGAAGCAACAATGACGGGAGAGCTGACATGACGGAAGTGGGCATTTCGCTCAGCGGCGTGGCCGTGGCGCTGCTGTTTGCCGCCTGGAGTTCGCATCGTGCCCGCTGCGAGCGGCGCGATGTCGTGTTGCTGACGATGCTGGGCACCGCCCTGGGATTGCCGGGCGCGGCCTTGCTGGCGTTGTAGGTCGGATTAGCGCAGCGTAATCCGACGTCACCATATACGCCAACCATGTTGTCGGATTACGGCCCTTCGGGCCTAATCCGACCTACGATAAAAAAAAGCAGGCCGCGTGGCCTGCCTTTCTATCGCTGGCACGCCCGCCTAAGCGGGCGCGTGGCGCTTATTCTTCCTCGTACGAACTGATCGGGGCGCAACCGCAGAACAGGTTGCGGTCGCCGTACACGTTGTCGGCGCGGCCGACCGGCGGCCAGTATTTGCGCTGACGCAGGGAAGCGACCGGGTAGGCCGCGATTTCACGGCTGTACTTGCGTTCCCAGTTGTCCGACATTAATACCTGTGCCGTGTGCGGCGCGTTTTTCAGCGGGTTGTCGTCGTGGTCGAATTCGCCGCTGGCGACCTTGGCGATTTCGCCGCGGATGGCGATCATGGCGTCGATGAAGCGGTCGATCTCCACTTTCGATTCGCTTTCCGTCGGCTCGATCATCAGGGTGCCCGGCACGGGGAAGCTCATGGTCGGCGCATGGAAACCGAAGTCCATCAAACGCTTGGCCACGTCTTCGTTGCTGATGCCGGTGGCGTCCGTGATTGGGCGCAGGTCCAGGATGCACTCGTGCGCGACCAGGCCGTCGTGGCCCGAATACAGCACGGGGTAGTGCGGCGCCAGGCGGCGCGCGATGTAGTTCGCTGCCAGAATCGCCGTCTCGGTCGCTGCCGTCAAGCCTTCCGCGCCCATCATGGCGATGTACATCCACGAAATCGGCAGGATGCTGGCCGAGCCGAATGGCGCGGCGCTGACGGCGCCGATGCCTGCCGCATCGCGCTGGTAGCCGGACGAGCGCTGATTCGGCAGGAATTTCGCCAGGTGGGCGCCGACGCCGATCGGCCCCACGCCTGGTCCGCCGCCGCCGTGCGGGATGCAGAAGGTCTTGTGCAGGTTCAGGTGCGACACGTCGCCGCCGAAAGAGCCGGGAGCGGCCACGCCGACCAGCGCATTCATGTTGGCGCCGTCGATGTAGACCTGGCCGCCGTGCGAGTGGATGATCTCGCACAGTTCCTGGATGCCTTCTTCAAACACGCCGTGGGTGGATGGATAGGTGACCATCACGCAGGCCAGGTTGGCGCTGTGCTTTTCCGCCTTGGCTTTCAGGTCGGCCAGGTCCACGTTGCCGTTGGCGTCACAGCTGGTGACGACGACCTGCATGCCGACCATGTTGGCCGATGCGGGATTGGTGCCGTGCGCCGACGATGGAATCAGGCAGATGTTGCGGTGGCCTTCGCCGCGCGACTCGTGGTAGGCCTTGATCACCAGCAGACCCGCGTATTCGCCCTGCGAGCCGGCGTTCGGCTGCAGCGAGACGGCCGCGTAGCCCGTCAAGGCGCACAGCATCTCTTCCAGCTGGGCGATCATTTCGCGGTAGCCCACCGTTTGCGCGTCCGGCGCGAACGGGTGGATGTTCGAGAACTCGGGCCAGGTGACGGGAATCATTTCGCTCGTCGCGTTCAGCTTCATGGTGCACGAGCCGAGCGGGATCATGGTGCGGTCCAGCGCCAGGTCCTTGTCGGCCAGGCTGCGCAGGTAGCGCAGCATTTCGTGTTCCGAGTGATAGCTGTTGAAGACGGGGTGGGTCAGGTAGGCGCTCTCGCGCGCCAGCTGCGCCGGCAGCGCGCTGGTCACCGCCGCTTCGACGACGTCCAGGTCCGGCACGGCAGGCGCGTTGGCCAGGCCGTGCGCGAACACTTTCCACAGCAGCGCGATATCGTCGCGCGTGGTGGTTTCGTCGAGCGACACGCCGACGTGGGTGGCGTCGATCTTGCGCAGGTTGACGCCGTGGTGCATGGCCGTCGCGTGCAGCTGCGCCGCATCGGCCACGTTGACGGTCAATGTGTCGAAATAGCTCGCGTTGACGACGCCGTAGCCGAGGGTCTTCAGGTTCGCCGCCAGCACGCCCGTAAAGCGGTGCACGCGCTGGGCGATCTGCAGCAGGCCGGCAGGGCCGTGGTAGACGGCGTACATCGAGGCCATCACGGCCAGCAGCACTTGCGCCGTGCAGATGTTCGACGTGGCTTTTTCGCGGCGGATATGCTGTTCGCGCGTTTGCAGGGCCAGGCGATAGGCCTTGTTGCCTTGCGCATCGACGGTCACGCCCACCAGGCGGCCCGACATATTGCGCTTGAATTCATCGCGCGTCGACAAATAGCCCGCGTGCGGGCCGCCGAAACCGAGCGGCACGCCGAAGCGCTGGCTGTTGCCGACGACGACGTCGGCGCCCCATTCGCCCGGCGGCGTCAGCATGGTCAGGGCCAGCAGGTCGGCCGCGACGATGACCATGGCGCCATTCGCGTGCAGTTTTTCCACGCCGGCGCGGTAGTCGCGCACGACGCCGTTTACGCCAGGGTATTGCAGCAGCACGCCGAAGCAGGCGTCCAGCGACTCGATTTCGGCCGGGTCGAAGGTGCGCACCTCGATGCCGATCGGCTGGGCGCGCGTCTGCACCACTTCCAAGGTTTGCGGCAGCACGTCATTGGCGACGTACAGCACGTTCGACTTCGACTTGCCCACGCGCTGGATCAATGTCATCGCTTCGGCGGCGGCCGTGCCTTCGTCCAGCATCGAGGCGTTCGAGATGCCCATGCCGGTCAGGTCCGTGATCACTTGCTGGAAGTTCAGGATCGCTTCCAGGCGGCCCTGCGAAATCTCGGGCTGGTAAGGCGTGTATGCCGTGTACCAGGCCGGGTTTTCAAAGATATTGCGCAGCACGACGCCGGGCGTAAACGTGTTGTAGTAGCCCTGGCCGATCAGGGATTTGAGTACCTGGTTCTTGCCGGCGATGGCTTTCAGGCGCGACAGGGCTTCCTGTTCCGGCATCGGCTGCGAGTACGCGCCCAGGGGCAGGGCGCCCTTGTTGCGGATGTTGCTTGGCACCAGGGCGTCGATCAGCGCGGCGCGCGATGGATAGCCGAGGGTCGCCAGCATGGCTTGCTGTTCGGTGGCGGAAGGGCCGATGTGGCGGGCGATGAAGGCATCGCGTGCTTCGAGTTGGGTCAGGCTGGTGCGGGTCATGATATAGAGGCCAAAAAAGACTGAAAAACCGGGATGCGGCGCGCGGGCGCGGCGGCGGGGTATCGCTGCAAAATTAAATGCAAACGGGCCGCAAACGCGGCCCGTGAATCAAACGCGATCAGGCGCTGGTGGTGGCGCCATAGGCGGCAGCGTCGAGCAAGCCGTCCAGGGCCGACACGTCGGCTGGCTTGATCTTGAACAGCCAGTTGGCGTAGGCGTCGGCATTGATCGACTCTGGCGAGTTGACGACGTCGTCGTTGACGGCCACGACTTCGCCGGCGATCGGCGCGTAGATGTCGCTCGCTGCCTTGACCGATTCCACCACGGCGGCGTCGTCGCCGGCGCCGTAGCTGTTGCCCACGGTTGGCAGTTCGACGAAGACGATATCGCCCAGCGCGTCCTGCGCGTACTCGGTGATGCCGACGGTGATGGTGCCGTCGCCTTCAAGGCGTACCCATTCGTGGGAAGCGGTGTACTTCAGGTCTGCAGGAATGTTCATGTGTGGCTCCAGATGGTAAGTGTTCGTTATTGATTATGGTTGTACGGTCTTGCGGGCGGCTCTATAAATACGCTTACGCAGCCAGGATTTTACCGTTACGCACGAAAGGCAGCTTGACGACGGAAGCGGCCAGCTGCTTGCCGCGGATTTCCACGTGCACGGTGTCGCCCACGGCCACGCCGTTCGGCACGCGCGCGAGAGCAATGGCTTCCTGCATCGTCGGACTGAAGGTGCCGCTGGTGATTTCGCCCGCGGCGTCGCTGCCGGCGATGATGACTTTCTGGTGCGCGCGCAGCACGCCGCCTTTTTCGCGCAGGATCAGGCCCACGAATTGCGCGTTCTGCCCTTTCGCCAGCAGGGCGGCCTTGCCGATGAAGTCGCGCTCGCTGACCAGGTCGATGGTCCACGCCAGGCCGGCGTCGAGCGGGTTGACGCTTTCGTCCATGTCCTGGCCATACAGATTCATGCCTGCTTCCAGGCGCAGGGTGTCGCGCGCGCCGAGGCCGGCCGGCTTGACGCCGGCGGCGATCAGGGCGTTCCACAGCGCTTCCACCTGGGTGGCGGCCACGCCGATTTCAAAGCCGTCTTCGCCCGTGTAGCCGGTGCGCGCCAGCATGACTTCGCCGAAGGCCGTGTCCTTGACGATGACGACATTGAACGGCTTGATGGCTTCGGACGCGGCTTGCGTTTCCGGCAGCACTTGCCACACCTTGGCGCGCGCGTTCGGGCCTTGCACGGCCACCAGGGCCATTGGATTGTTGGCATTGCGGCGCTCGGTGATCGTCAGGCCGCTGTTGGTGTTGGTGTTTTGCTGCTGCATCCACGCCACGTCTTTTTCAGCCGTGCCCGCGTTGACGACGAGGCGGAACCAGTTTTCGTTGAAGAAGTAGACGATCAGGTCATCGATGACGGTACCTTCGGCATTCAACATGCACGAGTACAGCGCCTTGCCCGACACTTGCAGCTTGTCGACGTTATTGGCCAGCAAGCCGCGCAGGAAGGCGCGCACATTCGGGCCTTCGATATCGACCACGCACATATGGGACACGTCGAACATGCCGGCGTCGCTGCGCACGGCGTTGTGTTCTTCGATTTGCGAGCCGTAGTTGACAGGCATGTCCCAGCCGCCGAAATCGACCATGCGGGCGCCGAGGGCACGGTGGGCGTTGTTGAGTGGGGTCGCTTTGAGCGTCATGGATTCCTCGGGACGAAGGTAAAGGGGAAGTTAACAAAACATAGAATAGCCAAACACGGCTTTCCAGCGTGATCACTGACCCCCCTGTCCTTTGTACCTGAGAGATTACGGGGGCTTGCCCCGTGCGCCCCTTCGGTGGGCCGCCGGCATGTGCCGCGGCCGCTCTCCAGAGTTGAGCTGTAGTGTCGCCAAAGCAACAACTTCAGTCCGCCTGATCGGTCCTTTTGCCTGAGAGTTTTTGGGTAGTGCCCCTTCGGCGGCAACGCTGGGTTGCCCTCTCCCGATCAAGTGGGAGGAATATATGCCAGCAGGGTGTTTCTGTCAATCTGTAAAGACGTTGCCAAATTGCAGCAAAAGCCCCGGTTTGCGGGGCTGGCGAGGGGAATGTTCCGCTGCAAAAGGGCGCCCGGGCGCGCAGGAATGCGCTATGATGAAATCCTGGCTTTCTTGCGGGTGCCTGCCATGAACACTACACAAAGCGAGACGCAAAACAACACCGAGCAGCACGGTTACTTTACCCTCTCGGGCGACGTCAACAGCGACATGGTGCGGCGCGTCTTCAATGCCGCCGCCGACATCACGGAAGACAAGCTCACCACCGCGCACATCCTGATCCAGTCCAACGGCGGCTATGTCAGCGATGGCATCTGTCTGTACAACTTCCTCAGCAAGTTGCCGCTCGACATCATCACCTACAACGCGGGCGCCGTGGCGTCCATCGCCGTCACCCTGTTCCTGGCGGGGCGGCACCGCCATGCCAGCGACACGGCCCGTTTCATGGTGCACAAGTCGCATGCGACCGCCTCGCCCGGTTCGCGCCCCGATGCGCTCAGCATCATCGTTGAGGGCTTGCGCGCCGACGACATGCGCACCGAGCGCATCCTGCGCGGCCACGTCAAGCTGACGGACGAGCAGTGGCAGGTGCACGCATATTCGGACCTGCACCTGACGGCCGACCAGGCGCTGGAAGTGGGCATGGTCGAATCGATCCGCGACTTTGCGCCGCCCAAGGGCAAGCGCCTGACGAATATCTGACGCGCCGCCGGTGCCGCATCCGCGAGATATTTTCATATGGCAATTTCTGAGATGGAAATTGTAATGGAATGTAATTCTTGACCCCAGTTGATGAAAACCCGGGCGCAAGCGGGGCCAGTCGTGGCATAGTGCACGCTGATCATGAAATAAGCGTAGGCACGATGACTTGGTGGAATGGGATTTCTTTTGCGGCCGACATGTCCGTCATGGGGCCGGCTGGCGTGGCGATTGCTCTGTGGCTGCTCGTGTCGCGCCAGTGGCGGCTGGTACTCAGCTGGAGCTTGTGGTACGGCGGCGGCCTGGCCCTCGTGGTGCTGTCGAAGCTGGCCTTCATGAGTTGGGGCGTGGGCAGCAGCACGCTCGATTTTACCGGTTTCAGCGGCCACGCCATGCGCGCCGGCGCCGTGTTTCCCGTGCTGATGTATGTGCTGCTGCAGCGGGCCGAACCGCGCTGGCACCATGTCGGCGTGCTGGTCGGCGTGGCCTTTGCCGTGCTGGTGGCCATATCCCGCGTGGTCGTGCATGCGCACAGCGTGTCCGAAGCCGTCAGCGGCTGCGTGCTGGGCCTGGCGCTGGCGCTGGGCTTCATGTGGAATGCCCGTGGCGCCGTCAATTTTGCCGTCAGCCATGCGCTGGCCCTGGCCAGCCTGGCGCTGATGGTGGTGCTGAGCTTCAAGGCGGAGCCCATGCCGACCGAACAATGGCTGCAAAAACTGGCCCTGGTGCTGTCCGGCCATGAGCGCGTTTTTTCCCGCGCGGACTGGAAACTGGCGCAGGATGGCCGTCCTGCCCCCTGATCCGCTGCCGGCAGGCACCTGGCGCGACGGTTTTTTGGCCAGAAAAGCATCAGGAAATGGTATGATGAACCACTTTTTTGCGGCGAGCGGCCAGGCTGCCGTCGCGATGCGGCATCTGAACTGAACATGAACCGGGTTCACCCATAATATAACCGCCAGCATAGGCCAGGAACTCTAAAACACGTGCGTCTCTCTTCCATCAAGTTGTCGGGATTTAAGTCTTTCGTCGATCCCACCAATTTTCAGGTGCCAGGCCAGCTCGTGGGCGTGGTCGGGCCGAATGGCTGCGGCAAGTCGAACATCATCGACGCCGTGCGCTGGGTGCTAGGCGAATCAAAAGCGTCCGAATTGCGCGGCGAATCGATGCAGGACGTCATTTTCAACGGCTCCACGCACCGCAAGCCGGCTGGCCGCGCCTCGGTCGAGCTGGTGTTCGATAACAACGACGGCAAGGCGTCCGGCCAGTGGGGCCAGTACGCCGAGATCGCCGTCAAGCGCACCTTGACGCGCGACGGCACCTCCACCTATTACATCAATGGCCAGCCCGTGCGCCGGCGCGACATCCAGGATATCTTCCTCGGCACGGGCCTCGGTCCGCGCGCCTACGCCATCATCGGCCAGGGCATGATTTCGCGCATCATCGAATCGCGCCCCGAAGAATTGCGCGTCTTCCTCGAGGAAGCGGCCGGGGTCTCCAAATACAAGGAACGCCGCCGCGAGACGGAAAACCGCTTGCAGGACACACGCGAGAATCTGCTGCGCGTCGAAGACATCTTGCGCGAACTCAATGCCAACCTGGAAAAACTGGAAGCGCAGGCGGCCGTGGCCACGCGTTTCCACGCCTTGCAGGCGGACCAGGAAGAAAAGCAGAAACTGCTGTGGCTGCTGCGCAAGAACGAGGCGCAAAACGAGCAGACGCGCTACTTCCGCGAAGTGGAACAGGCGCAGACGGACCTGGAAGAGCAGACGGCCAAGCTGCGCAATGTCGAGCTGACCCTGGAACAGATGCGCCAGGCGCACTTTGCCGTGGGCGACCGTTTGCATACGGCGCAAGGCCATCTGTACCAGACGAATGCGGAAATCGGCAGCCTGGAAGCGCAGATCAAGTTCGTCATCGAATCGCGCGCGCGCCTGCAGGCCCAGCTGGCCACTTTGACGGCCCAGCGCGACCAGTGGACGCAGCAGGGCGGCGAATACCAGGAACAGATCGAAGAGGCGGAGTTCCACCTCGAGGAACTGGCCGCCAAGGTGGAGCAGTCGCAAATGATGGCCGAGCAGAAGGGCGAGCAATTGCCCGAGCTGGACGCCGCCTGGCGCGCCGCGCAAAACAAGAGCACGGAATCGCGCGCGCGGATTATGCAGGCCCAGCAGCAGCTGGAACTGGAATCGGCGCACCAGCGCAATGCCTCGAACATCCTCGCCAGCCTGCTGACGCGCCGCGAGCGGCTACAGCAGGAAAAGAACAGCCTGAGTTTGCCCGACAGCAGCCACCTGGAAAACCTGAAACTGCAGCTGGAAGAAAAGCAGCAAACCCTGGAAGAGCAGGGTTTCTACCTGGAAGAAGCGCTGGAGCAGCAGCCGAAGCTGGAGCAGGAGCGGGCCGAGGCGCAGGCGCAGGTCAATGCCGAGACGGCGGCCAACGCCCAGCTGGAAGCGCGTCTTTCTGCTTTGAAACAATTGCAGGAACGGGTGCAGACCCAGGGCAAGGTCCAGCCGTGGCTGAAAAAGCACGAGCTCGACACCTTGCCCCGTCTGTGGCAAAAGCTGCAGATCGAAGCGGGCTGGGAAGCGGCCATGGAGTCGATCCTGCGCGAGCGCACGTCGGCCCTGCAACTGTCGAATATCGACTGGGCCAAGGCTTTCTTTGCGGACGCGCCGCCGGCCAAGCTGGCCCTGTACGCGCCATCGACGGTGGCGCCGCTGCCCCTGCCGGACGTGCCTGGCCTGAAACCGTTTTTGAACTTGTTGAAACTGAACGATCCCGGCTTGCGCGGCTTGCTGCAGGATTGGCTGTACAACGCCTACGCCGTGGAAGACGCGGCCGAGGCGCTGGCCGAACGGGCGAAATTGCCGCCGGGCGGCTATTTCGTCACGCGCGCCGGTCACGTGGTCACGACCACCAGCGTGCGCTTCTATGCGGCCGACTCGGAGCAGGAAGGCATGCTGGGCCGCCAGCAGGAAATCGAGAATATCGGCAAGCAGCTGCGGGCCCAGCAATTGCTGGCTGAAGAGGCGCGCGCCCGTTCCGTGCGGGCCGACGCCGCCGTGGCGACGCTCACGCGCAACCTGTCGGACTTGCGCCTGCGCATACAGCAGCTCACTTCCTCCGTGCATACCCTTCAACTGGACGTGGTGAAACTGTCGGAAGTGGAAGCGCGCTTCAACCAGCGCAGCACGCAGATCGGCGCCGACCTGGCGGAGATCGCCGCGCATGAAGCGGAGCAGCAGCAGATCAAGGCCGAATCGGAAGAGAAATTCGAACAGCTGGACATGGAACTGGGCAATTTGCAGGAAGCGCACGAAGACGGCCATACGGATTTCCTGCAGAAGGAACAGCGGCTGGCCGAGGCGCGCGAAGCCTTGCGCGACCTGGAGCGGGCCGCCAAGGATACGGAATACGCGGAAAAAGCCCACCGCGCGAAGATCGAGGAATTGCGCCGCAATATCGCCACGGCCAGTACGCAGGCCCAGCAAGTGACGGAAAGCCTGGAAGCTGGTCAGCAGGAACTGGCCAGCCTGGAAAGCGGCGCGGCCGCCGACGGCTTGCAGGATCTGCTCGAGCGCCGCACGACGCAGGAGCGGGCGCTGGCCGACGCGCGCCATGAACTCGATCAAATTACGCAGCAGCTGCGCCTGTCCGAAGATGCGCGCACGCAATCGGAACGCAGCCTGCAGCCGCAGCGTGACAAGATCATGGAAATGCAGCTCAAGGAACAGGCCGCGCGCCTGAACCAGGAGCAATTCGCCCAGCAACTGCTGGAGTCGGGCGCCGATGAAGCGGCCTTGAAGGAAAAACTGCATCCGGATATGCGTCCATCGTATCTGCAGGGCGAAGTCACGCGCCTGACCAATGCCATCACATCCTTGGGGGCCGTCAACCTGGCCGCGCTGGACGAACTGGCGCAGGCGTCGGAGCGCAAGAATTTCCTCGACGCCCAGAACGCCGACCTGACGGAAGCGATCAACACGCTGGAAGACGCGATTCACAAGATCGACAAGGAAACGCGCGACTTGCTGCAAGACACGTTCGACAAGGTCAACCACCACTTTTCCGAGCTGTTCCCCATCCTGTTCGGCGGGGGACAGGCCAGGCTGACCATGACGGGCGACGAGATTCTCGATTCCGGTGTACAAGTCATGGCGCAGCCTCCCGGCAAGAAAAATGCCACCATCCACCTGTTGTCCGGTGGAGAGAAGGCGCTGACCGCGACCGCATTGGTGTTTTCCATGTTCCGCCTGAATCCGGCGCCGTTCTGCCTGCTCGACGAAGTCGATGCACCGCTGGACGATTCGAACACGGAACGCTTCTGCCGCATGGTCAAGCGCATGTCCGACCAGACCCAATTCCTTTTCATTTCGCATAACAAGATTGCGATGGAAATGGCCCATCAATTGATCGGTGTGACGATGCAGGAGCAGGGCGTATCGCGCATCGTGGCGGTGGACATGGAGTCCGCCGCAAATTTTGCAACCGAGGCACAAGCAGCATGACAGACCTTCAAATTACCTTGTTCGGCGCCGGCGGCGTCTTTATCGTCGGCGTTTTCTCGTACAACAAATGGCAGGAATACAAGGCCAAGAAAAGCGTGGAGCGGGCTTTTTCCACCGACCACGATGACGTGCTG
The DNA here is from genome assembly GCF_058794735.1 of Janthinobacterium sp. GW823-FHT06H09. Taxonomy (NCBI): domain Bacteria; kingdom Pseudomonadati; phylum Pseudomonadota; class Betaproteobacteria; order Burkholderiales; family Oxalobacteraceae; genus Janthinobacterium; species Janthinobacterium sp. GW823-FHT06H09. The sequence continues at coordinate 420,856 of NZ_JBXAHC010000002.1, read as the reverse complement.
ATGCGCGAGGGCGACGCCCCTGCGGTGGAAGCCCAGGAACCCGTCTTGCGTCAGGAACCGCGCTTTGACGCCGCGCCCGCCGCCAAGGCCGAACCATCGTTCGGCGCGCCGCCCGCTAGCGCCGTGCCGGACGCCCCCGTGCATGCGGAACCGTCGCTCGGCGATGCCGGCGTGGAAGCGCCTGCGGCCGTGGCCGCGCCGCTGCAGCAGGAAGTGAGCGCCGCCAGCGAACAGGCGACCAGCCTGGTCGACCCGCTCATCGATTGCCTGCTGCCTTTGTCGCTGGAAGCGCCCGTGCGCGGCGACAAGATCCTGCCCGTGCTGCAAACCTTGCGTCTGGTGGGCAACAAACCCGTCCACTTCATTGGTTTACACGTGAATGGCGACTGGGAACCGATCACGCATGGCGGTGTCTACACCAAGATGCAGGGCGGCGTACAGCTGGCCAGCCGCAGCACGGCCCTGAATGAACTCGAATACTCGGAACTGGTTACGCGCCTGCGCGGCGTTGCCGACGAGATCGGCGCCGAACCGGAAGTGCCCGACATGATGGAAGTGATGGCCGAAGCGCGCAATCTGCACCGTTTCGTCGCCGGTCACGACGCCCAGCTGGGCGTGAACCTGCACACGAATGGCGCGCCATGGGCCATTTCCACCTTGCTGTTCGCGCTGGAAAAACAGGGCTTTGACGTGCGTCCGGACGGCCGTTTCGTCATGCCCGACGGCGAAGGCAGCCATCTGTTCTCGCTGTCGACGAATGTCACCCTGGCCGAGGAAACGACGCCCCGTTTGACACTGCTGCTGGACGTGCCATGCGTGGCGCCCGCGCGCGACGGTTTCGGCGCCATGGTCGCCTGCGCCAAGGCGCTGGTGGGCCGCCTCGACGCCACCATCGTCGACGATTACAACCAGGCCTTGTCCGATGCGGCGCTGGCCGAGATCGCTGGCCAGGTGCAAGAGTTTTACCAGGAAATGGACGCGGCCGACATTCCGGCCGGTTCCACCCGCGCCCTGCGTTTATTTAGCTGAAGAATCCTGCAACAATGACTGATCCGATCAACCAGGATGCCGCAGCGCGGGTCCTGGATCTCACCGCCGAACTCAACCGGCACCTGCACGCCTACCACGTGCTCGACAATCCCACCATCCCCGACGCCGAGTACGACAAGCTGTTCGTCGAACTGCAAACGCTGGAAGCGGCCCATCCCGACTTGCGTACGCCCGACTCGCCCACCTTGCGCGTGGGCGCGGCGCCTTTGCCGCAATTCGAGCAAGTCACGCACACGGTGCCGATGCTGTCGCTGAACAATGGTTTCACCGATGACGATATCATCAATTTCGACCGCCGCGTGCGCGAAGGCCTGGACCTTGATGGTACGGACGTCGACTATGCTGCCGAAGTGAAATTCGACGGCCTGGCCATCAATCTGCGCTATGAGCGCGGCCTGTTCGTGCAGGCGGCCACGCGCGGCGATGGCGCCACGGGCGAGGACGTGACGGCGAATATCCGCACCATTTCCGGCATCCCGCTGCGCTTGCATGGCGATAAGATTCCGGCCGTGCTCGACGTGCGCGGCGAAGTGATGATGTTCAAGGGCGATTTTGCCCGCCTGAACGAACGCCAGCGCGAAGCGGGGCAGAAGGAATTCGCCAACCCCCGCAATGCGGCGGCCGGCAGCCTGCGCCAGCTCGATTCGCGCATCACGGCGCAGCGCAAGCTGCGTTTCTATGCCTACGGCATCGGTGCGCTGGAAGGCGCCGCTATGCCTGCCTCGCATTCGGCCTTGCTGGACTGGTACGAAACCCTGGGCATCCCCGTGTCCAAGGAGCGCAAGGTGGTGCAGGGCGCGCAGGGCTTGCTTGCCTACTACGCCGATATTGGCGCGCGCCGGCCCTCCTTGCCGTATGAAATCGACGGCGTCGTCTACAAGGTGAACGCAACGGAAGACCAGCAGGAGCTGGGCTTTGTGTCGCGCGCGCCGCGTTTTGCGCTGGCGCACAAGTTCCCCGCCGAAGAAGCGCTGACGCAAGTGCTGGGCATCGATATCCAGGTGGGCCGCACGGGCGCCATGACGCCCGTGGCGCGCCTGGCGCCCGTGTCCGTGGGCGGTGTGACGGTGACCAACGCCACCTTGCACAATGAAGACGAAGTGCTGCGCAAGGATGTGCGCGTGGGCGATACCGTCATCGTGCGCCGCGCCGGCGACGTGATTCCGGAAGTGCTGAGCGTGGTGCTGGAAAAACGTCCGAAACCGGCGCCGCTGCCGTTCAAGATGCTGGAAGCGTGCCCCGTGTGCGGCTCGCACGTGGTGCGCGAAGAGGGCGAGGCCATCGCCCGCTGCTCGGGCGGCCTGTTCTGCTCGGCGCAGCGCAAGGAAGCGTTCCGTCATTTCGCGGGCCGCCGCATGATGGATATCGAAGGTCTGGGGGAACGTTATATCGATACCCTGGTCGAACTCGAATACGTGCATGGCCTGGCTGACCTGTACAGCCTGACCCTGGATAAATTGCTGGAAATGAAGCTGCGCGCCGACGAGCGCGACGGTTCGACGCCGGAAACAGTGCAACAAGGCAAGATTCCCACCAAGTGGGCGGAAAATCTGCTGGCAGGCATCGAGGCCAGCAAGCGCCCGCCGCTCGAGCGTTTCCTGTTTGCGCTGGGCATCCGCCACGTGGGCGAATCGACGGCCAAGACCCTGGCCGAGTGGTTGGGCAGTCTCGACTACGTGCGCCGGGCGCCGGCCGCCTTGCTGCGCGTGCTGCCCGACATCGGCGGCACCGTGGCCGAGTCGATTGCTGATTTCTTTGCCGAAGAAAAGAACCAGCAGGCGTTGCAGGCATTGCTGGACGCTGGTGTCACGCCGCAAGGCGAACACGCGCCCAGCGCCAAGCTGCGCACGCAGCTCGAACAAACCACCTTGCTGGCCGCCATCGGCATTCCGAAGCTGACGGAGCCGCGCAGCAAACAGCTGGTGGAGCGGGGCGTGACCCTGGCCAGTCTGGCGGCGCAAGGTGCCAGCTTCCACGCGGGCTTGCCCGCCGCCGTGGCCGAAGCGCTGGCGCAATGGCTGGCCGATGAGGGCAATGTCAAGCTGCTTGGTCAACTGGACGCGCTACGAAATGAATTACTGTCACAATTGCCTGAAATGCCAGCTGCTGGCGGCAAACTGGACGGCAAGACCTTTGTTTTGACGGGCACTTTGCCCAACATGAGCCGCGACGAGGCTGCGGAGTTGATCGAGGCGGCCGGCGGCAAGGTCAGCGGTTCGGTGTCGAAGAAAACCGCTTACGTCGTGGCCGGTTCGGACGCCGGCAGCAAGCTGGCCAAGGCGCAGGAGCTGGGTGTGGCCATACTCGACGAGGCTGGTCTGCTGACCCTGTTGGCGCAAGACTAATCATTCATTACAGAAGACCCATGAAAAAAATCAGAAAAGCAGTCTTTCCCGTCGCCGGCCTGGGCAGCCGTTTCTTGCCTGCGACCAAGGCGCAACCGAAGGAAATGTTGCCTATCGTTGACAAGCCATTGATACAGTACGCGGTCGAGGAAGCCGTGGCCGCGGGTATCACGGAAATGATCTTCATCACGGGCCGCAACAAGCGCGCCATCGAAGACCATTTCGATACGGCCTATGAGCTCGAGTCGGAACTGGAAGCGGCCGGCAAGCGCCAGTTGCTGGAAATGGTGCAAAACGTCATTCCCAAGCACATCAATTGTATTTACATCCGCCAGTCGGCGCCGCTGGGCCTCGGGCATGCCGTGCTGTGCGCGCGTCCCGTGATCGGCGACGAGCCGTTTGCCGTCTTGCTGGCCGACGATTTCATGGATGTGGAAGAGGGCGTGCGCCCCGTGCTGGCGCAGATGGCCGATGTGTTCCAGTATGAAAACTGTTCCCTGCTGGCGGTGCAGGACGTGCCGCGCGCGGAAACCAGGCAGTACGGTATCGTCAGCGCCCAGCATTATCAGCCTGACCTGGAGCTGGTGTCGGGGATCGTGGAAAAACCCGTGCCGGAAGAGGCGCCGTCGACCCTCGCCGTGGTCGGCCGTTATGTGCTGACCAGCCGCATCTTCGAGCACCTGGAAAAAATCGGTACGGGCGCCGGCGGTGAAATCCAGTTGACGGACGGCATCGCCGCCCTGATGCGTGAAGAGCGCGTGCTGGCTTACCGTTACAAGGGGCAGCGTTATGATTGCGGCTCCAAGCTGGGTTATCTGAAGGCAACGACGGCGATGGGCATGAAACACCCGGAAACGGGCGCGGCCTTCCGCACTTACCTGCAAGAACTGCAATCGACACTGGACGCAAAATGACGGTACGTGAAATCCTGAAGATGGGCGATCCGCGCCTGCTGCGGATGGCCGAGCCCGTGCGTGAATTCGATACGCCCGAACTGCATGCCTTGATCGCCGACATGTTCGACACCATGCACGCGGCCAATGGCGCAGGCCTGGCGGCGCCGCAGATCGGCGTCAACCTGCAAGTGGTGATCTACGGCTTCAAGCAGAACCTGCGCTATCCCGACGCGCCGCAAGTGCCGGAAACCGTGCTGATCAACCCCGTGCTGACGCCTTTGTCGGAACGCAAGGAAGAGGGTTTTGAAGGCTGCCTGTCCGTGCCCGGCCTGCGCGGCAGCGTGCCGCGCTGGAGCGAGCTGCACTACGAAGGCGTCGACCAGTTCGGCCAGCCCATCAGCCGCGACTGCGACGGCTTCCATGCGCGCGTGGTGCAGCATGAAGTGGACCACCTGCACGGCATCCTGTATCCGATGCGTATCGTCGACTTCACGCAGTTCGGCTATACCGAGGTCATGTTCCCCGACCTGGATCCGAACGACGACGATTAATTGCCGCTTAACCTGGACGTCCGGGGTCAGACCCCCGGATGCGTTAGCGCAAAGCTATGTGTTGGCGGTGTTGAGGGTCTGACCCCAGTACTAAACTAGCGCACCTTGCGGCTGCTGCCCAGGTTATCGAGCAATGCCTTCAGCTCATCCTGCATGGCATCCGTCAGGTTCAGGAAGCGGCAGCCGATCTGCACCTGCTCGCCCAGCAGGAAGGAGCGGAAGGTGCGCGACAGGCGGATTTCCAGGTCGGCGATCATGACCTTGTCCGGCCCCAGCTCCAGGCGCACGCGCGACAGCTTGCGGCCCACGTACAGGCCTACCGTGTCGCGCGGATGGGCGCGCATGCCGATGCCGCCGGCCGAGAAATCATACAGCTGCAATTCATATGGACGGCCCTCGAGCACGAAGGCGGCCAGGTAGTACACGCCCAGCGGTGTTTCCAGGCGTGCCGATTCGCGCCGCTCCAGGACCAGGCAATGGCTGGGGAAGTTCGTCAGGTAGACGTTCGGCCGCTCGGGATACGCTTGCCATTCGCCATTGATGGTGAACTGCAGTTTGGCGTTTTGTACCCACGATACAAACGTGGCGCCGCCAGACGGCAGGGTCGCACCTTCATTGAGTTCCAGCACGAATTGCGGCAAGTCATCGTCAACGGACAGGACGCGCCCCAGGATGAGGTCTTCGCCGCCAGCCGGGTAGATGGAGATGGCGTCGCCGTTGTCAGCCAGGCTGCACAAGGTTTCGCCGATATCCCACGGATCGCTCATATGGTGCGGCTTGGTGCCGGGGGCCATCGGCTCGGCCACGTCAGCCAGACTGGGCGCGCCCTTGCGCAGGGGATTGGGGATGGGATCGTTCACGACAGCGTATCTCTTTTGTTCTAATGGGGAATAGTGTATAGGTTTAAGGCAATATTTACTAAGTAAATCACAATAATTGATTTTATATCACTATATTCCTGTTGCTTATGTATGCAGGCCTGGCATGCCGCCTTGACGTCGCCGCTTAAAACTGTTCGTCTGCGCTCAAATAACGCCATTGGCCGGTCGGCAAGTCGCCCAGTTTGACCTTGCCGATGCGCACGCGTTTCAAACCCAGCACCTTCAGACCCACGGCTTCGCACATGCGGCGGATCTGGCGTTTCTTGCCTTCGCGCAAGGTAAAGCTCAGCTGGTCTTCGTTTTGCCAGCGCACCTTGGCCGGCAACAGCGGCTTGCCGTCGAGCCACAGGCCGTGGTTGAGCTTTTTCAGCTCGCTGTCGGGCAGGGTGCCGCCCTTGGTGTAGCTCACGCGCACCAGGTATTCCTTGTCGATGTCGGTATCGTGGCCGATCAGCTGCTTGGCCACGCGGCCGTCCTGCGTCAGGACCAGCAAGCCGACGGAATCGATGTCCAGCCGTCCCGCTGCCACCAGGCTGCGCAGCTGGGTCGGATGGAATTGTTCCGGGCTGCGGTCTTCCGCCCAGCGGTTTTCCGCCTTGATCAGGGCCACGGCGGGCGTGTAGCCGTCTTCGGCCTGGCCGCTGACGTAGCCGACGGGTTTGTTGATCAGCACGGTGACGCGCTTCGATTGCTCGGCCGCCGCCTGGCGTTCCACGGTGACTCTCTGGCTCGGGTAGACCTTGCTGCCCAGTTCGGACACCACCTTACCATCCACGCGGACCCAGCCGCGGGCGATCCATTCATCGGCTTCGCGGCGCGAGCACAGGCCCAGTTCGGACATGCGTTTGGACAAGCGTAATAATTCTTCGGTCATGTTGTTTCAGTTTCAGTAAGGGTAGGCGCTGCGCGGAAAGCTTACACTTTCAGCGCATCGAGTAAATCGGTTTCCAGCAATATCTGGTTGCGGGCATTGTTGAGCGCGGGGCCGTCGACGAGGAAGACGTCTTCGACCCGCTCGCCCAGGGTCATGATCTTGGCCGTGTGCAAGTTGATGCGGTACTTGGTCAACACGTTGGCGATCGCATACAGCAGGCCCGTGCGGTCGTTGGCCGCTACCGACAGCAGGTAGTACTGGCCCTTTTCATCGGGCCGCAAGTCCACCGTCGGCTGGAAGGGGAAGGTGCGCGACAGGCGCGACAGCCGTCCCTTGCCCGGCGGCGGCAGCGGCGTTTGCGACTGCAGCAATTCGCCCAGCTCATGCTCGATCAGGCTGATGATGTCGCGGTAGCTCTTGGCGAAGTTTTGCTCGGTGACGAGGAAGGTGTCGAGCGCATAGCCATTTTTCGTCGTATGGATCTTCGCGTCGAGGATGCTGAAGTTCTTGCGGTCGAAATAGCTGCAGATGCGCGCGAACAGGTCGGGCTGGTCGGGAATGTACACGGCCACCTGCAAGCCTTCGCCGATGGGCGCCAGCCGGCATTTTACCACCGGCAACTTGCTGTCGAGCTTGTTATACAGCGAGCGCGTCTGCCAGGCGATGTCGGACGCGTCGTGGCGCAGGAAATACGCCACGTCCAGCTGTTGCCACAGTTTCAGGTGCGCATCGGGCGGCAAGCCGTACAGGCGCAGGGTGGCCAGCGCTTCCTGCTGGCGGTTTTTGAGCTCGCGGTCGGCCGTGTGCGGCTCGCCGCCCAGCACGCGCAGGGTGATCTTGTACAGGTCTTCCAGCAGCTTGCCCTTCCAGGCATTCCACACTTTCGGGCTGGTGCCGCGGATGTCGGCCACCGTCAGCAGGTACAAGCCCGTCAGGTGGCGCTCGTCCTTGACCACTTTCGCAAAGGCGGCGATGACGTCGGGATCGGACAAGTCCTGCTTTTGCGCCACTTGCGACATGGTCAGGTGATTTTCCACCAAGAAAGCTACCAGTTCCGTGTCCTCGGCAGACAGGCCGTGGTCCTGGCAGAACTGGGTGGCGTCGGCCACGCCCAGCTTCGAGTGGTCGCCGCCGCGGCCCTTGGCGATGTCGTGGAACAGGGCCGCCACGTACAGCAGCCACGATTGCGAGAAATCGGCCATCAGCTGGCTGCAGAACGGATATTCGTGCGCGTGTTCGCTCATGGTGAAGCGGCGCATGTTGCGCACCACCATCAGAATGTGTTGGTCGACCGTGTACACGTGGAACAGGTCGTGCTGCATCTGGCCCACGATGCGGCGGAAATTCGGCAGGTAGCGCCCCAGGATGCTCATCTCGTTCATGCGCCGCAGCGCGTGGATGATGCCGACAGGGGCTTGCATGATGCGCAGGAACAGGGCGCGGTTGACGGGATCCTGGCGGAAGGCGGCGTCGATCTTGAAGCGCGCGTGCCACAGGGCCCGCGTGGCGCGCGAGGTCATGCCCTTCAGGGCCGGGCGCTCCGTCATGAGCACGAAGACTTCCAGCATGGCCGAAGGATATTGCTCGAACGTGTCGTCGGCGCTGATGTCGATCAGGCTGTTGACTTCATTGAAGCGCTCGTTGATGGGCACGGCCACGTCGTCCTGCGGGAACAGCCGCGCTTCGATGTTTTGCAGCAAAATCGTGTTGAGCTGGGTCACCGTCTTGGCGGCCCAGTAGTAGCGTTGCATGAGGAATTCGCTGGCGCGGCGCATGTGCGGCCCGCTGCCCGTCGCTTGCAGGCCCAGCGATTCGGCGATCGCCGTCTGCACGTCGAACACGAGACGGTCTTCGCGCCGCCCCGCGTGCAGGTGCAGGCGCACGCGGATATCCTTGAAGGCGCGCTCCTTTTCCATCAGCTGGCGCGCTTCCGTCAGGGTGATCAGGCCGCCCGTGGCCAAGGTGCGCCACGAGTTCGCCAGGCCGGCCGCTTTGGCCACCCACAGGATCACCTGCAGGTCGCGCAGGCCGCCCGGGCTTTCCTTGCAATTCGGTTCCAGGCTGAAAGCCGTGTCTTCGTACTTGGCATGGCGCTGGCGCATTTCCGCCGTTTTTGCCTGGAAGAAGGCTTGCGCGTCCATGGCCGCGTCATAGCGCTGCTGCAATTGCGCGAACAGGTCCGCGTTGCCGCACACGAGACGCGCTTCGAGCAAGCTCGTCTGCACTGTGATGTCGGCCTTCGATTCGACCAGACATTCATCGACCGTGCGGATGCTGTGGCCGATTTCCAGGCCCAGGTCCCACAGCAGTTGCACCAGTTCCTCGAGCTTTTCCTGCGTGGCGGCGTCCGGCGATTGTTGCAGCAGGATCAGCAGGTCGACGTCGGAATACGGAAACAGCTCGCCCCGGCCATAGCCGCCCACGCCCACCAGGGCCGTGCCTGGCGGCAAGCCCGCTTCCTGCCAGGCCCGCGCCAGCACGCCATCGACGCTGTGGCGCAGGCTGCGCAGCAGTTTTTCAGGCTTGCCGTCGGTCTGGAAGGCCGCAATGACGACCTGGCGGTCGGCTTTCAGTTGCTGTTTCAGCTGTTCCCGAACTTGCTTTTTCATCTGGGCCCTGGGTGGCGGTGGGTCGGGTGGGGTCAGGCTTGATTAATAATGACGCTTATCAGGCTTTATTGCCGATAAAGGCGGGCGGCGGCGGCATGCCCGGCGAGACGGTCAGCACTTCATAGCCCGTTTCCGTGACCAGCACCGTGTGCTCCCATTGCGCCGACAGGCTGCGGTCCTTGGTTTTGATGGTCCAGCCATCGTTCATTTCGCGGATTTCGCGGCGGCCCGAGTTGATCATCGGTTCCACCGTGAAAATCATGCCCGCTTCCAGGCGCTCCAGGGTGCCTGGCTTGCCGTAGTGCAAGACTTGCGGCTCTTCATGGAAGACCTTGCCGATGCCGTGGCCGCAGAATTCGCGTACCACGCTGTAGCCGGCCTTTTCCGCGTGCTGCTGGATGGCGTGGCCGATATCGCCCAGGTGGGCGCCCGGCTTGATCTGATCGATGCCCAGCCACATGCACTCATAGGTGATTTCCGACAGGCGCTTGGCCAGGATGGTCGGCGTGCCGACAAGGAACATGCGGCTGTTGTCGCCGTGGTAGCCATCCTTGATGACGGTGATGTCGAGGTTGACGGAGTCGCCGCTTTTCAGGACCTTGTCGCCGGGAATGCCATGGCAGATGACGTCGTTGACGGAGGTGCAGATGGCTTTCGGATAGGGCGTGTAGCCGGGCGGGCAGTAGTTGAGCGGGGCAGGGATGGTGCCTTGCACGTTGACCATGTATTCGTGGCACAGGCGATCGAGTTCGCCCGTCGTGACGCCCACCTTGACGAAGGGGGTAATGTAGTCGAGCACTTCGGCGCCGAGCTTGCCGGCAATGCGCATGCCTTCGATGTCGGCGGCGGTATTGATACGGATGGTGGACATGGTGTAATTCGCAATCTGCAAGAATTCAGGTGAAAAGCACAGACGATTCCTGTTGTATAGGGAAAAGTCTGCAAATATGCCGAAATTATAAACGAGGCGCCCTGAATCCGCCGCCTCCTTCCTATGGCCGGGAGGGGATTTGTGGGGAGAAAGCGGATGAAAAGGCGGTGCAGTCACGCCTTGCACCATCGTGGTGCACCGGCTGTTTCCGCCGGGCGCGCGATTTGCGGTGCGGACTTGATGCGGCAGGCATTTCAGTGTAGAATCCCGGGTTGCTTGAATTCTCTTTTAAGCAATGCAGTAAAACAGTGTCTTTAATTTATATAAACACGCGAATCCGGTCGACAAGGGTGCCTGTATGGTGACTGATCGGATTCCAGACCCAACCCTGGAGTTAATAATGTCCGTAACAATGCGCGAAATGCTGGAAGCCGGTGTCCACTTTGGTCACCAAACCCGTTTTTGGAATCCAAAAATGGCACCGTTCATCTTCGGCCATCGCAACAAGATCCACATCATCAACCTGGAAAAAACCATGGCGATGTACCAGGACGCAATGAAGCACGTGCGTCAACTGGCTGCAAACCGTGGCACCATCCTGATGGTTGGCACCAAGCGTCAAGCTCGCGAAATCATCGCTGCTGAAGCACAACGCGCTGGCGTGCCTTTCGTTGATCAACGTTGGTTGGGCGGCATGCTGACCAACTTCAAAACGATCAAAACCTCGATCAAGCGTCTGAAAGACATGGAAGTGATGATCGAAGACGGTTCGATCGAGAAGCTGTCGAAAAAAGAAGCGCTGATGTTCTCCCGCGAAATGATCAAGCTGCAAAAATCGATCGGCGGCATCAAGGACATGGGCGGCATTCCTGACGCAATCTTCGTCGTCGACGTCGGCTACCACAAAGGTGCGATCACCGAAGCGGCTAAACTGGGTATCCCGGTCATCGGCGTTGTCGATACCAACCACTCCCCAGAAGGCGTGAACTTCGTGATCCCAGGTAACGATGACTCCTCGAAAGCCATCATGTTGTACGCTCGCGGTGTTGCTGACGCAATCATCGAAGGCCGTGCAGCTGCCGGTAACGAAGTTGTTGAAATGGTTAAAGCAGCCGCTGGCGACGAATTCGTCGAAGTTAACGAACAGGCTTAATGGCCAGGCTATCGCAAGATAGCCGTTTGTAAGCACAGCAGTAAGGGAAAAGGGGTGGCAGCAGCTCCCCCTTTTTTTTAACAAAAAAACGATAGTGACCGCTGGCGAGGCATGCATGCCCGGCCGCGACTATCGACTCACCGAATCAGGAGAAACACATGGCAGCGATTACAGCAGCGATGGTAGGCGAATTGCGCGGCAAAACCGACGCACCAATGATGGAATGCAAAAAAGCACTGACCGAAGCCGAAGGCGACATGGCTCGTGCGGAAGAGATCCTGCGCGTCAAACTGGGCGGCAAGGCATCGAAAGCATCGGCACGCATCACCGCTGAAGGCGTCGTGGCAACCTACATCGCCAATGGCGTAGGCGCCCTGGTCGAAGTGAACTCGGAAACCGACTTCGTTGCGAAAAACGACGATTTCCTGGCACTGGCCAACAACGCTGCCCGTCTGGTAGCGGAACACAACCCGGCTGACGTCGCTGCCCTGCTGGCTCTGCCACTCGATGGCAAGACCCTGGAAGACGTGCGCGCTGCCCTGATCGGCAAAATCGGCGAAAACATGACCATCCGCCGCTTCCAGCGTTTCGAAACCAGCGCCAAGCTGGCTTCGTACCTGCACGGTTCGCGCATTGGCGTGATCGTCGAATTCGACGGCCCCGATGAGCAAGTGGGCAAAGACGTGGCCATGCACATCGCTGCCATGAAGCCAGTGTCGCTGTCGTCGAACGAAGTTCCTGCGGAACTGATCGAAAAAGAGCGTTCGGTTGCACAACTGAAAGCCGAAGAAGACGCAGCCAAAGCGGCCGCCGAAGGCAAGCCAGCGCAATCGCCGGAAATCCTGGCCAAGCGCCTGGAAGGTTCCGTACAGAAGTTCTTGAAAGAAGTTTCCCTGCTGAACCAAGCTTTCGTGAAAAACGACAAGCTGTCGGTTGAGCAAATGCTGAAGGCGGCTAACACCAGCGTCAAAGGTTTCGCCATGTACGTAGTGGGCGAGGGCATCGAGAAGAAGCAAGACGACTTCGCAGCAGAAGTCGCAGCACAGATGGCTGCCTCCCAGGGAGCGTAAGTAAAGCGGGCCGAGAGGCCCGTTTTTTTGGCCCGCCCGCACCTGTGTGCCGGGCGGCGGCATGGGCAGCTTCCTCCCGCCTATCCGGCGCTGCAAGGCGCTGCGCCATGTCATACTCGAATAACCTCATTTATGGAGCCCCAGCTCATGTCAAAACCAGCCTACAAGCGCGTCCTCCTCAAGTTGTCCGGCGAAGCCCTGATGGGCGATGATCCCTACGGCATCAACCGCGCCACGATCGAGCGCATGGTGGCCGATGTGGCCGAGGTGGCGAAGTTGGGTGTGGAACTGGCAATCGTGATTGGCGGCGGCAATATCTTCCGCGGCGTCGCGCCTGGTGCGCAAGGCATGGACCGCGCCACCGCCGACTACATGGGCATGCTTGCCACCGTGATGAACGCACTGGCCCTGGCCGATGCCATGCGCCATGTCGGCATTACCGCGCGCGTCATGTCGGCCATCGGCATCGAACAAGTGGTCGAGCCGTACGTCCGCCCGAAAGCCCTGCAATACCTGGAAGAAGGCAAAGTGGTCGTCTTTGCCGCCGGTACCGGCAATCCGTTCTTCACCACCGACACGGCAGCCGCCCTGCGCGGTTCCGAGATCAGCGCCGAGATCGTCCTGAAGGCCACCAAGGTCGACGGCGTCTACACAGCCGATCCGAAGAAGGATCCGAACGCCACCCTGTTCCACACGATTACGTTCGACGACGCCATCGCCAAGCATCTGCAAGTAATGGATGCCACCGCATTCGCCCTGTGCCGCGACCAGAAACTGCCGATTAAAGTGTTTTCGATCACCAAGCCGGGCGCGCTGATGCGCGTCATCATGGGCGAAGACGAAGGCACCTTGGTTCACGTATAAGGGAAGCGGAGCGCCGAGAAGCCGTCCATGGCTGCGTTGCAGTGCCTTGCCGTACATTCGGCGCCGCGCCTTGCCCTGAACGGTTTTTGGCACTCCCGACTGCGCTGGTGTTTTCATCGCAAGCGAAGTAGCAATATTCATTATTATCAAGACAAGGAGTACAGCAATGTCCTTAGCTGACGTTAAGAAAAATACCCAGGAACGCATGACGAAGTCGCTGGAAACACTGCGGGCCGACCTGGCCAAAGTGCGTACCGGCCGCGCCCATACGGGTATCCTGGACCACGTGATGGTCGAGTACTACGGTTCGCCGACGGCGTTGACCCAGGTGGCCAACGTGACCCTGATCGATGCGCGCACCATCGGCGTGCAGCCGTACGAGAAGAAGATGGCCAACACCATCGAAAAAGCCATCCGCGACGCCGACCTGGGTCTGAACCCATCGGCACAGGGCGACCTGATCCGCGTTCCGACGCCGCCGCTGACGGAAGAGCGCCGCAAGGAAATGGTCAAGCTGGTCAAGAGCGAAGCGGAAGACGCGAAGATCGCCGTGCGTAACATTCGCCGCGATGCGAATGAGTCGCTGAAAAAACTGGTCAAGGAAAAAGCCTGCTCCGAGGACGATGAGCGCCGCTCGTCGGAAGAAGTGCAGAAGCTGACGGACAAGTTTATTGCCGACATCGACAAGATGGTTGTCGACAAAGAAAAAGAAGTGCTGACCGTCTAGTTTTCAGTCCTTTTGGCGCTGCCCGGGAAAGCACGGCTTTTCCGGGCAGTGCTATTTGGAGCATAATAGTTATCTTTTATTTTTTGGTATTCGTGTTTTCATGATCTATTCGAGTTCGACAACGGCAGTACCTGAAGTGGGCACGGTGCCGCGCCATGTGGCAATCATTATGGATGGCAATGGTCGCTGGGCAACCAAGCGCTTCCTGCCGCGTGTGGCTGGCCACGTCAAGGGCGCGGACGCCGTGCGCGGCATCGTCGAGGCTTGTATCGAGCGCGGCGTCGAATACCTGACCCTGTTTGCTTTCAGCTCGGAAAACTGGCGCCGCCCGGAAGAAGAGGTATCGATGCTGATGCGCCTGTTCGTCACGATGCTGGAACGCGAAGTGGTCAAGATGCATGCGAACGACATCCGCCTGAAGGTGGTGGGTGACTTGTCGCGCTTCAACGACGAGCTGCAAACCCTGATCGCCAATGCGGAGCGCAAGACGGCGAACAACACGCGCCTGACGGTGTCCATCTGCGCCAACTACGGCGGCCGCTGGGACATCATGCAGGCAGTCAATAAAATGACGGCCCAGGCGCTCGCCGATGGCCAGCCTGCCGGACACGCTTACACGGAAGAGCAACTGGCGCCGCACCTGGCCATGGCTTACGCACCCGAGCCCGACCTGTTCATCCGCACGGGCGGCGAGCAGCGCATTTCCAATTTCCTCCTGTGGCAACTGGCGTACACTGAGTTGTTTTTCACCGAAACTTTCTGGCCCGACTTCAATGGCGAGTGCCTCGACGCGGCAATCGCGTCTTACCAGCAGCGCGAACGGCGCTTTGGCCGTACCAGCGCGCAATTAACTGAAAAGACAAACTGATGCTGAAAACACGGATAATCACCGCCCTGGTCCTCCTGGCGGTCTTGCTGCCGGTTCTGTATCTGAATTATTTCCCCGCCTTCGCCGTGATCGCCACGGCGTTCTTCGGCGCCGCCGTCTGGGAAAGCTTCCGCATCTTCAAAAATCGCCACGCGCTGCTGATCGCCGCCGTCTGGACTGCCGCCTTCGCGTATACTTTTTTTGTCGGCAACGGCATGGCGCAGCTCAATTTCTGGTTCGCCCTGTGCGTGGCCATCTGGCTGATCCGCTTCGTGCCTTCGCTGGCAACAGGCTTGCCGCCCACCGAAGGCCTGGGCAATACCTTGCTCAGCTTCGTGTACCCGGTGACCATCGTCGGCTGCTTCGTCGCCATCATCGCCCTGTTCCTGCATAGCCCTTTGTACCTGCTGTCCGTGATGGCCCTCGTGTGGATCGCCGATATCGGCGCCTATTTCTCGGGCAAGGCGTTCGGCAAGCGCAAACTGGCGCCAAGTATTTCCCCAGGTAAGTCCTGGGAAGGCGCCATCGGCGGCGGCATCGCCGTGCTGGTCATCTCCGCCATCACCATCGTGGCCGCGCCATCGCTGCCGGTCTTGCAAGACACCTTCGCCGTGCAGCTGCAATTGCGCCGCGGCTGGCTGGTGGCCTTGCTGGTGCTGCTGCTGATCGTTGCGGCCAGCATCGTCGGCGACCTGTTCGAATCCCAGCTGAAGCGCCGCGCCGGCATCAAGGACAGCAGCAAGCTGCTGCCCGGCCATGGCGGCGTACTCGACCGTATCGATGCGCTGATCCCGGTCTTGCCATTTGCCGCCCTCGTGGCCAGCTGGCTTTAAGGAAACTCATGCAATACATCACCATTCTTGGCGCGACCGGCTCGATCGGCGTGTCCACCCTGGACGTCCTCGCGCGTCATCCGGAGCAATACAGCGTGTATGCGCTGAGCGCCCACAGCCGCGTGGCCGAACTGGCCGCCCAGTGCCTGCAATTTCGCCCCCGGCGCGCCGTCGTCGGCACGGCCGACGCCGCCCTTGAACTGACGCGTTTGCTGCGCGGGCAGGGCGTCGATACGCAAGTCGAGTACGGCGTGGACGCCCTGTGCGACATCGCCAGCGCGCCACAGGTGACGGGCGTGATGGCGGCCATCGTCGGCGCGGCCGGCCTGGCGCCCACCCTGGCGGCAGCGCGTGCCGGCAAGAAAGTATTGCTGGCCAATAAAGAAGCGCTGGTCATGTCCGGCCAGCTGTTCATCGATGCCGTGCATGACAACGGCGCCGTGCTGCTGCCCATCGACAGCGAACACAACGCCATCTTCCAATGCATGCCGCACGCCCATGGCCGCGCGCCGGGCGCCGCGGGCGTGGCGAAAATCGTGCTGACGGCTTCCGGCGGCCCTTTCCTGACTCGCGACGTCGAGACGCTCGACACGGTCACGCCGGACCAGGCATGCAGGCATCCGACCTGGGCCATGGGGCGCAAGATTTCCGTCGATTCGGCCACCATGATGAACAAGGGCCTGGAAGTGATCGAGGCGCACTGGCTGTTCGGCGCGCCGGCCGACCAGATCGAGGTGCTGATCCACCCGCAAAGCGTGATCCATTCGATGGTCTCGTACATCGACGGTTCCGTGCTGGCCCAGCTGGGCAATCCGGACATGCGCACGCCGATCGCCCATGCGCTGGCGTATCCGCAGCGCATCGCTTCCGGCGTGGCGCAGCTGGACCTGGCCCAAGTGGCCACCTTGCAGTTCGAACGTCCCGATTTCCGCCGTTTCCCCTGCCTGGCGCTGGCCTTTGACGCCTTGCGTGCGGGCGGCACGGCGCCGGCTTTGCTCAATGCGGCCAATGAAGTGGCCGTGCAAGCGTTTCTTGACGAACAGATCGGCTTCCGCCAGATCGACAGGGTCATCGCGCACGTGATCGAGACGGTGCCGCATGGCGCCGCTTCGAGCATCGACGCCGTGATGGAGCAGGACCGCCTGGCCAGAGCGGCCGCGCACGCGTATATCGCGCAAAGGCTGGCTGCATGACGCTCATCACCACGTTGCTGGCCTTTATCGTCGCGCTCGGTTCGCTGATTACCCTGCACGAGCTGGGCCACTACCTGGTGGCGCGCTGGTGCGGCGTGAAAGTGCTGCGTTTCTCGATCGGCATGGGGAAAGTGGTGTATTCGCGCAAGTTTGGCAAGGACCAGACGGAATGGGCGATCTCCGCGCTGCCGCTGGGCGGCTATGTCAGCATGCTCGACAGCCGCGCGCAAGACCTCAGCGACTTGCCGGAAAGCGAATTGCGCCGCGAATTCACGCGCCAGAGCGTGTGGCGCCGCATCGCCATCGTGGTCGCCGGCCCGCTGGCCAACTTCCTCGTCGCCATCGTGCTGTACGCGGGCCTGTTCATGCATGGCATCGAAGAGCCGTCGAGCAAGCTCGGCCCCGTGGCCGAACAGACTGCCGCCCATGCGGCCGGCTTGCGCAGCGGCGATACGGTCGAGTCGGTGAATGGCAAGCCCGTGGCCAGCTGGTCCGAGCTGCGCTGGGAACTGATCCAGGCTACCCTCGACAAGCTGCCGGCGCGCATCGAAGTGCGCCGTCCCGACCGTGGCCAGCAGGAAGCGACCTTGCCGACGGCCAGTCTGACGGAGGCGGACCTGGAAGGCGACGTGCTGGGCAAGCTGGGTTTGACCCTGGCCCGTTCCGCGCCCACGCTGATGGAAATCATGCCCGATGGCGCCGCCGCGCGCGCCGGCCTGCAGAAAAACGACCAGATCCTGGCCATCGACGAACAGCCCGTGCACGACGTGGCGGCCGTCATCGCCACCCTGAGCCAGGCGCCGGGCCGCACCTTGCAATTGCAGCTCTTGCGCCAGGGCCAGGACCTGACTTTGCCCATTACGCCGGACGCCGTGCCGGGCGCCGGGGCAGAGGGAGCTGTAACAGTTGGTAAGATACAAGCAAAGCTGGGACAGGTGCCGGATATGATCACCGTGGCCTCCGGACCGTTCTCTGCCGTGGGCAAGGCGTCCGCCAAGGTCTGGGATACCAGTGTCATGAGCCTGAAAATGCTGGGCAAAATGATCACCGGCCAGGTTTCTCTGAAGAATGTGACGGGACCCATTACCATCGCCGATTACGCGGGCCAGACGGCGCGCATCGGCTTGGTAAGCTACCTGAGCTTCATCGCCTTCATCAGTATCAGTCTGGGCGTGATGAATTTGCTACCCATTCCTGTTCTGGATGGCGGGCATTTGCTGTATTATTCGCTGGAAGTTTTGACCGGACGCCCCTTGCCGGAGCGCGTAGGCGAGATTGCCCAGCGCCTGGGGATAGGTTTGTTGCTGACCTTGATGGTGCTTGCCGTCTTTAATGACGTGTTGCGATTGCTGAATTAGGACGCTGGTTGAGGCCATTGCGTGAGTCGCACAAGCAATCTTTTGTGTATGTTGTCCATTGATTTACCCATTGAATAACCCCAATGAAATTACATTCTGCTCGTTTTGCCTTGCCTTCCTTTCGCCGCAGCCTGATCGGCGCCGCCGTCATGGCCATCTGTTCCGGCCACGCGCTGGCCGTCCAGCCATTTACTGTCAAGGACATCCGGGTCGAAGGGATCCAGCGTACTGAAGCGGGCACCGTCTTTGCCTACCTGCCGGTGCGGGTCGGCGAAACGTTCTCCGACGAGAAGAGCGTTGCCGCCATCAAGGCCCTGTATGCGACGGGCATGTTCAAGGATGTGCGCCTGGAAGCCGATGGCGACGTGCTGGTGGTGCTGGTCGAGGAACGTCCGGCCATCGCCAGTGTGGCATTTACCGGTACCAAGGAATTTGAAAAGGACGTGCTGGTCAAGGCGCTGAAGGAAATCGGCGTCGGTGAAGCCAAGATTTTCGACAAGGCCTCCGTCGACCGCGCGGAACAGGAACTCAAGCGCCAGTATCTGTCGCATGGCCTGTACGGCGTGAAGATCACCACCACCGTCACGCCGATCGAGCGCAACCGCGTCAACGTGGTGTTTGCCGTCGACGAGGGCGACGTGGCCCGCATCAAGCAGATCAACATCGTCGGCAACAAGGCCTTCACGGACAAGGAACTGCGCGAGCAGCTGGCCCTGAACACGGGCGGCTGGTTCAGCTGGTACACCAAGGCCGACCAGTATTCGAAGACCAAGCTGACGGGCGACATCGAAGCGCTGAAGTCCTACTATCTGGACCGCGGCTACATCGAGATGCAGGTCGATTCGACGCAAGTGTCGATCACGCCCGATAAAAAAGACATCTACCTGACGATCAACATCACCGAAGGTGAAAAGTACAAGATCGCCGGCACCAAGTTCGAAGGCGAGATGTTCGGCCGCGAAGAAGAGCTCAAAGCGCTGAATCTGATGCGCGAAGGCGACATCTACTCGGGCGCGCGCCTGACGGCGACGAACAAGCGCATCCAGGACCGCCTGGCCACGTTCGGCTATGCGTTTGCCAACGTTAACGCCAATCCCGAGATCAACCGCGAAAAGCATGAAGTCGGTTTCACCTTCTTCATCGATCCGGGCAAGCGCGTCTACGTGCGCCACATGAATATCGCCGGCAACACCACCACGCGCGATGAAGTCATCCGCCGCGAATTCCGCCAGTTCGAATCGTCCTGGTACGACAGCAACAAGATCAAGCTGTCGCGCGACCGTGTCGACCGCCTCGGCTACTTCAAGGACGTGACCATCGACACGCCGGAAGCGCAGGGTACGACCGACCAGGTCGACGTCAACGTGACGGTGGTGGAAAAACCGACCGGTAACTTCCTGATCGGCGGCGCCTTCTCGCAATCGGAAAAATTCACCCTGTCGGCCTCGATTTCGCAAGCCAACTTCGCCGGTAGCGGCAACACGGTCGGCATTGAACTCAATACCAGCCATTACAGCCGCACGATCGCGTTTTCGCAAACCAATCCGTACTTCACGGACGACGGCATTTCGCGCAGCTTCGAAGTCTATCTGCGCACGACGGAGCCGCCGGCGCTGAACATCGGCAGCTACAAGATCAAGCAGACCGGTGGCCGCGTCAGTTTCGGCGTGCCGTTCTCGGAAGTCGACACCGTCTTCTTCGGCATCGGCGCCGAGCGCTCGCGCATCGAAACGGACATCACCAGCCCGATCCGCTTCAAGCAGTACGTGATCGACAATGGCGGCCCGTCCGACGGTATCGGTTCGGCCACCACGAATTCCATCCCGCTGACGGCGGCATGGCAGCGCGACAGCCGCGACAGCGCCCTGACGCCATCGATCGGCCGCTACCAGCGCGTCAACCTCGAGGCCGACCTGATCGGCGACCAGAAATACTTCCGCGCCATTTATGAACACCAGTATTTCCGTCCGTTGTTCAGCAAGGTCACCCTGGCGCTGAAGGGCGAGATCGATTACGGCCACGGTATCGGCAAGCACGTGTATCCGGTCTTCAAGAACTTCTACGGCGGCGGCATCGGTTCGGTGCGCGGCTACCTGAGTTCCTCGCTGGGCGCGGTCGAACCGAGCACCAACGATGCCTTGGGCGGCGCTTCGCGCCTGATCGGTAACGCGGAACTGCAGATGCCATTCCCCGGTTCGGGCAATGACCGCAGCTTGCGCTGGTTCGGTTTCCTTGACGGCGGCCAGGTCTACCAGGAAGGCGAAAAAATGCGGATCTCGCAATTGCGCTATTCTGCTGGCTTGGGCATCAGCTGGATTTCACCGGTGGGCCCGCTCAAGCTGAGCTACGCCAAGCCGCTGAACGCCAAGCCGACGGACCGCCTGGAGCGCTTCCAGTTCCAGATGGGCACCGGTTTCTAACCGGCCATCTGAACGGGGGCGACAGCTTTTACTTTTTGACCATGGAGTATCATGAACACCGCATCCGCTACCCTGCCCAAGACCCTTGCCGTGATCGCATTGTGCTGGAGTTCGCTGTTGCCGGTGCAGGCGCAGGCTCAGGAGTCGAAGATCGCCTGGATCAGCAGCGAACGTATTTATAACGAATCGAGGCTGGCCAAGCTGGCCAGCGCCAAGCTGGCCGAAGAGTTCCGCTCGCGCGAAAAAGCCGTGCAGGAACTGGCTGCCCGCTTCAAGGTGGCCAACGAAGCCCTGGAAAAGGACATGCCGACCCTGAGCGAGGCGGAGCGCGCCAAGCGCCAGCGCGAGTTTTTCGAGCTGGACAAGGAACTGCAACGCCGCCAGCGCGAGTTTCGCGAAGACCTGAGCCAGCGCACGAATGAAGAGCGCAGCGCCATCGCGGAAAAGGCCAACACCATCATCCAGCAGATGGCGCATATCGAAGGATATGACATCGTGCTGCAGGAAGCCCTGTGGGCCAGCCCGCGCATCGACATTACCGACAAGGTATTGAAGGCGCTGGACAAGTGATATTAGAATAGAGGTAATTAGATGGGCACTCGACTAGGAGAATTGGTCGAACGCTTCGGCGGGCAGTTGGCGGGCGATCCCAACCTGGAAGTGTCAGGTATCGCACCGCTGGCCGACGCCGGCGCTTCGCACATCAGCTTTCTCAGCAATAGCAAATTCCGCGCACAGGCGGCCCAGAGCGGCGCTGCCGCGCTGATCCTCACGCCGGCCGACGATGCGCTGATCGGCGTCGACTACGCCGGCGCGCGCATCGTCACCCCGAATCCCTATGTGTATTTCGCGCGCGCGGCGCAGTATTTCGCCGCCCTGCACGAGATCACGGCACCAATCGGCATACATCCGGGCGCCTTTGTCGACGCCAGCGCGCAGGTTGACGCCAGCGCCTCCGTCGGCGTGCATGCGGTGATCGAAGCGGGCGCCGTGATCGGCGCCGGCTGCGTCATCGGACCCGGTTGCGTGGTGGGGCGCGACGCCGTCATCGGCGCCGGTACCCAGCTGTTCGCCAACGTGACCTTTCACGCGCGCTGCGTGATCGGCCAGCGCGGCATCATCCATTCGGGCGCCGTGATCGGCACCGACGGATTCGGCTTCGCCAACGAAGGCGGCGTCTACATCAAGATACCGCAGACGGGCAGGGTGGTGATCGGTGACGATGTCGATATCGGCGCCAACACCACCATCGACCGCGGCGCACTGGCCGACACCATCATCGAAGATGGCGTCAAGCTCGATAACCAGATCCAGATCGGCCACAACTGCCATATCGGCGCGCACACGGCCATGGCCGGCTGTGTCGGCGTGGCCGGCAGCGCCATCATCGGCAAGTACTGCACCTTTGGCGGCGCCGCCATGGTGCTGGGCCACCTGACCATTGCCGACCGCGTCCACGTGGGCTCGGGCAGCATGGTCTCGCGTTCGATCCTGGAAGCGGGCCAGTACACGGGCTTTTATCCGCTGGCCAAGAACGCCGACTGGGAAAAGAGCGCCGCCATCGTGCGCAACCTGTCAAGCATGCGCGAGAAGATCCGCGCGCTTGAAAAAACAATTAAAACACTGACCACGCAAGACGAAAAATGACTACTGAAAAAAAGACCCTCGACATCCTCGCCATCAAATCGCTGCTGCCGCATCGCTACCCCCTGCTGCTGGTCGACCGCGTGCTGGACTGGGAAGCCGATAAAACCATCACCGCCATCAAGAACGTGACGGTCAACGAAGAGTTCTTCCAGGGCCATTTCCCGCACAAGCCGGTCATGCCCGGCGTGCTGATGATCGAAGCGCTGGCGCAGACGGCGGCCCTGCTGTCGTTCCTGTCGATGGGCGTGAAACCGGATGAAAATTCGGTCGTGTACTTCGTCGGCATCGACAATGCGCGCTTCAAGCGTCCTGTCGAACCGGGCGACCAATTGAAGATGGATGTGGAAATCCTGCGCGTCTCGCGCGGCATCTGGAAATACAAGGCCGTCGGTACGGTCGACGGCAAGCTGGCGGTGGAAGCGGAATTGATGTGCACCATCCGCAGCGCGCAAGATGCCAGCCAGTCTGCGAGCCAGCCAGCGGGGCAGTAACATGGCGGCCATCCACTCCACGGCAGTCATCGATCCGAAGGCCGAGCTCGACAGCTCGGTCGAGGTGGGTCCGTACACCATCATCGGTCCGCATGTGCGCATCGGCGCCGGCACCAGGGTCGGCCCGCACGTGGTGATCGACGGCCATACGACGATCGGCAGCGACAACCACCTGTTCCAGTTTTCTTCCATCGGCGCGCAGCCGCAGGATAAAAAATGGGCGGGCGAGGCGACGCGCCTGGAAATCGGCGACCGCAACACCATCCGCGAGTTCTGCACCTTCAACACGGGCACCGTGCAGGGCGGCGGCGTGACGCGCCTGGGCAATGACAACTGGATCTCGGCGTATGTGCACCTGGCGCACGACTGCCTGGTGGGCAACAACACTATCTTTTCGAACAACGCGCAGCTGGCGGGCCACGTGGAAATCGGCGACTGGGTCATCATGAGCGGCTTCGCCAATGTGCACCAGTTCTGCAAGATCGGCGCGCACGCCTTTGTCGGCATGAGCACCAGCCTGACGCAGGATGTGCCGCCGTTCGTCCTGTTGAACGGCAATCCGGCACAGGCGCATGGCGTCAACATCGAAGGATTGAAACGCCGCGGCTTTACGCGCGAGCAGATCAACGGCATCCGCGCCGCGTATAAGCTCATCTACCGCGCGGGACTGACCCTGGAAGAGTCCAAGGCGGCCCTGTTCGAAGAAGAGCAGGCTTCCTCGTCCGAGGTGGCGCAACACATTCGCGCCATGCGCGAATTCCTTGGCGTGGCGTCGCGTGGCATCGTCCGCTGACCAGGACCGCGGCCTCGGTGTCGCCAATGTCGCCATCGTCGCCGGCGAGGTGTCGGGCGACCTGCTGGCCAGCCGGCTGCTGTCCGGCCTCGTGCCGCAGCTGCCCGGCGCGCGCTTCCACGGCATCGGCGGCGAGCACATGGCCAGGCAGGGCTTCGTGTCCGACTGGCCGCTCGACAAACTGACCGTGCGCGGCCTGTTCGAGATCATTCCCCGCTACCGCGAAATCAAGGGCATCCAGAACGCGCTGCGCGACCAGCTGCTGGCGGAGCGTCCCGCCGTCTTCATCGGCGCCGACTACCCGGGTTTTAACCTGGGCCTCGAGCAGCAGCTGAAGGAAGGCGGCATCCCTACCGTGCACTACATCGGGCCGCAGATATGGGCCTGGCGCGGCGGCCGTATCAAGAAAATCATCAAGGCCGTTTCGCACATGCTGGTGATTTTCCCGTTCGAGGAAGAGATCTACCGCAAGGCGGGCGTGCCCGTCACCTATGTCGGTCATCCGCTGGCC
Organism: Janthinobacterium sp. GW823-FHT06H09; assembly: GCF_058794735.1. Taxonomy (NCBI): domain Bacteria; kingdom Pseudomonadati; phylum Pseudomonadota; class Betaproteobacteria; order Burkholderiales; family Oxalobacteraceae; genus Janthinobacterium; species Janthinobacterium sp. GW823-FHT06H09. The sequence goes on along the minus strand of NZ_JBXAHC010000002.1, from coordinate 396,851 downwards.
GAGATGATCCCTTTGCAGCCCGACGAGGCGGCCGCGCGCCGTGTCCTGGGCTTGCCGCAAGACGCGAATGTCGTGACCCTGATGCCGGGCAGCCGCATGGGCGAACTCAAATACAATACCGCGGCGTTTGTCGGCGCCTGCAAACTGCTGCTGGCGCGCGACCGCTCCCTGCGTTTCGTCGCGCCCATGGCCGGCGAAAAGCAGCGCCAGTACTTTTTGCAACTGATCCGTGAGGCGGGCTTGCAGGACGTCGAGATATTGCTCACCGATGGCGGCTCGCACACGGCCATCTGCGCCGCCGATGCGGTGCTGGTGGCTTCCGGAACGGCGTCGCTGGAAGTGGCGCTGTACAAGAAACCGATGGTCATCGCCTACAAGATGATGCGCGCTTCGTGGGAAATCATGCGCCACATGGGCTACCAGCCGTGGATAGGCTTGCCGAACATCCTGGCGCGCGATTACCTGGTGCCCGAGCTGCTGCAAAACGCGGCCAGCCCGCAAGCGCTGGCGGACGCCATGTGGCAGCAGCTGAGCGACGTGCCGGGCCGTTTGCGCCTGGTGCAGCGCTTCACGGACATGCACCACAGCCTGCTGCGCGACAGCGCGCGCGAAAGCGCCAACGCCGTCATGCAGGTCATCGCCGCCAACCGCAAGTAAGCTCGAATCACCGCTTCAACCGCAGCACCAACCAAAGATTCAACGTGAAAAATATCTATCCCGGCCTGTTTGACGACTTGCCATTCTCGCTCGATGAAATCATCTGCGGCGTCGACGAGGCAGGCCGCGGTCCGCTGGCCGGCCCCGTCTTCGCCGCCGCCGTGATCCTCGATCCGAACCAGCCCATCGACGGCTTGCGTGATTCGAAAAAACTCAGCGAAGCCAGGCGCGACCTGCTGGCGCCGCAAATCAAGGCCAAGGCCCTGGCCTGGGCCATCGCCGAAGCGTCGGAAGAAGAGATCGACAACCTGAACATCCTGCAGGCGTCGATGCTGGCCATGCGCCGCGCCGTCGAGGCCCTGGCGACCGTGCCGACCCTGGCCCTGATCGACGGCAACCGCTGCCCCGTGATGCCGATACGCGGCATGGCCATCATCGGCGGCGACGACAAGGTCGATTCGATTTCCGCCGCCTCGATCCTGGCCAAGACGGCGCGCGACGCGGCCCTGGTGCACCTGCATGCGGCCTATCCCGAGTACTGCTTCGACCAGCACAAGGGCTATGGCACCAAGCTGCACCTGGAGCGCCTGCACCTGCACGGCGCCTCGCCCGTGCACCGCCGCTCGTTCGCGCCCGTGCGCAACGTGATCGCCCTGTTCAGCGGACAGGAGGTGGCGGCATGAAGACGATCACCTCGCGCGACAATGCGCAATACAAGGATTTATTGAAGCTGGCGGGCAGTTCGCAGGCGCGCCGAAAGTCGGGCCGCACTTTGCTCGACGGCGTGCACCTGTGCCAATCCTACCTGCAGCTGCGCGGCATGCCGGAGCAGTGCATCGTCAGCGAAAGCGCCTTGCAAAATCCGGAAGTGGCGGAGATCGTCGGCCAGCTGGAAAGCCAGCGCGCGCACGTACTGGGCTTGCCCGATGCGCTGTATAACGCGGTGAGCCAGGTCGAACATGGCGTGGGCGTGATGTTCCTCGTCGAGACGCCGGAACGGGCCGTCACGCAGCCTCTGAGCGTGTCGGCCGTGCTGCTCGATAACCTGCAAGACCCGGGCAACGTGGGCTCCATCCTGCGCAGCGCGGCCGCCGCCGGCATCACGCAGGTGTACTGCAGCGCCGGCACGGCTTTCTGCTGGTCGCCGAAGGTGCTGCGCGCGGCGATGGGCGCGCACTTCGTGCTCGACATCTTTGAAAACGTCGACCTGGCGGCACTCGTATCGAACGCCAAGGTGGCGACGCTGGCCACCAGCGGCTACGCCACGCAGCGTCTGTACGACGTTGACCTGCGCCAGCCCGTCGCATGGCTGTTCGGCCATGAAGGGCAGGGCGTCGCCGACGACCTGCTGTCGATGGCGACGCACCAGGTGGTCATTCCCCACCTGGGCCAGATCGAATCGCTGAACGTGGCCGCCTGCGCCGCCGTGTGCTTCTTCGAGCAGCTGCGCCAGGGCCAGTCCTGACATTTTCACACCAAGGCCCGCCATGCCTGATCATCCGGTTTTTCCTTTGCTCGCCGACGGTGCCGCACGCGACGAGGCCTGGTGGCGCCAGGTCGCCGCGTTCTATCCCGCGCCGCCGGACGCCATCGTCAATCTCGAACACGGCTATTTCGGCGCCATGGCCGCGCCGGTGCAAGCGGCCTTCGAGCAGGCCGTGCGCTACACCAACGAGCAACTGAGTCCTTTCGTGCGCGGCGAATTCACGCGCACGCATGTGGATATTCTGCGCCGGCGCGTCGCCGCGCTGATCCATGCCGAACCGCATGAAATCCTGCTGACCCGCAGCGGCACCGAGTCGATGCAGGTGCTGATCACGCAATACCACGGCCTGGCGCCCGGCGATACCGTGCTGTGGAGTAATCTCGACTATTCGGCCATGCGCACGGCCATGCGCTGGCTGGCGCAGCGCCGTGGCGTCACCAGCACGCAAGTCGCATTGAATTTGCCCATCGGCGATGACGAGATCATAGCCCGCTACGCGCAAGCCATGCGCCAGGCCGTCAAGCCCAAGTTGCTGCTGCTGTCGCAGGTGACGCCGGCCAATGGGCAGCAAATGCCGCTGAAGGCCATCATGGCGCTGGCGCGCGAACACGGTATCGACGTGCTGCTCGACAGCGCTCATGCGCTGGGGCAGGTCGACGTCGACGTGCAGGCCATGGATGTCGATTTCGCCGGTTTCAATCTGCACAAATGGCTGGGGGCCCCGGTGGGACTCGCTGTCGTGTATATCCGCGCCTCGCAATTGCACAAGATCGAGCCGCATTGTGGCGACGACGATTATCCGCTGGACGATATCCGCAGCCGCCTGCACATGGGCATGCCGCCGATCGGCGCCATCCTGGCCGCGCCTGCCGCCTTGGACTTCCATGCGCGCCTGGGCGGCACGCCGGCCAAGAACGAACGCCTGGCCTGGCTGCGCAATTACTGGGTCGAGCGGGCGGCGCAGTTGCCCGGCGTGCGCATCCTGTCGCCGCTCGATGCCAAACGCGGCACGGCGCTGGTCGCCTTTGCCGTCGACTGCATGAGCGCGCGCGATCTGCAGCAAGCCTTGCTGCAGCGTTTTGGCATATTCACCGTGCAGCGCAATATCGGCGATGCCGACATCGTGCGCGCCACGGTGGCAATCACCACCACCACCGCTGAACTTGACCAATTGGTGACGGCGCTGACGGTGCTGTCCCGCGAGGCGAACGCCTGACAAAACCGTCGCGAGCGCACGCGCAGCAGGTTTGGTCAGGTGTTCTAGTACTCGCGGCGGTTCGGCTTGATCTCTTGCAGGATCGTCGTGGAGATCTCCTCGATCGACTTGGTGGTCGAGGAGAGCCAGCGGATGCCTTCGCGTTTCATCATTTTTTCCGCCTCGTTGACCTCGTAACGGCAGTTTTCAATTGCCGCATACTTGCTTCCAGCGCGTCTTTCGTTGCGTATTTCCGACAAACGTTCGGGCGTAATGCTCAATCCGAAAATTTTATTCTTAAATTCCAGCAGGGCCGATGGCAGCTTGTCGCGCTCGAAATCGTCGGGAATCAGCGGATAATTGGCCGCCTTGATACCGTATTGCATGGCCAGATACAGGCTGGTCGGGGTCTTGCCAGAGCGCGAAACACCCACCAGAATGACATCGGCCGAGGACAGGTTCTTGTGCGACTGGCCATCGTCGTGCGCCAGCGAATAGTTGATCGCCTCGATGCGGTTCTTGTATTCCTCGCTGTCGACGATGTTGTGCGAGCGTCCGATGGTATGGGTCGACATCACGCCCAGCTCCTGCTCCAGCGGGGCCACAAAGGTCTGGATCAGGTCCATGTGCATGCCGCTGGACTTGCGGATCACGGCCGACAGGTCGTTCTTCACCAGGGTGGAGAAAATGATCGGGCGCTGGCCATCGGCGGCGAAGGCTTCGTTGATCTTGCGCGCCGCATCGTATGCCTTGTCCATGGTGTCGATGAAGGGCAGGCGGATCTGACGGAAGCGCAGGTCGAACTGCGTCAGCACCGAGTGGCCGAACGTCTCGGCGGTGATGCCGGTACCGTCGGAAACGAAGAAGACGGTGCGGGCCGCGGAGGGCAGAGGAGGGCGTGGTTCTTGTGTCATGGGTTTTCGGATCAAGATTGTGCGTCGTCAATTTGCGCCGCACAAGGTAAAATGGCTGCAACGGTATGATTGTGCTGCACGACGCCAAGAATAACAAGAAGACTGTCTGTGCGCCGCGCGTAAAGATTTCTATCATCAGTAAGGGTGTCATTATGACCAACGCAGTATCGCAACAGCAGGAAGACAAGGACGCGGTGTATGTTGCCTCGTTCGAGCATTTGCGCATGACGGATGTCGAATCCGTCGGCGGCAAGAACGCCTCCCTGGGCGAAATGATCAGCCAGCTGGCGGAAGCCGGCGTGCGCGTGCCCGGTGGCTTTGCCACCACGGCGCAGGCATTCCGCGATTTCCTCTCGTATAGCGCCAACGGCGGCTTGCCGCTGGCCGAACGCATCGCCCAGCGCCTCGAAGGGCTGAACATCGATGACGTGCGCGCGCTGGCGCAAGCCGGCGCCGAGATCCGTCAATGGATCGTCGAAACGCCGTTCCAGCCACGCCTGGCCGCTGAAATCGATCAGTTCTACGCCAAGCTGGTGGCCGATTCCGACACCGAAATGTCGTTTGCCGTGCGTTCCTCGGCCACGGCGGAAGACTTGCCGGACGCCTCTTTTGCTGGTCAGCAAGAAACCTTCCTGAACGTGGTCGGCATCGACAACGTGCTCGAAGCCATGAAACAGGTGTTCGCGTCGCTGTACAACGACCGCGCCATCTCGTATCGCGTGCACAAGGGCTTTACGCACGCTGAAGTGGCCTTGTCGGCCGGCGTGCAGCGCATGGTGCGTTCCGACCTGGGCGCGGCCGGCGTGATGTTCACCATCGATACCGAGTCGGGCTTCAAGGACGTGGTCTTCGTCACTTCCAGCTATGGCCTGGGCGAAACCGTGGTGCAGGGCGCCGTCAATCCCGATGAATTCTATGTGCACAAGCCGATGCTGGAAAAAGGCAAGTCGCCTGTGATCCGCCGCAATATCGGCTCGAAGCTGCTGAAGATGGAATTCACGAACGAAGCGAAAGCCGGCCGTTCCGTGAAAACCGTCGACGTGCCGGTCGAAATGCGCAACCGCTACTCGCTGAACGACAGCGAAGTGGTGGAGCTGGCCAAGTACGCCGTCATCATCGAAAACCACTACGGCCGTCCGATGGACATCGAGTGGGGCAAGGATGGCCGCGACGGCAAGCTGTATATCCTGCAGGCGCGTCCTGAAACCGTCAAGTCGCAGCAAAAGGCGACCGACGTGCAGGAACGCTTCAAGCTGAAAAGCACGGGCACCGTGCTGACGTCCGGCCGCGCCATCGGCCAGAAGATCGGCGCCGGCCCCGTGCGCGTGATCCACGACCCGGCCGACATGGAGCGCGTGCAGCCAGGCGACGTGCTCGTTGCCGACATGACGGACCCGAACTGGGAACCGGTCATGAAGCGCGCATCGGCCATCGTCACCAACCGTGGCGGCCGCACTTGCCACGCAGCAATTATCGCCCGTGAATTGGGCGTGCCGGCCGTCGTCGGCTGCGGCGACGCGACCGACGTGCTGAAAGACGGCACGTTCGTCACCGTCGTGTGCTCCGAAGGCGACGAAGGCAAGATCTACGACGGCTTGCTGGAAACGGAAGTGTCGGAAGTGTCGCGCGGCGAATTGCCGAAGCTCGATACCAAGATCATGCTCAACGTGGGCAATCCGCAGCTGGCGTTCGACTTCCAGTCCGTGCCGAATGCGGGCGTGGGCCTGGCGCGCCTGGAATTCATCATCAATAACAATATTGGTGTGCATCCGCGCGCGATCCTGGAATATCCGAACATCGATGCCGACCTGAAAAAGGCCGTGGAATCGGTGGCGCGCGGCCACGCTTCGCCGAAAGCTTTCTATATCGACAAGCTGGCCGAAGGCATCGCCACCATCGCCGCCGCGTTCTGGCCGAAGAAAGTCATCGTGCGCCTGTCCGACTTCAAGTCGAACGAGTACAAGAAGCTGATCGGCGGTTCGCGCTACGAGCCGGACGAGGAAAACCCGATGCTGGGCTTCCGCGGCGCGGCGCGCTACCTGTCGGCCGACTTCTCCGAAGCGTTCAACATGGAATGCGAAGCGATGAAGCGCGTGCGCAATGACATGGGCCTGACGAACGTGGAAATCATGGTGCCATTCGTGCGCACCCTGGGCCAGGCCGAGAAAGTCATCGACCTGCTGGCAAAGAATGGCCTGAAGCGCGGCGAGAACGACCTGCGCGTCATCATGATGTGCGAAGTGCCGTCGAACGCCATCCTGGCCGACCAGTTCCTCGACCATTTCGACGGCTTCTCGATCGGTTCGAACGACCTGACCCAGCTGACCCTGGGCCTGGACCGCGATTCCGGCATGGAATTGCTGGCCGCCGATTTCGACGAGCGCGATCCCGCCGTGAAAGCCCTGCTGGCCCTGGCCATCAAGGCTTGCCTGGCACGCGGCAAGTACATCGGCATCTGCGGCCAGGGGCCTTCCGACCATCCGGACTTCGCCGTCTGGCTGATGGAGCAGGGCATCGAATCGATGTCCCTGAATCCCGACTCGGTGATCGACACCTGGCAAAAGCTCGCTGCGCTGAAAGCGTAAGCTTCTTTATTGCCCCTTGAAAACCCGCTGCCACTGACCCGGCAGCGGGTTTTTTTACGCCTGCCATGCTGTGCACGGCAGTATCCGATGGGCTTGCGCCAGATCAGCTAAAATGATTCCACCAATACATTGAAACGGGAGTTCACATGGCAAGCAAGAAACCGAGCAAAGTGGCAAAGATCGATATCGGCATTTCCGAAGCGGACCGCGCGAAAATTGCGGAAGGCCTGTCCGGCCTGCTGGCCGACAGCTACACCTTGTACCTGATGACCCATAATTTTCACTGGAACGTCAAGGGGCCGATGTTCAACACCCTGCACCTGATGTTCATGACGCAATACACGGAGCAGTGGGCCGCGCTGGACTTGATCGCCGAGCGTATCCGCGCCCTCGGCTATCCGGCGCCGGGCACCTACAAGGAATTCGTCAAGCTCGCTTCGATCAAGGAAATCGACGGCGTGCCGCCGGCGCTGGACATGGTCAGCCACCTGGTGTCGGCACAGGAAGCGACCGCGCGCACGGCGCGCCGTTTGTTCCCGCTGCTCGAGAAAGCCAATGACCAGCCGACGGCCGATTTGATCACGCAGCGCCTCGATTTGCATGAGAAGACGGCGTGGATGTTGCGCAGCCTGCTCGAGGAATAAACGCCGGGCCGGCGGCGCTAATTCGCCGCGGGCTATTGACGCCATCCGGAATTGCGTTAGACTGCTTGTATATAGGTGTTTGGCAAGAATAATATCAGGCAGTGCAGCGCATTAAACCCCGTCGCTTATATAGGCTGCGGGGTTTTTTATTTTGGATTCACAAGGATGGAGGCATCATGGCTGAATGGGTGGGCTGGTTTGTCGCGGCTGGCGCGGTATTGATCCTGGAGCTGTTTACGGGCACGTTTTATCTGCTGATGATCGCCATCGGCGTCAGCGCCGGAGGATTGGTGGCGCTGGCGGGCGGAAATGGCAGCTGGCAGGCCCTGACGGCCGCCATTGTCGGCGTGGCGGCTACGCTGTTATTGCGGCGCAGCCGTTTTGGCAGGGCGGCGCGGCGCGATGCGGCGCAGGATCCGAATGTGAATCTCGATATCGGCCAAAGCGTGGCGGTCGCGCACTGGGTCGATGGCGCGGCGCGCGTCATGTATCGCGGCGCCTTGTGGGATGTGGAATTGATTCCCGGCAGCGATACGCAGGCCGGTCATTACACCATACGTGCCGTGCGTGGCAGCCGTTTGATTGTTGGATAACCTGGAGAATAGATTATGGAAGTAAGCATCGGAAGCGTGTCGCTGATCTTGTTATTGCTGGCGTTGGTATTTGTCTTCAAGACGGTCAATGTGGTGCCGCAGCAGCATGCCTGGGTGGTGGAACGGCTGGGCAAGTTTCATGCGGTATTGGGGCCTGGCCTGAATATCGTCGTGCCTTTTGTTGACCGCATCGCTTATAAGCATGTACTCAAGGAAATTCCACTCGACGTGCCGCCGCAGGTGTGCATTACGCGTGACAATACGCAATTGCAGGTCGATGGCATTCTGTATTTCCAGATTACCGATGCGATGCGTGCTTCATATGGTTCGTCGAATTATATTGCCGCCATTACGCAATTGGCGCAAACGACCTTGCGATCGGTGATCGGTAAAATGGAACTCGACAAGACATTTGAAGAGCGCGACCATATCAATACTGCCATCGTGAATGCCATCGATGAATCGGCGGCGAATTGGGGCGTCAAGGTATTGCGCTATGAAATCAAGGATTTGACGCCGCCCAAGGAAATCCTGCATGCGATGCAGGCGCAGATCACGGCCGAGCGCGAAAAGCGCGCGCTGATTGCCGCCTCGGAAGGACGCAAGCAGGAGCAGATCAATATCGCCAGCGGCGAGCGCGAAGCGAACATTGCCCGCTCCGAAGGCGAGAAGCAGGCATCGATCAACCGCGCCGAAGGTCAGGCCACAGCCATCGTTGCGCTGGCACAGGCCAGTGCCGAGGCGCTGCGCCAGGTCGGCGCCGCTATCCGCGAGCCGGGCGGCGAAGATGCCGTCAACCTGAAAGTGGCCGAACAGTATGTGGGCGCCTTCGCGCAATTGGCGAAGACAAATAACTCGATTATTGTGCCGGCCAATCTGGGCGATATGAGTGGTTTGATCGCCGCGGCAATGCAGGTGGTCAAAACCCAGAAGCCGAAAGGTGGCGTGGCGATTCCTTGATTGCCGGTGAATAGCAAACTCGTAGCAAGTTTTCGTCAATACTGCCCGCCATATCGCGGGCAGTTTTCATTTGCGCCACTGGAATATATGGCAGCAGCAGAGCTGGAGTATCAGCGTTGGAATCAGTAGCGCTGAGAATATTTTCTTTATGCTATGCTGTGCGCACTTTCTGGGTTATATGTTGTCGTGCGACGCTTATCTTTTTGATTGAAGTGGAATCTGCTGCACCGATGTCCGCGATGGACGACGACGCGGGATTGGAGGCCGGTGCATGGTGGCCGATAGTATTGGCCCCGTGTATGTTTTGAATTGCAATTTTTAATTACTATAAATTGCAATGAAACAAAAAATACTGCAGAATAAATGTGACCGATGGCGCTGTATTGAATCGCCGCCGCACAAAATACAGGTACTGGCGCAGACGGTACACTGCGGTGTCCGTCCCCTTGATTGAAGACTTGCATCGCCTGAAAGCCGGGAAGTGGGGTTTTTGGGAAAAGAATTGTAAAAAACAATCAAATCTTCAGAAAAAATCACCTCAATCGCGTTACAATTGGATAGAATTTAACTGTTCAGTTATATTTTTCAACTCACACAAGGAAATATCATGGATCTGTCCAGCTTATCCCTGTCCGAACTGCGCACCTTGCAGGACGACATCAAGAAGCAAATGAAAAAACGCGAACAAGACGATCTGTCCAAAGCGCGTGAACAAATCCTGGCGATCGCACAGAGCGTCGGCGTTTCCGTAAAAGATCTGGTTGGTACGGGTATCCGCGCTAAAACCGGCACGGTTGCCGTACGCTATCGCAATCCGGATGATGCGACGCAGCAATGGACTGGCCGTGGCCGTCAACCGAAATGGGTCAAAGAGTGGACCGATTCGGGCAAGTCGCGTGACCTGCTGAAGGTGTAATGTAATACGCCATTCATTCGGATGCTTGTCCTGAGCGGTAATACAGGTGTACAAGGCAGCATGCAAGCATCCGGAACTTTCCTCGTTTTTTGTCTTTGGCCAGGCAGGCCGAGTTGATGTCCTTCGCCGTATCTCCATGGCTTTTTCGCCAATACCGCTTTATTTCCCGCCTTACCTCTTTCTTTTCCCTGCTTTATTCCGTCGCGCTGAGTTTTTCCCGCTTGCCGCAGGCAATCGGCAAAATAAAACCCGGCATATAGCCGGGCTTGTTGGTATTGGCGCAGCACGCTGCGCGCGGTGCCGGATCAGCGGCGGTGCGATTTCATGGCCGCTTGCACTTCGCGCGCGCCATCGCGGTCGCGTTCCGCAGCGCGTTTGTCGTGCTGTTTCTTGCCCTTGGCCAGGCCGATTTCGCATTTCACGCGACCGCCCTTGTAGTGCAGGTTGAGCGGCACCAGGGTATAGCCGGAGCGTTCCACCTTGCCGATCAGTTTATCCATTTCAGCGCGGTGCAGCAGCAGCTTGCGCGTGCGTACGGCTTCCGGGTGGATATGGGTGGAGGCGGTCGGCAGGGCGCTGATATGCGCGCCGAACAGGAAGAGTTCATCGCCGCGGACGACGACGTAGGCTTCCTTGATTTGTACGCGGGCGTCGCGGATGGCTTTGACTTCCCAGCCTTCCAGCACGATGCCCGCTTCGTAGCGATCCTCGATAAAGTAGTCGTGGAAGGCTTTTCTGTTGTCTGCTATGGTCATGAGATGGTAAATGTGCGCGGGTCGGTTAAACTACTGTCTCGCGCAAGCGCGATAAAATCAAATGTATCCAACATCATAGCAAATGGTTCTTCAATGGCAGTAGTACATAAATCAGTTTTTCTCGGCTATAGCGCCGAACAAATGTTCGCGCTGGTGGCGGCGGTGGAAGATTATCCCAAATTCCTGCCCTGGTGCGGTGCGGTCGAGATTCGCGAGCGGGGCGAGAACACTGTCGTCGCCAGCGTGGGCATACATTACCACGGCGTGCGCCAAAGCTTCACCACGTCCAACGAGAACGTGCCGCCGACTTCCATCAAGATGAAGCTGGTGGACGGTCCTTTCAAGACCCTCGACGGCGTGTGGACCTTCAAGGCCCTGCGCGAAGACGCCTGCAAGATCGAACTGGACCTGCACTACGAGTTTTCCAGCCGCGTACTGGAACAGATCATCGGCCCCGTCTTCGGCATGATTGCCAACAGCATGGTCGATTCCTTCTGCAAGCGCGCGGAGACCGTGTATGGCTGAGACCAGCATGCAGGTGCAAGTGTGTCACGCGCTGCCGGACAGCAGCTTTTTGCGCACCTTGACGGTGCCTGCCGGCACCACCATCGGGCAGGCGGTGGCGCTGAGCGGCTTGCTGCAGGAAATGCCCGGCATCGACCTGGCCGTGAACATGGTCGGCATCTATGGCAAGAAGAAGCCTTTGGATACCGTATTGCACGAGCATGACCGGGTGGAGGTGTATCGTCCCCTGCAGGCGGACCCGAAAGAGGCGCGCCGGCGCAGGGCCGGCAACAAGCCTGCGAAGGGCTGAGCGGGCAGGGCGGCCGCTGCCTGGCGAGCGCCATTTTTTGCTATTTTCAAATATCTTTTCTATGCTGCAAGGACGAAGGGCGCTTTTTTCTGTATAATCTGCTTTTGCGCCAATAGGAAATGCTATGCGTCTACTTCAAAAAGCACTCACATTCGATGACGTGCTGCTCGTCCCAGCCTACTCCAACGTTCTGCCCGCCGATACGTCCCTCAAAACTCGCCTGACCCGCAACATCACCCTGAATATTCCCTTGCTGTCCGCAGCCATGGATACGGTGACGGAAGCCCGTCTGGCGATCGCGATGGCCCAGGAAGGCGGCATCGGCATCATCCACAAGAATTTGAATCCGAAGGATCAGGCTCGTGAAGTGGCCCGCGTAAAGCGTTTCGAAGCTGGCGTGCTGCGTGATCCGATCACGATTCCGCCGGAAATGAAAATCCGCGACGTGATCGCACTGACGGAACAATACGGCATCAGCGGTTTCCCTGTCGTCAAAGGCAAGGAAGTCGTCGGCATCATCACCAACCGCGATTTGCGCTTTGAGCAGGAACTCGACGCGGAAGCTTCCGCCAAGATGACCCCGCGCGAAAAACTCGTCGTCGTCAAGGAAGACGCCGATACGGCCGAAGCCAAGCGCCTGATGAACAAGCACCGCCTCGAGCGCGTGCTGGTCGTCAATGACGCATTCGAATTACGCGGCCTGATCACCGTCAAGGATATCCAGAAGTCGACCTCGCACCCGTTCGCGTCGAAAGACAGCCAGGGCAAACTGCTGGTCGGCGCTGCCGTCGGCGTCGGTGCCAAGGATGAAGAGCGCATCGACCTGCTGGTCGCCGCCGGTGTCGACGTGCTGGTGGTCGACACGGCCCACGGCCACTCGCAAGGCATCCTCGACCGCGTACGCTGGATCAAGACCAAGTACCCGCAAGTCGAAGTGATTGGTGGCAACATCGCTACCGCCGCCGCCGCCAAGGCGCTGGTGGAATACGGCGCCGATGCGGTCAAGGTCGGCATCGGTCCTGGCTCGATCTGCACCACGCGTATCGTCGCCGGTGTGGGCGTGCCGCAAATCACGGCCATCTCGAATGTTGCCGAAGCACTGGAAGGCACGGGCGTGCCATGTATCGCCGACGGCGGTATCCGTTTCTCGGGTGATATCTCGAAAGCGCTGGCCGCTGGCGCCTCGACCGTCATGATGGGTTCCATGTTTGCCGGTACGGAAGAAGCACCAGGCGAAGTGATCCTGTATCAGGGCCGCAGCTACAAATCGTACCGCGGCATGGGTTCGCTGGGCGCGATGTCCGACGGTTCGGCTGACCGTTATTTCCAGGATGCCACCATGAAGGCCGACAAGTTCGTGCCTGAAGGTATCGAAGGCCGCGTGGCCTACAAGGGCAGCGTGCTGGCGATCATCTTCCAGCTGGTGGGTGGCGTGCGTCAATCGATGGGGTACTGCGGCTGCGCCACCATCGACGAGCTGCGCGAAAAGGCGGAATTCGTGGAAATCACCTCGGCCGGCATGCGCGAGTCGCATGTCCATGATGTGCAGATCACGAAAGAAGCGCCAAATTATCGCTCCGAGTAAGCGGTAACGAAAGTCCAGACCGGCGCCCAGTGCGCCGGTTTTGCAATTGACCCTGAATAAAGCTCCGACCATGCATTCTAAAATCCTCATTCTCGATTTCGGCTCCCAAGTCACCCAGCTGATCGCCCGCCGCGTGCGCGATTCCGGCGTGTTTTCCGAAGTCTTCCCGTATGACGTCAGCGACGAATTCGTGCGCAACTATGGCGCCGCCGGCGTGATCCTGTCGGGCAGCCACAACTCCACGCTGGACGGCGACTCGCCGCGCGCGCCGCAAGCCGTGTTCGAGCTGGGCGTGCCCGTACTGGGCATCTGCTACGGCATGCAAACCATGGCGGCCCAGCTGGGCGGCAAGGTGGAAAACGGCCTGGTACGCGAATTCGGCTACGCCGAAGTGCGCGCCCGCAGCCATACCAAGCTGCTCAACGGTATTGCCGACTTCGTCACAGACGAAGGCCACGGCATGCTGAAAGTGTGGATGAGCCATGGCGACAAGGTGCTGGAAATGCCGCCAGGCTTCAAGCTGATGGGCAACACCCCGAGCTGCCCGATCGCCGCCATGGCCGATGAAGAGCGCCAGTTCTACGGCGTGCAATTCCACCCGGAAGTAACGCACACGGTGCAGGGCAAGGCCATGATCGGCCGTTTCGTGCATGAAATCTGCGGCTGCAAGTCGGACTGGAACATGCCTGACTACATCAGCGAAGCGGTGGAAAAGATCCGCGCGCAAGTCGGTACCGATGATGTCATCCTGGGCTTGTCCGGCGGCGTCGATTCGTCCGTGGCCGCTGCCCTGATCCACCGCGCCATCGGCGATCAGCTGACCTGCGTCTTCGTCGACCACGGCCTGCTGCGCCTGGACGAAGGCAAGATGGTGATGGACATGTTCGCCAAGAACCTGGGCGTGAAAGTCATCCGCGTCGACGCGGAAGACCAGTTCATGGGCCACCTGGCCGGCGTTACCGACCCCGAGCAAAAGCGCAAGATCATCGGCCGCGAGTTCGTCGAAGTGTTCCAGGTCGAATCGGGCAAGCTGGTCAACGCAAAATGGCTGGCGCAAGGCACGATCTACCCGGACGTGATCGAATCGGCGGGTAAAGGTAAAAAAGGCCAGACCATCAAGAGCCACCACAACGTGGGCGGCTTGCCGGACACCATGAAGCTCAAGCTGCTGGAACCCCTGCGCGAACTGTTCAAGGATGAAGTGCGCAAACTGGGCGTGGCCCTGGGCTTGCCGCATGACATGGTCTACCGCCACCCGTTCCCGGGCCCGGGCCTGGGCGTGCGCATCCTCGGCGAAGTCAAGAAAGACTACGCCGACCTGCTGCGCCGCGCCGACGCCATCTTCATCGAAGAACTGCGCAATACGCCGTATGAACCGGTGGTGGTGCCTGGCTTCGACCAGGATAGCGTGCCGACCAACTGGTACGAAGCGACGAGCCAGGCTTTTGCCGTCTTCCTGCCCGTCAAATCGGTGGGCGTGATGGGCGATGGCCGCACCTACGAATACGTGGTGGCACTGCGCGCCGTGCAGACGCAGGACTTCATGACGGCCCACTGGGCGCACCTGCCGCACAGTCTGCTGGGCAAGGTCTCGAACCGCATCATTAATGAAGTGCGCGGCATCAACCGCGTCGTCTACGATATTTCGGGCAAGCCGCCGGCGACCATTGAGTGGGAGTGAGTCCCCATAAGGAAACTTTGCATTTCCGAATAAGCGAGTAAGCCAAAGCCCTGTTTTTACAGGGCTTTTTTTATGCATCAATGCCGGACGCCATTGCCTGCTGTGCCGCCGCCGGGCCGCGTGGGGCTTTACTAGTGGTAATTGGATAGTTGAAAGACAGTTACCAAACAGGTAAAGTTCTCAAGAAATAAATAAAGTTGCCCTATAGAAATAATTAATTTATAATTTCCTTACGTAAATAATTACTTAAGGCAACATATGCACCTGCGCTTGACGCCATGGTGCGGTGTATTTTTGTTCAGCGGCACCTTGTGTGCCGCCGTGTCCGCGCAGACCCGTCCCGAAATCGCGCCGCCCCTTCCCACCCCGCCTGGCAGCAGCCAGCGCGACGATGCCAGCCAAGAATTGATCCGCCAGCAAGAACGCGAGCGCCTCCTGCGCCAGCAGCAGGAGCGCACGCCCGACGTGCGCCTGCTCAAGGCGCCCGCGGCCGCTTCCGTCAACCGCCTGCCCACAGGCGAATCGCCGTGCTTTACCATCGATCATCTGCAATTGCGGGGCGAGGACGCCGCCCGGTTCCAGTGGGCGCTGGCCGTCGCCGGGCACGACGACCTGGGGGCGCCGGACTCGCCGCTGGGCCGCTGCCTGGGCACGCAGGCCATCAATGTACTGATGGGGCGCATGCAGAACGCCATCATCGCGCGCGGCTACGTCACCACGCGCGTGCTGGCCGAGCCGCAGGACCTGAGCCGTGGCACCCTGGCCTTGACGCTGATACCGGGGCGTATCCGCCAGATCGGCTTTGCGCCCGGCACCAACCCCCGCGCCACCTGGTGGAATGCCGTGCCGGCGCGGCCGGGCGACTTGCTCAATGTGCGCGATACGGAGCAGGCGCTGGAAAACTTCAAGCGCGTGCCGACGGCCGAAGCCGATATCCAGATCATGCCGGCCGAGGGCGGCAATGCGAAGCCGGGCGAGAGCGACCTGCAGATCCAGTGGAAGCAGGGCTTGCCGTTTCGCCTGGCGCTGGGCTTGGACGACGGCGGTTCGCGCTCGACGGGCAAACTGCAGGGCAGCGTGACGCTGTCGTATGACCACTGGCTGACCCTGAACGATCTGTTTTACCTGAGCCTGAACCAGAACGTCGACGGCAACCGCAATGGTCCGCGCGGCACGGGCGGCATGGTGGCCCACTATTCGCTTCCCTACGCCTACTGGCTGCTGGCCTTCACAGCCAGCGACAGCCGCTATCACCAGTCCGTGGCCGGCATCAGCCAGGATTACAACTACAGCGGCGCCAGCCAGAATCGCGAAGTCAAGTTGTCGCGTCTGGTGTACCGCGACGCGTCGCGCAAGACGACGCTGTCCCTGCGCGGCTGGCAGCGTGCCGCGCAAAACTTCATCGACGACACGGAAGTGGAAGTGCAGCGCCGCCGCATGGCGGGCTGGGAGCTGGGTCTCGGCCACCGCGAATTCCTGGGGCAGGCCACCCTGGACCTCAACCTGCAATACCGGCGCGGCACGGGCGCGATGCATGCGATGGCGGCGCCAGAGGAAGCGTTTGGCGAGGGTACGTCGCGTTTCAAACTGATCCTGGCCGACGCGGCCCTGTCGGCGCCGTTCAAGCTGGCCGGCCAGCCGCTGCGCTATTCCGGCAGCTGGCGCATGCAGCACAACCGCACGCCGCTGGTGCCGCAGGACCGCTTTGCCATCGGCGGGCGCTACACGGTGCGCGGCTACGACGGCGAAAGCAGCCTGTCGGCCGAACGCGGCTGGCTGCTGCGCAACGAGCTCGGCGTGCCGCTGGGCAGCAGCGGCCAGGAAGCGTATGCGGGCCTGGACCACGGCGAAGTAGCGGGACCGTCCGCCGAATGGCTGATCGCGCGGCGCCTGACGGGCGCTTTTGTGGGCTTGCGCGGCCAGTGGCTGGGCGTGCAGTACGACGCCTTTGTCGGCTGGCCCGTGCGCAAACCTGAGCTGTTCCGTACGGCCAGCCATACGGCCGGCTTCAATTTGAACGCGAGCTTTTAATCATATATCCGACACCATGAGTACCTCTTCTTTGGACATTATCGCCCCCGCCTTGGGCTTGCCTGGGCACAGCGAGGCAGAACTGTTTGGCGCGCTGACATGGCTTTGCATGCATTCTAAGAATCATCGCGATCTGCCGCTAGCGTCTTTCAGCCAGACTTTGTTGAATCCGATCAAACAGCAGCAGTTCATGCTGGCGTTGACGTCGCTCGATGGCGTTCAGCAGCCGGTGGCTTACGTGGCCTGGGCAAATTTCGATGCCGATGCCGAAAGCCGCTATCTGGCAGACGGTAACCATACCTTGATGCGCCCGGAAGACTGGAATAGCGGCGACCGCATGTGGATTACGGACTGGGTCGCTCCATTTGGCCACACGGCATCGTTCGTACGCGAAGTTTCTACACGCCTTTCCGAATCCTGTTACCGGTTTTTGTATCACAAGGGAGACGAGACGGGTTTGCAAGTAAAAACATCCCGCGGTTGCGCGGTTTCCAAGGAGCAGGCGGCCAGCTGGTGGAGCGCCAGGCCCATGCATGCCAATTACGCCAAAACGACATCCATTTAAATATTTATAACACCTAGCGCAGCAAGTTTTGTTAGGTGTTCTCAACGAGAAGAATCCATGAATAAGCACCTGTACCGCATCATATTCAATCAACGCCGTGGCCAATTGATGGTGGTGGGGGAGAATGCCACGTCGCAAGGTAAAGCTCCTGGCGGCGAAAGTGTCATGAACGACGGTGCAGGGGGAGGTGGCGCGGAATTGACGCTGGCAACGTTGCGGCCGGCCTGCCTCGCGGTATTCAGTGCCTTGGGCATGCTGCTTTTTGTGACCGGTGCTGCGCATGGTCAGGTCGTGGCGGATCGCAATGCCCCGGGAGGCCAGCGTCCAACCGTGTTGCAGACAGCAAATGGCATACCGCAAGTGAATATCCAGACGCCGAGCGGGGCAGGCGTGTCGCGCAATACGTATAGCCAGTTTGACGTGCAGAGCAATGGCGTCATCCTGAATAACAGCCGTGGCAATACGCAAACCCAGACCGGTGGCTGGGTACAAGGCAATCCGTGGCTGGCCGGCGGCAGCGCGCGCGTCATCCTGAACGAAGTCAATTCCGCCAATCCCAGCCAGTTGCGCGGCTATGTCGAAGTGGCGGGACAACGCGCAGAGGTCATCATCGCCAATCCTTCCGGGGTAGCTGTGGATGGCGGCGGCTTTATCAACGCCAGCCGCGTGACGTTGACGACAGGTTCTCCCATTGTCAATGGCGGCAATCTCGACGGCTATGTGGTGCAGCGGGGCATGGTCACCGTCAGCGGCAGGGGACTGGATACGTCACAAAGCGATTACACGTCCATTCTGGCGCGGGCTGTGCAAGTGAATGCTGGCATATGGGCCAACGATCTGCGGGTCGTCACGGGCGCGAACCGGATGGATGCAAATCATGCGGTCGAGGCTGCCGCATCTGGCGATGGCGCGAAGCCTGCGTTTGCATTGGACGTCGGCCAGTTGGGCGGCATGTATGCCGGAAAAATTACACTGATAGGCACCGAGGCTGGTATCGGTACGCGTAACGCCGGAACCGTGGCCGCATCGGTGGGTAATGTGGTGCTGCATTCGGATGGCTGGATCAGCAACAGTGGCTATATTCAGTCTGGTGCTGAAGGTGGCCAGGTACAGGCCAGCGCAGCGGGGGATTTGCAAAATGCGGGCACGATTTATGCCGCAGGCGATACTGGTATTTCAAGCGGTGGTGATATCAGCAACAACGGCGTGATCGCTGCTGCTGGCAATACTGCGCTGCATGGAGGCGGCCGCGTTGATTCAGCCGCCGGTGCGGTGCTGGCTGCTGGCCTGAATGCTGACAATATGCTTCGTCCAACGGGCGATTTGACCGTCGAGGCAAATGCCGGTGCAGGTATCCATGGCATCGGCGCCGCGGGCAATACGGTGCGGATTGCGGCAACCGCAGTCGATCTCGCCGGGGCTAATCTGTCCGCCAGACAGCTTTCTGCCGTGGCAAGCCAGGGAGACCTGGATGCCCGGCACGCCGGGCTGGCCGCGCGCGACACGCTGGCGCTGCAGACCACGCGTTTACTGCGTACCGATGGTGCGCAGGCAACGGGCGGAGAGGTGAGTATTGCTGCGCATGACATATCGAATGTGGGGGGCCAGATTTTGCAACTTGGCGAAGGCGACCTTGCGCTTCGTCTGCCTGGTCAACTCGATAATAGTGCTGGACGGATTGCCACCAATAGCCACAACCTGACCGTGGATGTGGCGGCGCTGGTCAATACAGGCGGCAAGATCGAACATGCGGGCACGGGTGCCCTTGCTATTCATGCCGCCTCGCTGGCAAATCAGCGTGGACAGATAACCGGCAATGGCGACCTTGCGCTCGCGGCTGACGCAGTGGACCACCGCGAGGCGACAACGCTGGCCAGGCATCTGACTGTGCAAGCAGGTACGCTGGATAACCGCGGTGGCAGCCTCATTCAAACGGGAACCGAGCAAACAACGGTGGATGTTGCGCGGGGGCTGGAGAATAGCGGCGGCAGGCTGGAAACCAACGGCAGTCTTGGCCTGTCGGCAGCCAGTGTGCTGAGCGAGCATGGCCGCATTGCCGCAGCGCAGGCCGTCAACATGAACGTTGCCGGGGGCCTGAACAACACGGGCGGTGTGTTGGCTGCTGGACTTTCCCTGACCTTGAATGCTGGCGACGTGAACAATACGCGCGGCCAGATCCAGGCGGTATCCGGTGCGGCCAGCCTGGCCATCGGCGATTTGCGGAATACGGCCGGCAGCGTGTTTGCGGCGGGTGACCTGGCGATTGCGGCCGGCAAGGTCGACAACAGTGGCAGCCTGTACGCAGGCGCGCATCAAACGCTCAAGGCGACGGGCGCCATTGTGAACACGGGTGTGATCGCGGCGCAGGGCAATGCGACGCTCCAGGCGGCCAGCCTGGACAGTTCGGCATCGAGCCTGCTGGGTGCGGGCGTGAAGGCCGATGGCGGCTTGCTGGCGGCGGGCGACTTGCGCGTGACGACGGCACAGGCGCTGCTGGCCAAGGGACAAAACCTGGCGGCGGGCCAGCTGGCCCTGAGCGGCGCGGCGCTGGACCTGACTGGCAGCCAGACGGGCGCGGCGAACATCGCATTGACGGCGACACAGGGCGATGTGCTGACGCGCCAGGCACTGCTGACGACGCCGGGCACCCTGGCGGTGACGGCGGGAGCACATGCGGGCCAGACCCTGGTCAATGAACAGGGACAACTGAGCGCGGGGCAGCTGGACTTGCAACTGAGTAACCTGGACAACCGCCGCGGCACCGTGGTGCAGACGGGCGCCGGCGATACGCGCATCGTGTTGAGCACGCCGGCCGGCGTACTGGACAACACCAGCGGCCGCATCGCCGTCAACAGCGCGAATGCGACCCTGGATGCCGGCAAGCTGATGAATACGGATGGCAAGCTCGAACATGCGGGCAACGGCACGCTGGCGCTCCACGCGGCAACGCTCGATGGCGAGCGCGGCAGCATCCTCGGCAATGGCCTGGTGCGCATCGACGCGGGCATCATGCGGCATGACCAGGCCAGCACGGTGGGGCAGCAAGTGACGCTGCAGGCCGATAGCCTGAGCAACCGTGGCGGCCATGTGCTGCAGACGGGCAATGCGGCGATGACGGTAGCCACGACGGGACAGCTCGACAACAGCGGCGGCGAGATCGGTGGCAACGGCGGCGTGCAGGTGCGGGCCGGCGTGCTGGACAACAGCAAGGGCCGCATCACGTCCGCGGCTGCGGCATCTGTCGCCAGCAAGGGCGCTGTGAATAACACCGATGGCGTGCTGGCGGCGACCACCGACCTGCAGGTCGGCGGTGCCGCGCTGGACAATACGCGTGGTGTCGTGCAAACGGGCACCGGTGCCTTGGCGCTGGATGTGGCCAGCCTGCTGAACCAGCAGGGCACGCTGAGCGCGGGCACGGACCTGGCGGCCAGGGTCGGCGGGGATCTGAACAACTCCGGCTTGCTGTATGCGGGCCGCGACCAGCTCCTGGTCGTCGGCGGCACGCTCGGCAACAGCGGCTCGCTGGCGGCGGGACGCGATGTCAGTGTGCAAGCAGGCAGCATCGACAGCAGCGGTTTGCTGGGCGCGGGCATGCGGGCCGATGGCACGCTGGGCCAGGCAGGCAGCCTGGTCGTGACGGCTACGCAGGCTTTACGGGCGACAGGCCAGAACTTGGCAGGGGGCGACGCAGTGCTGGACGGCGCCGCGCTGGACCTGACGGGCAGCCAGAGCAGTGCTGCGAATATTGCGCTGACGGCGCGCGCAGGCGACGTCCTCACCAGCCAGGCGCAGGTGAGCACGGCAGGCTTGCTGGCGATCACGGCCAATGGCAACAATGGACAGGTACTGGTGAATGCGGGCGGCCAGCTGAGTGCGGGACAACTGGCGCTGGCGGCGGCCAATGTGCGCAATGTGAAGGGAACGATCGTGCAGTCGGGCGCGGGCAGTACCGTCATCGACACGGGCGTGCTGGACAATACGGGTGGGCGCATCGCCGTCAACAGCGGCAACTTGAGTCTGGGCGCAGGCGCGCTGACGAATATCGATGGCAAGATCGAACATGCGGGCACGGGCACGCTGGCGATTCGCGCCACGAACCTGTATGGACAGCGGGGCCAGATCTCAGGCAACGGTGCATTGGTCGTGACGGCCGATAGCTTCGACCACCGCGACGGCGCATTGCTGGCCAGGCAGGTGACGCTGCATACCGGCACCCTGGATAATCGCCAGGGCAGCGTCACGCAGACGGGAACTGGCAGTGGCAGCGTGGCGGCCACCGGTCATCTGGACAACCGTGGCGGCAAGATTGAAGGCAATGGCGACATGGCGCTGAGCGCCGACATGCTGTTGAATCAGAACGGGCGCCTGGCGTTCGCCGGCGCGGCCGAGATCGTTACTGGCTCGCTGGACAATACCGATGGAGGCGTGCTGGCAGGCGGCCTGAATATACGTGGCGGCGACGTGAACAATACGCGCGGCCAGATCCAGGCGGTATCCGGTGCGGCCAGCCTGGCCATCGGCGATTTGCAGAATACGGCCGGCAGCGTGTTTGCAGCGGGCGACCTGGCGATTGCGGCCGGCAAGGTCGACAACAGCGGCAGCCTGTACGCAGGCGCGCATCAAACGCTCAAGGCGACGGGCGCCATTGTGAACACGGGCGTGATCGCGGCGCAGGGCAATGCGACGCTCCAGGCGGCCAGCCTGGACAGTTCGGCATCGAGCCTGCTGGGTGCGGGCGTGAAGGCCGATGGCGGCTTGCTGGCGACGGGCGACTTGCGCGTGACGACGGCACAGGCGCTGCTGGCCAAGGGACAAAACCTGGCGGCGGGCCAGCTGGCCCTGAGCGGCGCGGCGCTGGACCTGACGGGCAGCCAGACGGGCGCGGCGAACATCGCATTGACGGCGACACAGGGCGATGTGCTGACGCGCCAGGCACTGCTGACGACGCCGGGCACCCTGGCGGTGACGGCGGGAGCACATGCGGGCCAGACCCTGGTCAATGAACAGGGGCAACTGAGCGCGGGGCAGCTGGACTTGCAACTGAGTAACCTGGACAACCGCCGCGGCACCGTGGTGCAGACGGGCGCCGGCGATATGCGCATCGTGTTGAGCACGCCGGCCGGCGTACTGGACAACACCAGCGGCCGCATCGCCGTCAACAGCGCGAATGCAACCCTGGATGCCGGCAAGCTGATGAATACGGATGGCAAGCTCGAACATGCGGGCAACGGCACGCTGGCGCTCCACGCGGCAACGCTCGATGGCGAGCGCGGCAGCATCCTCGGCAATGGCCTGGTGCGCATCGACGCGGGCATCATGCGGCATGACCAGGCCAGCACGGTGGGGCAGCAAGTGACGCTGCAGGCCGATAGCCTGAGCAACCGTGGCGGCCATGTGCTGCAGACGGGCGATGCGGCGATGACGGTAGCCACGACGGGACAGCTCGACAACAGCGGCGGCGAGATCGGCGGCAACGGCGGCGTGCAGGTGCGGGCAGGCGTGCTGGACAACAGCAAGGGCCGCATCACGTCCGCGGCTGCGGCATCTGTCGCCAGCAAGGGCGCTGTGAATAATACCGATGGCGTGCTGGCGGCGACCACCGACCTGCAGGTCGGCGGTGCCGCGCTGGACAATACGCGTGGTGTCGTGCAAACGGGCACCGGTGCCTTGGCGCTGGATGTGGCCAGCCTGCTGAACCAGCAGGGCACGCTGAGCGCCGGCACGGACCTGGCGGCCAGGGTCGGCGGGGATCTGAACAACTCCGGCTTGCTGTATGCGGGCCGCGACCAGCAGCTGACCGTGGGCGGTCTGCTGAACAACACGGCTTCCATCGCCGCCGCCAATCACACAACGATCTCCGCTGGCAGCGTTACCAGCAGCGGCTTGCTGGGTGCCGGCATGAAAGCGGATGGTAGCCTGGGTACGGCAGGCAATCTGACCGTCAACGCGGATGGCGTGCTGCAAGCGAACGGGCAGAACCTGGCCGCGGGCAGCGCCGTGCTAATGGGTTCCAGCGTGGATATGTCGGCCAGCCAAACGGGCGCCGGCAATATCGCCATCACCGCGCGCAGCGGCGACGTACTGACGAACAAGGCAGTCATTTCCGCCAGCAACGTGCTGGCCATCACCGCCAATGCCAATAATGCCCAGGCGTTGGTGAACAGCCAGGGCCAGCTGGTGGCGGGCCAATTGCAGTTGAATGTGGCGAATCTGGACAACGCCAGCGGCGACATCGTGCAGACGGGCACAGGCGATACCGTGATTACCACCGGTAAGCTGGACAACACGGCCGGCCGCATCGCCGTCAACAGTAATAACCTGGCCCTGAACGCGACGGTGTTGACGAACCTTAACGGCAAGCTGGAGCATGCAGGTGCGGGCATCCTGGCCATCAACGCGGGCCAGTTCAACAACCAGTTCGGCAAGATCACGGGCAATGGCAAGCTCGACATCACGGCAGTCGCCTTCGATCACCGCAATGCGACGACGGTGGCGAATCAGATGACCGTCAACGCCGGCAGTCTGGATAATCGCGCCGGCAGTCTGGCGCAGACGGGCGCGGGCATGCTGACGGTGACTGCCACCGGGCAGCTGGACAATACGGGCGGCAAGATCGAGAGCAATGGCGATGCATTGGTGAAAGCTGGCGCCTTGCTGAACAATACGGGCCGCGTCGTGGCGGCGCAAGATGTCGAATTGAAAGCGGGAAGCCTGGACAATACGGAAGGCACGGTGGCGGCCGGGCGTCACTTGGTCTTGAACGGTGGTGACATCGACAATACCAAGGGGCAATTGCAAGCCGTTGCCGGTAACGCGACCCTGAACGTCGGCAAGCTCCACAACACTGCTGGCAGCGTGTTTGCAGGCGCCAACTTGAACGCCACGCTTTCCAGCTTGAATAACACGGGCAGCATGTATGCTGCCGGGAATCAATCCATTACCGCCAGCGGCGGCGTCGCCAATACGGGTGTGATTGCGGCGCAAGGCAATACCAGTCTTACGGCCAATAGCCTCGATAGCAGTGCAAGCAGCTTGATCGGTGCAGGCATGCAGGCCGATGGCAAGCTGGGCACGGTTGGTGACTTGACGATCAATACCGCGCACACGCTGGCCGCACATGGCCAGAACCTGGCGGCCGGCGCGGCGAACCTGTCGGGCGCCAATGTGGATATCACGGGCAGCCAGACCGGTGCAACGCAGATCAGCCTGGCCGCGACGAGCGGCGATGTGTTGGCCGCCAAGGCCGTGGTGAGCACGCCGGGCACGCTGACGGTCCGCGCGCACGATACCTTGCGCAATACGGAAGGGCAACTCAGTGCCGGCCAGCTTGACCTGCACGTGGGTCACCTGGATAACACCAAGGGCACCGTGATCCAGACGGGCACGGGCGATACAGTCATCCAGACGGGCAAACTGGACAATAGCGTGGGACGCATCGCCGTCAATAGTAATAATTTGATCTTGGGCGCGGCCAGCTTGACGAATGCGGGCGGCAAGATCGAGCATGCGGGTGCAGGTACCCTGGCCATCACGGCGGCCAGCTTGCAGGGCGCCGGGGGAGGCATCATCGGCAATGGCGCCGTCGATCTCAAGGCCGGCCTGTTTGACCATGCCAACGCCACCACCACGGGGCGGTCCCTGAGCGTGCAGGCTGACAGCTTGAGCAACCGGGGTGGCCATTTGCTGCAGACGGGCGCGGGCGGTATGACGGTGGCCGTCACTGGCCAGCTCGATAATACGAATGGGGAGATGGCCGGCAACGGCGTGTTGTCGCTGCAGACCGGCAGCCTGGACAATACCAAGGGCAAAATCACCTCGGCAACGTCCGCCGACATCGTCAGCACTGGCGCACTCGTCAATACCGACGGCGTGATCGCGGCGGCGACCGATCTGCACCTGGGCGGCGCCATCGACAATACGCGCGGCCTGCTGCAGGCAGGCACGGGTGCCTTGAGCCTGGATGCGGCCAGCGTGCGCAACGTACAAGGCACACTCGGCGCAGGCACGGATATCACGGCCAAGGTCAGCGGCGACGTCCTCAACGCTGGCGTGCTGTACGCGGGCCGCAATCAGACCCTGGAGATCGGTGGTTTGCTCAGCAATACCGGCTCGCTGGCGGCCCTGGGCAATACGGCGATCATGGCGGGCAGCCTGGGCGGTAATGGATTGCTGGCGGCAGGCATGCGCGCCGATGGCAGCTTTGCCTCGGCTGGCGATTTGACGGTGAAAACGGCCGGCGCCTTGCAAGCTGGCGGCCAGAACATGGCGGCGGGCCAGTTGCAATTGACGGGCGGGTCGGTCGACGTGGGCGGCAGCCAGACCAGCGCAGCCAATGTCGGCTTGACGGCCTTGGCGGGCAATGTGACGACCAGCAAGGCCATCGTATCGACGAATGGCTTGCTGGCCATCACGGCGAATGCCGCCAATGGGCAGGCATTGGTGAACCAAAGCGGCAGCCTGAGCGCCGGGCAGCTGGCCTTGCGCGTTGCCAATCTGGACAATACCAAGGGTACATTGATACAGACGGGCACGGGCGACACGGTCATCGAGACGGGCAAGCTGGATAACACCGGCGGGCGCATCGCCGTCAACAGCGCCAATCTGCGCCTGCAGGCGGGCGACCTGACGAATATCGATGGCAAGATCGAACATGCGGGCAAGGGCTTGCTGGATATCCGCGCCACGAATCTTTACGGCCAGCGTGGCCAGCTCACGGGTAATGGCGCGCTGCAAGTGGCGGCCGATTACATCGATCACCGCAATGCCAGCACCATTGCGCGCCAGCTGACGGTGACGAGCGGTGCCCTGGACAATCGTCAGGGCGAGATCATCCAGTTAGGAACCGACCTGGCGAGCATCGTTGCCACGCGTAGTCTGGACAACAGCGGCGGCAAGATCGAGGGCAATGGCGATGTGCAGGTCGAAACGGCGACCCTGCTCAACGACCATGGCCGTCTTGTTTCGGCACAGAATCTCGGTGTGAACGCTAGTACGGCTTTGAACAATACTGAGGGAAATATTCTGGGTGGGCGCAAGCTGACACTGCGCGGTGGTGCAGTGGATAATACGCGCGGCCAGATCCAGGCGCTCGATGGCAATGCGGAGCTGGTTATCGGCGACCTGAACAATAATGGCGGCAAGGTGTTTGCCAGTATCGACCTGAATATGGTTGCCGCCAACGTCGTCAACAGCGGCAGCCTGTATGCTGGTGCCAACCAGACTCTGCGTGCCTCGGGCGATGTCAGCAATACTGGCACTATTCTGGCGCAAGGACACAACACGATCAATGCAGGCAGTCTGACCGGTTCCGCGTCGAGTCTGCTGGCTGCGGGCGTCAAGGCCGATGGCAGTTTGTTGGCCGCAGGCAACCTGAACGTGACGACGGCCCAGGCCTTGCGCGCCTCCGGTCAGAATCTGGCTGCGGGCAACATGGTTTTCAGCGGTGCTACGGTGGATGTGGCGGGCAGCCAAACCAGTGCGTCGAACATCGCGCTGAACGCGAGCGCGGGTGACGTCTCCACCAGCGGCGCCGTGGTAACGACCCCTGGCACACTCGAAGTCCATGCCGCCAATCACTATGGCCAGCGTTGGGAGAACGGCCGCGGCCAGGTCAGCGCAGGTCAATTGACCGTGCAAGTGGCGAACCTGGGCAATGTGCAGGGCAGCATCATCCAGACGGGCAGTGGCGCCAGTTCGCTCAACCTTACTTCGCCCGGCGGCGTACTCGATAATACGAGCGGACGCATCGCCGTCAACAGCGTCAGTTTGAACCTGAACGCTGGCGTGCTGGCAAATACGGACGGCAAGATCGAACATGCGGGTAGCGGAACATTGACGATGCATGCAGGCCAGATCAGCGGCCAGCGGGGCCAGATCACCTCGAATGGCAGTCTGGACATGACCGCGGCGGCGCTTGACCATCGCAATGCCAGCACCATCGCGCAGCAGGTAACGATCTCATCCGATACGCTCGACAATCGTCAAGGAAATATTACCCAACTCGGCCTCGGACAGACCGCTATCGGCGCCAGCCAGAGCCTGGATAACCGCGGCGGCACGATCGCCAGCAATGGCAGCACCAGCATCGCTGCCTACTCCTTGAATAACCAGGGCGGCACGCTGCAGGCGGCTGGCAGCGGCAGCCTGGATATTCGCGGTGGCGGCACGCTGGACAACAGCAAGAGTGGCGTGATCGCAGCCGGCGGCAATTTCACGGCGGCGGTGGGCGAGCTGTTGAACCAGGGCGGCAAACTGACGGCTGGCGGTACGCTGCACGCCAGCGCGGCCCAGGTGCTGCGCAACGAGGCCGGCTTGCTGGCCGCGACGGGTAACGTCGAACTGGCGGCTGGGTTCCTGGACAATACCGGCGGTAAGGTTGCCACAGTGGCAGGTAACTTGAATATCATCAGCGGCGGCGTCTTGAAAAACGACGGCGGCACGCTGCAGGCCGTTGGCGACATCACGCTTCGGAGTGCTGACTTGAGCAATACGGTCGCTGCCGGACAAGGCGCCGCCGGTATGATTGTTGGCAAGAATATCCGGATCGATACGGGCCTATGGGCGCTGGATAACCATCTGGGCACCATCGCCGCCAGCGAGACGCTGAGCGTGTACTCCGGCCCGTTGACGAATGACGGCGGCCTGTTGCAGTCTGGCGCAGGCATGCGCATCGACACGCGCGGCCAGGTCCTGAGCAACGGTAGCGCGGGCGCCTATGCTGCGCGCAACCAGGGCAATGCCGGCGGCATCGTCAGCGGTGGCGACGCCGTTCTGTCGATAGGCAGCTGGAACAACACGGCAGGTTATTTCGGTGCGGCAGGGGCGATCAGCGGCACCACCGGTTTGATCAACAATGCGGGTGGGCAGATCGTCGGCCAATCCAGCCTGGCGTTGTCTGGCGCTGGCCTCGATAACCAGAATGGCCAGATACAGGTGGTGGGCAAGCTGTCGTTCGCTACTCCCGGCGGCATCGACAACCGGAATGGATTGATACGCTCCGGCGCCACGGTCAGCCTGACGGCGGGCACGATCGACAACAGCACGACGCAAGGCAGTAACCAGGGTATCGAGGCGATTAACGCCATCCTGACGACGGGCTCGCTGAGCAACCGGGCGGGAGCGTTGCGCACCGATGGCAATCTGGATATCGTCGGCTCAGGTGTTTTTGATAATACACAAGGTCTGGCCAGCGCCGGCACGGCGCTGAGCGTGGCCGATCTGGCGGCGAACCGCAGCCTTGCCATCATCAATACGGGAGGGACGGTGATTGCCGGCGCGCTGGCCGATGTGCGTGCCGCCAGTCTGACGGGCGATGGACGCCTGTTGTCGCAGCTGGACATGAACCTCGATCTGAGCGGTGGCTATAGCCATGGCGCCGGTGCGGAGCTCGTCGCCAACCGCAACCTTGGCATCGCCACCGGTGGTCAATTCCTGAACATGGGCAAAGTGCGTGCGGGCGGCACATTGACCCTGCGTACCAATTCCAACATCGATAACACGGCCTACGGTGACATCAGCGCGACCATCACACGCCTCAGTGCCGGCGGTCTGCTGGTGAATCGGGGCGTGATCGACGGTGTTGCCACTGAGATTAATGCAAACATCATTCATAACATTGGCACCGGACGCATCTATGGTGATCAGCTCAGCATTGGTGCCGGGACCCTGAACAATGATGTGGAAAATGGTGTTGCCGCGACCATCGCTGCGCGCAACGACCTGCAGATTGGCGCACAAACCATCAATAACTTCGAACACGCGCTGATTTTCAGCGCCAACAGCCTGTCTATCGGCGGCAGTATTGACGGCAATCGCCAGGCGACCGGGCGCACGGCGGTCTTGAATAACGCCAGCGCCACCATCGAAGCGTTGGGCAGCCTGAGCATGAGCGCTGCCCAGATCAATAATCTGAATAAGCATATTCAGATGAAAATGTCCTCATCAACGAAACAGGAGTCCGTGACCGAGTACCAGGGCGCCGGCGCGGCGAAACGCTATGTCGCCGGCACGCCGGGCGTGGAGACATATGATGATGAGTCGCTGCATCTGCGCACGCCAGATGGCACGTATGAAGTGTGGACGCTCTACAAGACCACGCGTACTTCGCGCCAGAGCGAGATCGTCAGTTCCGACCCCGGGCGCATCATTGCTGGCGGCAATATCTCCATCAGTGCCGACCTGGTTGCCAACGAAGACAGCCATATCATCGCGGGCGGGCTGCTGGACATGCATGGCAGCCGCATCAGGAATGGACAGACGCAGGGACAGAAAATCAGTACTGACAAAGGTACGGCGACCCTATACAAGCGAAAGTTCAAAAAAGGGCGCGATAGTACCAGCATTGGAAAACCGGCGGCTTTTACCGGGGCCGAGAAAACCGAGAGCATCACTCTTAACATTGCGCGGGAAGAACAGTTTGCCACGCCGCAGGGCAGCGGCATCAGCTTGTCCGGCGCCGCTACTGGCGGCGTCAATGCATCCACCAGCGCGGCCGGCGCGGCCAGCGCGCAAGTGCAGGGCAAGGCCATTGTCAGCGTGCTGGCAGGCCTGGCCGGGGTTGACAATGCGGCAGGCCGTCAGGCCGGCGCGGCCAGCGGCGGCAGTGGGCCGAACGGAACGACGCGGGTGGCGGGGGCCGGCCTGGGCGGCACTGTCGGCAGCGTCTCCGGGAGCGCAGTCGATGCGGTTCAACAAGGCAATGGCCCGACTGGTGCTTACCCGAGCGCCATTGCGCTTGGCACGGCGGCAACGGGTGCCATGGCCCAAGAGGTGCAGCATGTCGGCGGTACAGCTTCAACTACTGGCACGGATCGCCTCGGCCAGGCCGGCCAGGGGGGATTCGTTCGTACGGTCGCCGGCGCGCTTGCCGCCACCGTGACAGGTTCGAATCAGCTTGACCAGGTCAGCCTGGCGTCCGGGAGCACGACTAGCATCGGCAATGCCTCCGGAGGCGTTTCCGCGGCGACCGGCGTCGGTGGCGTGCCGGGTGCGGCGCGCGGGGCCGGCGTCACGGAAGCGACACTGGGCGTGCTGCCCGCCGACATGCAGGTGGGGCGCGTGACGGGGGCGGATGCACACGGCCAGGCCAGCCTGGCGCCGGCGGGCAGCACCAGCATCGGCAATGCATCCGGCACCGCCGCGCAGGCTGCCGGCCTGGGTGGCGTACCGGGCCAGACACGCCTGCCCGGCATTGCGCAAGTGGCGCTTACGGACGCTTCCGGCCGGGCGCAGTTCGTGCGCACCAGCAGCCCGTCAACGGCCTTGCCCAATGCAAGCCTGTTCCGCACCTTGCCGTCGTTGTCGTCGCGTTACCTGGTCGAGACGGATCCGCGCTTTGCCAATTTCCGCGAATGGACAGGTTCCGACTATCTGCTCAATCAGGTCAAGGTGGACCCGTCGGTGACGCAAAAACGCCTGGGCGACGGCTTCTATGAACAAAAGCTGATCCGCGAACAGGTGGCGCAGTTGACGGGGCAGCGCTTTGTCGGCGACTACACGAACGACGAGCAGCAATACCGTGCCTTGATGGACGCCGGCGTGGCATATGCGAAGAATTACGATCTGCATCCTGGTGTTGCATTGACGGCCGAGCAAATGGCAGCGCTGACGAGCGATATTGTCTGGCTGGTCGAACGCGACGTGGCGCTGCCAGATGGCTCGGTGCAGAAAGCGCTGGTACCGCAAATTTATCTGCGCCTGCGTGAAGGAGACCTGGACGGTAGCGGAGCACTGCTCGCCGGCAAGGACATCAATATCAATCTGTCGGGCGACCTGACCAACAGTGGCACGATTGCCGGGCGCAGTGTTGTCAAGCTGACCGCGGACAATGTGGAAAACATGGGTGGCCGCCTGAACGGCGACGCCGTCGCCGTGGCCGCAAGGAACGATCTGAACAATATCGGCGGCACGATCTCGGCCAACAGCGAGTTGATCGCTACCGCCGGGCGCGACATCCATATTGCCAGTACCACGCAAAGTGCCAGCAGCAGCGCTGGAGGCAACAGTTTCAGCCGCACGGATATCGACCGGGTGGCGGGGCTGTACGTGACCGGTGATGGCAGCAGTGGCGGCGGAACGCTGGTGGTGTCTGCGGGCCGCGACGTGAGCATGCTTGCCGGGGTCATCGGCAATGCCGGCAAGGATGGCCAGACCATCGTCAACGCCGGCCGCGACATCAACCTGGGAACCTTGACGACGGCCAGCAGCAGCAGCCTGAGCTGGGATGCGAAAAACTACCGCAAGGACAGCAGCAGTACCGAGGTGGGTAGCCAGATCCAGGGCAGTGGCAGCATTGTGCTGCAGGCCGGCAACGATCTGACTGCCCGGGCAGCCGATGTGCAGGCAGGCGTGGACCTGTCTGTGACGGCGGGCCATGACATCGTGCTGAGCGCTGGCACGAACCAGCTTACCGTCGACGAGGGACATGTACAGACCGGCAAGGGTTTCCTGAACAAGAAGACCATCACCACGCGCGACATGCTGGACCTGGGTACCTCGGCCGGCAGTGCTTTTGGCGGCGCTACGGTGGCGTTTGCTGCAGGCAACGACATCAAGCTTACGGGCGCGCAAATTCTCAGCGATGGCTCCGCCAGTTTGCTGGCGAAGAACGATATCAGCATAGCCGCGGCAAGCGAAACGAGCAAGGAACTGCACCACCGCGACGTCAAGGAAAGCGGCTTCATGAGCGGTGGCGGCTTTGGCTTCAGCTATGGCACGCGCACCACGACTACCGACCAGGAGCGTGACGCCGTCATCCAGAGCGGCCAGGCGCGCAGCACCGTGGGTTCAACCAGCGGCGCCTTGACCATCGTTGCAGGCAAGGACCTGAAGATCGGCGGCAGCGATATTGTCGCGGCCACTGACCTGAACCTGGCGGGCACCAGCGTGAAAATTACGCCGGGACAAGATAGTGATAAGGGGAAATTCGAGACCAAGACCACGCAGGATGGCTTTACCGTCGCCTTGGGCGGCAGCGTGGTGAGCGCCATCCAGACCTTGCAAACCATGAGCACGGCAGCCAGCACGGCGAAGAACAGCCGGGTGACGGCCATGGCTGCGGCGACCACGGCCATGGCGGCGAACGCCGCGGCCAAGGACATGATGAAGGAAGGCGGACCAAGCATCAGCATCAGCCTGACGGCGGGCCATTCGGAAAGCCAGCAGACGCAAACGACGGCGAGCACCACGCACAGCGGCAGCGTGTTGACGGGCAACAATATCAACATCACGGCCACGGGTGGCGGCAAGGATAGCAATATCACCATCCTGGGCAGCGACCTGAACGCGAAGAACGATATCCGCCTGCATGCCGACAACAACGTCAATCTGCTGGCCGCGCAGGATACGGAAAGCCAGCACAGCAAGAGCTCAAGCATGAGTGCATCGGTGGGCGTGCAAGCCATCGTCAGCACCAAGGGCACCTCGTTCGGCTTC
Source organism: Janthinobacterium sp. GW823-FHT06H09 (assembly GCF_058794735.1). NCBI lineage: Bacteria > Pseudomonadati > Pseudomonadota > Betaproteobacteria > Burkholderiales > Oxalobacteraceae > Janthinobacterium > Janthinobacterium sp. GW823-FHT06H09. Next base: position 364,038 of record NZ_JBXAHC010000002.1, on the reverse strand, counting down.
ACGGCCAGCGTCAGCGGCAGCAAGGGGCATGAGGACGGCGATGGCACGACGCAGCTCAATACGCATGTGAATGCGGGCGACAAGCTGATCATCACAAGCGGCGGCGACACCAATATCAAGGGCGCCGTGGCCAGCGCCAACCAGGTGATTGCCGACATCAAGGGCAACCTGAACCTGGAAAGCCTGCAGGACACGGCCAAGTTCGACAGCAAGAGCCAGAGCATCTCCGCCAGCGGTACCGTCGGCTTTGGCGCCAGCGTCAGCGGCAGTTATAGCCAGAGCAATATGCACAACGACTACGCCAGCGTGCAGGAGCAAAGCGGCTTCAAGGCTGGCGACGGCGGCTTCCAGATCAAGGTGGGCGGCAATACGGACTTGAAGGGCGCCGTCATCAGTGCCACGGAGTCGGGTAAGCTGCACAGCAGCCTGATTACGTCGACCTTGACGCACAGCGATATTGCCAATCATGCGATATCGAAGGGTAGCAGTGTGGGGGTGTCGGGTGGCATGTCCTTTGCAGGCACGGGCACACGAAATGAGAACCTGACGGATATCGCTGGCAAAAAAGATGCTACTACAGTGGGCCTGCCAGCTATCGTTTCCCTCAGTGAAAATTCCACCAGCACGACCCGCAGCGGCATTAGCGGCGGCACAATCGTCATCACCGACGATGCGGCTCAGCGCACGGCGACGGGCAAGGGCGTGGACGAAGCTATTGCCGGTGTGAACCGAGACGTGACGACTGGAGTGGATTCTAGCGGCAAGATCGGCAATAATTTTGACAAGGCCGCGCTGCAGGCGACGATGGATGTGACTGCGGCGTTTGCGGCAGCTGCTGCTGAGAAGCTGGGGACTTATGCTTCCGACAAGCTGAAAGAGGCGGAAGTATTGGCAGCTAAAGCACATAATCTCCGTGAAACCGATCCTGAAAGAAGCGCAGAGCTAATGCGCCAAAGTGATGAGCTAACCAAGAACTGGAAAGAGGATGGACTTGCGCGGGTTGCCTTGCACGCGGCGATTGGCGGGCTTGCCGGCGGCGCCAATGGTGCTTTGGGCGCAGGCGCGGCGGCGTTGTCGACAGATAGAATCGCTAAGGAGTTGAAGCAACTTGATATGCCTGAAACGCTGCGTGATGCGTTGACGCTGGCGGCGGGCGCTGCGGTGGGTGCCGCAGCTGGTGGGGCAACGGGAGCGGCTACTGCGGCAAATGAGGTGGCGAATAATTATCTGAAACACAAAGAAATTCTCGAACTTAGTGTCATATCAAAAGCATGCTCGAAGGACCCGAAAGGGAGTGGCTGTGATAAGGAACGAGAAAAGCAGTTGCAGGCGAAGAGTATGGAAAGGGATGTACAGCTGGCTGCATGTAGTGGAGATAATAGTGAGAAGTGTCAAAATTTGCGTTATGACGTAAGATCTGCAAATGCTGAGATTGAGCGATTGGGGCGAACTGAAGTTGGTGCTCCTTATAAAATGGAGAGTAAAAAAACTCTCGCCAAAGCTGTTGAAACAATAGGGGAAATGGTCGGTAACGAAACCTCTAGTTATTATAGAGGTTTAGCAAAAATTGCATATGTTGCAGGTGATATGGCCATATCAATGCAGTATAATTTAAAGACGTTGCAGGTGCAGAACGAGAGAATTTCAGATACTCTGCAAAAATCTTTCTCAGAAATGTCCCGGGAGGATGCTTGGTTGTTGGGGGGGATGTTAATGGACCCACAGGGCATATCTCCAAAAACCAAGAATGAAAACTCTAATAATAAAATTAATGTTGTTAATGAGGGGAAGAATCGAGATATAAAAAATGGCGGGAATCAAGATCCATTTTTCTCATCAAATTCCGATGGAAGGTTAAATAATGGAAAGTATTCAAGTGCAGACTCCATTTCCAATCAAGGTTCCACGAATGCAGTTTCAGATATCTCCCCCCGATTAACTGCTCGATTGGATGCTTGGCGCTCGTATCAGCAAAATGGTGGAAAAATGACACTGCAGGAATGGGTGCCGGCAACTCAGCGACAGTATGGTGGGGTTTCAGGTGGCTATCAAAGTGGATATGCGAAATGGTCAAATAGTTTAGATGGTGTTCACGGAAATAGTTTATCGGCGTCTGGCCCACATGATGTTTATGTAATTCGGGATGCAAAATCGGGAGAGTTACTTCACTTCGGGGAAACAGGTCGTGACTACCTTACACGGTTTACAGAGCATCAGCGTGTTTTCGCGAAAAAAGATATAGCACTAGATGTCGATTTATTGCGTACGGTAGAGGGGAAAAAAAATGCAAAGGAGCTTGAGTTAAAATATATACAAACCTATACTAAAACTTTCGGAAAACGCCCTCCGTATAACCCAGTAAACCATTAGTGATATGAAAATTTCTCTCAGTTTTGCAGCAAAAAACCCTCAATTTTTAAAAAAAATACGCCGAATTAGATCGGACTTTGAAGGTTTTTTTGATGATTTCTCATTGGTGGATTTAATCAATCCAATTCATGAGGCAATATTAATTGGTGTGACTGATTCAAAAGGGGATGATTTTTTTGAAATAATTAAAAATAGAGATGGATACTTTCAAACTCTTGCAGGTTTGGGCGGCTTTAATGATGATGAGGTATTGAGGAGAAAATTATTCCTCATAGTGTCTAGATCAATATCGGCGTGCCCATTTTCAAATCCTGACAGGGAAAAATTTTCTACTCTTTTGAAAAAATGGGAGGGTGAAATAATGAAAAATTGAGTTTCTCCGATAATCTAAGTATTTAGATTTGTGTGATTATGGCCCCATCCGTAGCTGGCCCCCTATTCAAGGCTCGGCATGTTTTGAGTACACTCTTTCCTTCCGCCTAATACGGGAATCGACCGAGTCGCAGGCCGAGCTGGTGCGTCGTTACAATGTTACGCGGCAAACCGTCGATCCCGGGGTCACGATCCCGGGGTCAGGTCCGCCATTTGTACACGATCTCAGCTTTGGCCGTCTCTTTTTTTTGCAAGTTGCGCTTTATTAAATGCCGATACGGCTCGACTGACTGTCTTGCTCGAGACGTGAAAAGCGGCGGCGATATGGGACATGGTAAAAGCGCTCGATAGATAAGCGCGTGCCATCGCCTCGTCTCTGTCGCTATAGTGCGCCCGAAACTGCTCTAATGACAGCATGACAGCGCAGCGCTGCGACCTTGGCGTATCTCTGGGCGTCTCGGTGCGCTGCGATTGCTGATGTGCTGAAATGAAGGCCTCATCGCCTAGAAGAATCTGGTGGCAGGTGCGAGCCGCCTTGGATGCGCAGATCAGAGCACAGGGCTTCACGCCGCTTCCACCAAAAGTGGTCGTTCCTACACGCACACCAAAGCCATGATAAGAGAATTGAATGACTGAGAAAGCATTTGCAATAGGACTTTATAGTTACACGACTCCAGCTCCAGGTGCTGATGGCTTGAAGGCATTCCACGATTTAGTTACGTCAATTTTCCATCGTATCGGGATTGCACCAACATATTTTGCGGCCGAAGGTTTAGGTTATAAGGGCGAGTTAACAAAAATTGGTGGAAGAGTATACACAAAGGCGCTGAAATCTGGCTTCTCTGATATTCATGTTATGTCATTGGTTGCAAATCCAGAAGGCAGCGCAGAGCCTGGTTATGATAGTTTTGCTTCGGCCTCTTTAAGTTATGTTGAAGAGATTGGTGAGACGTTGTTTTGTTTGGCAATTGAAGAGCGCTTCTTGGAGTTTGGCGGCGATATTTTTGAAAGAATTTTAATGTCGTGTATTGGTCTGAGGCACTGGAATTTTGGGTATGCTCTTTCTGAATTTATTGAAAAGAAACCCGAATTCCATGTCCTGGGTCTGGACGGTGGAAAGCTGACTGCTGAGGATCGAAAGCGTTTAAATAAATGGTATGCGTCACTGCCTGAAGTACGCTTCCAAAAAATTCGAGATGTGTATCCAGTAAACGTCCTAAATGATACACAATTAAATGCACAGGTTTCAGCTTCTCAGACCTTGGAAGATATTATTCGTGCAGATTCATTCTCTTCTTTGCGGCGTGTTGGCGATCGTCAGCTTTGGTTGTGGGAAGTCCAGCTAGGTGGTTTAGATGATCTTCGAAATATGCTTGCAACCAGCAGCGTATTGATCACCTAAGTAAGTGCTGATCAATTCGCTTTCGTAGCGAGTTTTGGCGAGCCAAATGGTCGACTGGCGCGTCGCTCGAGCCCGCACGGCCGGTGTCACGCACGGACTAGCTCAACCTAACCCCATCCCCCTGGATATGATGACGTCATTAAAAACAACTAAGCGATAATAAAGTCAGGAAGATTATGATTGAAATATTGCATCCAATGGAATTTGAATTGCCTTGTTCGCTACCCATTGAAATGTCCATAATATTAAATTCTGTTATAGAAAAGTATTTTGTTCATGATATAAATGCTGGTGATTATGTTAGAGCTGCTGAAGGTTTTTTCCGTTCTGTGAAAAGACGAAAAAATAATAATTATGTTGAGTATGTATTGGGGAAAACGCAGGAAATTTATGATGTGCTAATAGAAATCCAAGATTATATTAAAATTTCCAGGATTGATTATTTACTAACATCCGGATTGATGATTGGTGTGTATATTATAAAAGATAAAGGGGAAGTGATAGGTTGCATAAAGGGATGCCGTGCGGATAAAATGACTGAGGAGGAATTTATTAATTCGAATTATGAGTAGTTAAGAAAAACTGATATTTTCTTTGGTTTGGTGATTTGGTGATTTGGTGATTTGGTGGTTTGGTTGGCGTGTTAATAATTAATGAAATTTGTTTTTAAAAAAATAATTGATGCATGGAGAGCCGGCAGGGGCGGTGGCGGTGGGGGCGGTGTCAGGTCCGCCATTCGTACACGAGCTCAACCTTGGCCGTTGCGATCTGTAAGTTGCGCTTTATTAAATGCCGATACGGCCGAACTGACTGTCTTGCTTGAGACGTGAAAAGCGGCGGCGATGTTAGACATGGTAAAAGCGGTGACAGATAAGCGCGTGCCATTGCCTCGTATCTGTGGCTATAGCGGACGTGATATTGCGCGAGTGTGTCTGAATACCGGACCTGACCCCGTCCCCCCTTGTTAGGACTTCAAGTATTTCTGGCACCACAGAGACATCACTATCTCCATTTTTTGATTATGCAAAAAAAATATGAAGGTTATGTTTTTAAAATAGTAGTAAAGCCAGGAACTTCGGAAAAATTGCAAGAAATAGGAAATTTTGCAAATTCCGCAGCCTTTATCGAATTCCCCGATATGGTGGAGGGGAGAAGTGGGTGGGGGAGTAATAGCGTTAGATTTAAGGTGGAGGCTAAACCTAAGAGGAATGATCCTTTTAAAGAAATGAAAATTAATAATGGTCTTGGTGTTATGAATACGCAGCTTGGGATTGGGCCTGGCTTAAAGATATTCAATGATAATATACTAATGATTGAGAAGGTTGGGGAAGGGGATTCGAGGAAATGACGAGTTACTTTGAAGGTTTGAATGAGGAGCATTGTTTTAAGGTTGTATATTCTTTGTTTGATTTTCTTGAGAGAGAGAAGAAGAATAGTGGACGTGAGGATTTGTTTGAGGATGAGGGAGATGATAATTTTAAAACTTTTGGTGCATTTGGTTCGGTGCGTTGGAAAAAACATTTAATGGATGGGGAAATTCCAACGGTGCTTGTCTCTGGTGTTGTTGGACGTCATTTTTTTTCTGGACAGGATGATCATCTTGATGATGAGGTAAATGCATTTAATTGTTTGATGGAGAATGGCTGTGTGGTCAAGGAGGGAATGTATTTCAATGATAAAGAAGATTTTTTTCTTTATAAAGAAGGCGCTAGGATAAATATTCTTTATGCTTTTGATTTGCCTGAATATTTACATATTAAGAATGGCTGCAATTACTCTGATGCAGTTGTTGTTAAAGTAGAAATATGTCCCCTGTGACAAATAAGCGCGTACCATTGCCTCGGCTCGATCGCCATAGCGGTCCTGATATTGGCTAATGATAGTGTCACTGCTCTGCGTCGTGCCTTAGGCGTACTGGGAAAGTTTCGGAACGCTGTGAGCGGCAAAGGGGGACGCGGCTGCGGGGGCAGGTTCGCTTTTCGTACACGATCTCAGCCTTGGCCGTCTTGATCAGCAGCAAGTTGCGCTTTATTCGCTTGATTCAATGCCGATACGGCCCGGCTGACTGTTTTGCTCGATACGGGAACCAGGGTCAAGTTGAGCTAGTCCGGTTTTCATGGACATTCTAATAGGGGACAATGTGCCCCGCAGGATATTCATGAAGAAGACACAATTACCTTCGAAGGGGGAGATCATTCCCACTTCACCGGAGTCAGCACCTAAGTTGCGCGCCACATTCACAGATGAGTTCAAACGCTATGCGGTAGCGAGTCCGGCCGGGTCAGGTCCGCCATTCGTACACGATCTCAGCCTTGGCCGTTGCGATCTGCAGCAAGTTGCCCTTTATTAAATGCTGAGACGGCTCGACTGACTGTCTAGCTCGAGACGTGAAAAGCGGAGGTAATGTGGGGCATGGTAAAAGCGGTAGATAGATAAGTGCGTCCCATTGTTTCGTCTTTGTCGCTATAGCGGGCGTGATATTACGCGAGTGACAGGGGGACAGCGTGGCTCTGAAGATCGGCGTATCCTTAAATTCATCGAAGCGCTTCGATTGCTGCTGTGCTGAAATGAATGCGTTCTCGGCCAGAAGAATCGGATAACAAGTGCGAGCAAGCGGACTGGTGTCTCCTATCCCGGCCACGACAAACCGGCAATAGCGGATTTTGCAGGTGAGGGTATTTTTGAGGGTATCAGTAACTGAATGGTTTGGAAAAGACTGAAAAATCAAACGCTTAGCCACCTCATTGATCATCGAGTGGAGATAATCTCCCGTCCGGCAGCGTAAGGTAACGCCGGGTCAATGCAACAGCTAAGCCCCTGATTTTTCAGGGGCTTTTTTATGCGGGGCCGGACAACTGTAGCGGCCGGCCAGCAAGTGATCGCACAGCGATATCGTTTCCGTGACGACGGCACTTGCTGACAGACGCGGATGCTCTACAGCACCATTCGCGCCAGCATGGTCTTACTCATCTTTTTCAAAGATGCGGATCTTCGCGCCGCCCTGGTAGTCCTGCAGTTCCGCTTCGCCATCGATGCGTATGTTGCCCTTCAATATCACCTCCACGCTGATATCGACTCTTTTGATGCGAAACGTTTCAATGTCGGTTGGATGTATATCTATTTCCATGGAGATCGAGGCGCCTGGCGCAATCGTGGTGAATTTCGTTCTCAGCGCCGGATTCGCCAGACCACGGCGGGCGTAGGTGACGGCGCCCGTATCGGTATCGATGAATTTGACGATCGGGCCCGACTTGCGCAGGTAGTCGAGCGGAAAACCGATATCGCGGCTGCCATCGTTGCGGATGGTGACCAGCACGTCGATCGGCTTGCGCTGGTAGACGCAGCCAGCGTTGCCCAGGCATTGCAGGGAGATGGAGAGGGGCGCATGAGTGCTCGTCATGGTATTGGCTTTCAATGGTAGTGCCATCAGCATGGCATAGATAAGCAGTGTCAGACAATATCGCATCGTATCTTCCTGCCGATTTTTTTGCTCAGCAATTCCTGCGCTTCAATCGCGATATTCCAGCCGTGGCGTTTCAATATCAGTGCGCCTTCCGCATACGACATGATCGATTGCGTCAGGTCTTCCGGCGAGGTGCCGTTGACGTGGCAAACGATAGGCGCGTCGAGTGTGCCGTCCGGCTTGAAATAGCGTACCGTTTCTTCGAACTCCGTGTACGAGTATTCGTCGGGCATGCCGACGCAATGCCCGAATTCATGCGCATACGTGGTCAGTGCCGTTGCCAGCGACACGTTCATGACGTCGCCGGTCACGTTTTCGCGGTCATAGCGCTTGTGGATCTGCAGCGTGTAGTGCTGATTCTCGTCGACCCAGAGGACGCGGAAAACCACGGGCAACACTTTTTGTCCGCATTGCGGATCATTGATTTCAAGCCGGAACTTGTTGTTCCAGTTGCCTTCGATGCCGGCCGTCGCGTTTTTCTGCGCCAGCGCCACGACGTTGGCGCGCTGCTTGACGCGCAGCGCCGCCGATTCGGTGCCCTTGTCGCTCTCTTCCAGCGCCTGTCCTACGGCGTCCAGTACCGGGATGGCTTTGAAACGCACTTCCACCACCACCGGACCGTCCGATTTTGCCGGTATGTACAGCTTGAACCAGATCTTGTCCCTGTATTTGTGTGGCGTGCCGTCGTGCTGGTAAGGCTGCGCATAGCGGCCATAAGAGGGACCGGCGATTTCCTTTTCGTAGTCCTCGATCCAGCAGGCCGGCAGCTTGACCAGTACTTCCTTGCGGCGCTTGTTGTCCACCGGCGTGGTGCTGGAGTCGCCTGCCGGCTTGTATCTCGGTTCCGGCGGGGTGTTTGCCTTGGCCGCCGGCTGTCCTGGCGAACCTGGTACCGGCGCCGAAGAGGGGGCGGGTGCCGGTGCCGATGCCGAACCCTGGCCGCCCATCGTTTTCAGCAGCTCGATCACCAGCGCCTCGGCGGCGGCCGCTGCTATCACATGCGTCAAGCCCTTTTCGTCGGTCATGCCGCTCTCATAGCTGCCATCTTCGCGCTTGATGCGGTAGGGCTGGCGCGGCATCGGTTCGCCCGTGTCGCGGTCGCGCAGCACAAAGCCTTCATCGAACAGCTTGATGCGCGTATCGGGCAGTGCCGGCAGCACGCCGGCCGCGCTGGCGCCGCCGTTGAAGACGTGCTGGCCCCCCTTGACCGTGAAGTTGCCGGGGCAGGTGAACGTGATATTGCCGCCCTCTAAGGTGATCGACGATTGGCCAGCCTGCAGCGTGATCTTCTGGTTGGCCTTGATGTCGATGTTGTCGTTGACCGAGATCACGGTAATGGCTTTGTCGGCCAGGATTTCCAGTTGTCCCGTATGCGCCTGCAGCGATACCGGGCCGTTGGCGGCGATCGCCTGGATGCCGCCGGAGTGGGTAAACAGCCCATGCGCACTGGCCGCCACGGAGGAAAAAGTGTGTGCGGCCGTCATGTGCAGATCCGACTGCGAGGTCCATTGCAGCTGCTGTGCGGCAAACAGGACGGTCGAGCCGGGCGTGGCCCAGTTGATGCTGGCGGGCGCTTCCATCAAGACCAGGGGCTGGCCGAATTTTTCCACCGGCTGGTCGGTGGCCTGCTTGCGCTCGCCTGCGCTGGCCTTCAGCGCTCCCTGCCCGCCCACGCTGGCCTGGTATTTGCCGTCCTGCTGCGGGTCGATCTGCTTGATCAGGTCCAGCTGGGCCTGTTTCGCATCCTGGCTGAACAGGGCGGTTTGCTGTTGCGCGGCCTCGGCCAACGTCTTGTTCAGCTCGGCGGCGCCTTTCAGCTGGCCCAGTGCTTCCATGGTGTCGAGCTGGGTAGAGGCCACGCCCGCCCCCGTCTGTGCGCGGGCGGTGGTAGAGATGAGCACGCCTTCGCCGCCGCGCAGCACGGCCCAGGCGTCGGTGCGCAGTTCGAAGCCGCTGCCGCGGTAACTGCCGCGCTGGGCCGTGCCCACGCCTTGCTGTATCAGGTAACCAAGGTTCAACTGCGTGGCCGCGCTGCTCGTCGCCAGGCGGGTGCGCAACTGGCCCGGCGTGTCGTCGATGACCCACTGGTTATAGCCGCCGCCATCGAAATTATGGCTGTGGATGCCAGAAATGACGCCGGCGTGGTTGACGTCCGAATCGACGCCGGCCGCGTACGGCGGCATGTCGTTGCCCGTATAGAGCTGGGCCACCACCAGCGGACGGTCCATGTCGCCTTCGATGAAATCGACCAGGACTTCGGTACCGATGCGCGGCGTAAATTGCGAACCCCAGTTCGGGCCGGCCAAGGCTTCGGCAACGCGCACCCAAGTGCCTGACGCTTCGTTGCCGGGCGCGTTGCCTTGTTGATCCGTGTTGTGCGCCATGCCGCCGGGATTGGCGGCGGCGCCCCGTTGCCAGGCGAACTGGATGCGTACCTGATGGTCGCGTCCGGTGGTGGCCACGCTGTCGGGCAGGCCGACCACCAGTGCCGTCTGCGGTCCCAGCGCGCTGCTGGCCTGGCGCGCGGCGGTAGCGCGCGGCACGATGGCCACGCTGGTGCGCACGCAGCCGAAGGTGTTGCGGTAGGTGCCGGCCTCAAGCTGCCTATCGAGCAGGCTGGCAACGTCGCCCAGGCTGGCTATTTTCGACAGTTTCGACAACACCGCCGTCAGCGCGCCGCCGGCCGGCCCCAGGTTGTTGCGTGCCTGGTGTTCGACCCACAGCACGGTGAACTGGTTGGCGCCGCCGGGATAATGTTCGTGTTGCAACAGGTCGAAGGCGTGGCCGGCCGCCATGCGCCGCACCGCGCCAGCGCCCGTGAATTGCTTGTTCTCCAGTTCCAGCGCCTGCAGCATGCGCAGGCCGTGCGGATCGGCCGTCGTGTTGTCCGCATGGCGCCGCTCGCCGGCGCCGTCGTACAGCGGCAGGGGCGGCAATTCGCCCGCCGCCAGGCTGGAGCTGTGTTCGGCGGCCGGCGCCGCCAGCTGCTGCGGGTCCCAGCTGCTGATGCCGACCGCATTCGGGCGCACCTGGCGCCGCGCGCTGAAGCTGTCGATGGCGTCATCGGTATCGCTGGCGCGCATGCCGTGAAAGCGCAGGTCGGCCACGCCGGGTGTCGCCGGCGCGACGGCCTTGCTGTCGAAAATCACCAGCTTGTGCTTGGCCTGCTGCGCGTCCTGCTGCGCCGCGCCATCCTGCTCGTGCTCGAAGCGCCAGTTCAGGCCTTCGAAGGCGAGCACGCGCGCCAGGAAGGCCAGGTCGCTTTCGCGGTATTGCGTCCACACCGGGCGCGGCGCCAGTTCCTGGCTGACATCGAATTCGAAGCGGACCTGCGGATAGTCGCCGAGCAGTTCCGTGATGAGATCGCGCGCGTTCTTGTCCTGGAAGATATAGCTGTCGCGGCGCAGGTCCAGCAAGGCCAGGGCCGGTTCCAGGCGCAGCCGGTAGCGCGCCACGCCGCCGTCGGCGCCGGCAAAGGCGCAGTCGGTGCACAGGCCGTGCCAGGCGCGCCAGCTGCCGTCGGGCTGCAGCAGCTTGAGCGTGATTTCTTCGCCGAGAAAGCTGACCAGGTCCAGGCTCGCCGCCGTGCTCAAGGCATCGACTTCGAAGCGGAACAGCTCATTGACCGCCTCGCGGCCCGTCACCTGCTCGGCCATCAGCGATTCGGGCAGGTTCGATGCCTGCGCCGTGGTCAACGTGATCAGCCGCGCATGCTGGGACAGGCCGGTGCCGAACGCGCCCAGGGCCGCGTCTGTCGTTGCCGGGCCGCTCATTACGGCAACGTGATGGTCAGGTTTGCCGTGCGCGGCGCCAGCTTGACGATATCGCTATAGGCGTTCATCTGGCGCTGCGTGTTCTTGGCAAGCATGGTGCGCAGGCCCAGATAGCCCAGTGCGCAGATCAGCGCGAATACCGAGCACAGCACCCATAGCGGCACGTCGTTGCGCAACTTGTGCGCGATCTGGTCGGGGCGTTCCGCATGCGGTGCGAAGCCGGCTTTCTTGCCCTTCATCTGGGCGATCTCGTCGCCCAGGCGGGCCGTCAGGTAGGCCAGTTTTTCCGAGCCTTCCAGGATATAGCGGCCCTGGAAGCCAAGCAGCAGGCACATGTGGAACACTTCCAGCGCCTGCAGGTGGGCGCTGCCGCGCGCGCGCAGCGCCTCGAGACGGATGAAGAAGTTCTCGCCGGCCAGCTGGTCGCCGAACAGCACCAGCTGCAGCGGCCGGCGCGCCCAGTCGTCGCGGATGGCATACGGCGAGCGCAGGATGATTTCGTCGACAGCCGCGCAAAATGCGTACTTGGCGGCATCGATATCATCGGCCGAGGCGCCATGTTTTTTCGCCGCGTGGCCGAACTCGTCGAGAAACTGCGTCATTTTTCTGATGAAATCGGCATTGTCTTGGGGGCCGCTGCCGTTCTTCAGCATGAACAGCGCATAGAAACCGTCGTACATCAGGTCGCTCAGCGTATGTTCGGTGCCTGGGCCGGCCGGTACGCTCGATGCGTACGCGGCGGAGCCGCCGGACATCAGGGAGGGGGCGTTTGCATTCATCGTTTATCTTCAGGAAGTGATGGCGACAAGTTCAAGTTTCAGGTCCCGCATGCCGGACGGGACGTAGATCGAAATCGACTGGGCCTGCAACATGCGGTCGTACATCTGGCCCTTCGCTTCGATGGTGAAGTAATACGTATCGGGCCGTACCGGCACGGCCGCCGGCACCTGCGGCGTGTGCTGCAGGCGCACGCCGGGCAGGGCCGACAGCACGAATTTTTCCACGTCGTCCGGCGCGCCGATCTTGAAGCGCAGCGGCACCACGTCCACCAGTTCCACGCCCGGCATGTCGGCCGAGACGCCCAGGTAAAACGCGGTCTTGTCGTCGATCTTGCCCGAATCGAGCTTGCCGTGGTGGTACGACGGCTTGACTTCGGTAAGCGCGATGGCGAAATATTTTGAAGAAATCACCGTGTCGAGCAGCTCGCGGATGATCGCGTGCAAGCGCGCGAACGACGGTCCCGGATCGGCGTGCTGGTAGGCTGGCAGGTCCGCCAGCGCATGGGTTTTCGAGAACGTCATCAGCGCGCCGGCCAGCGCCAGCAGCGCTTCGTACAGACGCTCCGGGTGCAGCGCCGGATGATGGAAATAATGACTGAGCGAGGCGAACGCCGAACTGGCCGTGTGCAGCAGCCAGAACGAGGACATGTCGCCGGAACGAAATTCGATCACATTCTTGCTTGGCTCGCGGTGGTGGCCGTACAGGGCGTTCACCTTCGCCTGCAGCGCATCGATCAGGCGGCGCAGCTGCAGGAACAGCAGCGGCGCGCTGCGGATCGACAGGCTGGGCGGCACGAACGACGGGTCGGGCTCGAAGCCGCCGGTCGACAGGCGCCGCAGGCGCAGCAGGGCGAAATTCACATACGAATCACGCGGTTCCGATTCGGCCACCACGCGAAGCAATTTTTGCAAGTAGGCCAGTTCGGCCTGCGCCGCATGGGTGTACAGGTCGGGCGTTTCCACGTTGGCCTGGCCGTAGCGCGCGGCGCTGTTGGGGTGGCCAAGCGCGGCAAAGTTGCCGCCGAAATGCTTGAAGGCGGGCAGGGCGGCATAAAACGTGACGGTTTGCTGCGATTGCTGCAGCGTGCTCAAGTCCAGCGCGTCGGGCAACTCATCGGCGCCGGGCGCGTTGTAGATTTCTCCGTCCTGAAACACCAGCGACAGTTCCAGCAGCCGCAGGGTGTTATTGCTCAGCGCATCGCGGTCGATCTGCACGTGGTTGACACCCCAGGCATAGGGGTGCAGCGCCTTGATGCTTTCGTGCAGGCGGTGCTCATGGTAGCGGTCTTGCTGCTGGAAGTGCTGGGGGCGCAGAAACAGGCCTTCACCCCATAACAATTTGCTTGTAATGCTCATCGATTGCCCTTTTGCCTGAGGAATAAAAGCGCGGAGAACGCTGGCGCTCCCGGGCTCTCTTGACGCGCGATCGCCGTCTTGCCGGCGCGGCCGATCATCCAATATTTGCAACAAGAAACTATGTGCTTTTTTCGCAACTGCAACAACATTAACATTATCTGAAAGAAAGGTGCGTACGGTACGTTTCCCGCATGGTTGCTGCCTTAGCGGAGGATCGGAATGTGAGATTTCGCGTATTTTCTATTGAACGGAGTCAATATTAAATTCGTGTTAGTGTCGCAAAAATAAGAATTTAGCAACTATAAATTGCAACCTTTCTTAATGACCGCGTCATCTTTTTTTTTGAGGGAAATCAGACCATGTCTCGCCAATTCACATGCCATTTTCTTGCTGCGGTTGCCTGCGCATTGACGCTCAGTGCCTGCAGCACCACTCCTGCCGTGAAGACGCCGCCGCCGCCGCCCTCGCTCGACGAACTGATGGCAAAGGCGACCCAGGCTGCCGGTTCCGGCAACAACGAAGCGGCCATCGGTTTGTGGAAACAAGCTGCTGAGGCATTTCCCGCCGACAAAAATCCGTGGGCCCGCATGGCGCAGACCCGCTATGAGGCGGGCCAGTACGGCGACGCCATCATCAATGCCCAGGAAGTTCTGGTGCGCGACCCGGCCGACAAGCTGGCCAACAGCGTCATTGCGATCAGCGGACTGCGCCTGTCGACGCGTGCATTGGCCGACTTGAGCCGCCAGAACAACCTGTCCGGCCCGCTGCGCACCGAATCGCAGGATCTGGCCAAGCTGCTGCGCGAAAGCCTGGGCGAAACCGTGCTGGTACCGGCGCCGGCCGCGGCGCAGGTGCGTGACAAGCCGCCGCGTCCGCCGCGCAAAGGGCAGGCCAAGGCTGCCGAAAGCAGCGCCAATCCCTTCGATGGATTGAAGTAAAACTGAGGCAGCAAAGTATTTACCTGGGGCATCGCCGATGCCGTCGATTATTCGTAAAGGAATGATGTCATGTCAAAAAAAGAAAGTGTTCAAAAACGCCTGCAAAAGGTCCGGCCGCCACGCGTGCAGATGACGTATGACGTGGAAATCGGCGATGCGATTGAAAACAAGGAATTGCCCTTCGTGATGGGCGTCGTGGGCGATTTCGGCGGCAATTCCGAAGTCGAGCAAAAACGCCTGAAGGACCGCAAGTTCATCGGCATCGACCGCGACAATTTCGACGAGGTGCTCAAGGGGGTGGAGCCGCGCGCCGCGTTTGGCGTATCCAACGAGCTCAGCGATGAAGCCGGCCAGCTGCGGGTCGACCTGCGCTTCAAGTCGCTCAACGACTTCCGTCCCGAGGCAGTGGTGGAACAGGTGGCGCCGCTGCGACGGCTGCTCGAAGCGCGCACCAAGCTGGCCGACCTGCGCAACAAGCTGGCCGGCAATGACAAACTGGAAGATATCCTCAACGACGTGCTCAACAGCACTGAAAAGCTGGCCCAGCTGGAACAGCAATCCACCGCCAAGAAAGGCTGATCCCATGTCCGCTCAACTGACCCCCGCGTCCGGCGCCGCCGCGACTACCGATATCGGCTTGCTCGACCAGATCGTAGAACAAAGCAAGGTTGCCAAATCCAGCGTCGAGCATGCACGCGCCAAGGATCTGATTTCAGAACTGGTCAGCCAGGTGATGGAAGGCACCGTCGTGGTGTCGGATAACCTGGCGGCCACCATCGATGCACGCGTTGCCGAACTGGACAGGCTCATTTCGCGGCAGCTCAGCGCCATCATGCATGCGCCCGAATTCCAGAAGCTGGAAAGCAGCTGGACTGGCCTGCATCACATGGTGGACAACACGCCCACCGGCACCAACCTGAAGATCAAGATGCTCAACGCCACCAAGCGCGAGCTGGTGCGCGATTTCCAGAGCGCGCTGGAATTCGACCAGTCGACCATGTTCAAGAAAGTGTATGAAGAAGAGTTCGGCACTTTCGGCGGCGCTCCGTTCGGCGCGCTGCTGGGCGACTTCGAGTTCACGCGCCAGCCGGAAGACATGTATTTCCTCGAGCAGATGTCGCATGTGGCCGCTGCAGCCCACGCGCCCTTCATCTCGGCCGCATCGCCCGAGCTGTTCGGTCTCGAGAGCTATGCCGACCTCGGCAAGCCGCGCGACCTGGCCAAGGTGTTCGATACGGTCGAATACGCGAAGTGGAAGTCGTTCCGCGAATCGGAAGATGCGCGCTACGTCGGCCTCACGCTGCCGCGCTTCCTGGGGCGGCTGCCGTTCAATCCGGCCGATGGCGCCACCGTCGACGGCTTCAATTTCGTCGAGGATGTCGACGGCACCGACCACCAGAAATACCTGTGGTGCAATGCCGCCTATGCCTTCGGCACGAAGCTGACGGCGGCCTTCGACGACTACGGCTGGTGCGCGGCGATCCGCGGCGTGGAAGGCGGCGGCCTGGTCGAAGACTTGCCGACCCATACATTCAAGACGGACGAAGGCGAAGTGGCGCTGAAATGCCCGACCGAGATCGCCATTACCGACCGGCGCGAAAAGGAACTGAGCGACCTGGGTTTCATTTCGCTGGTGCATTGCAAGAACACGGATTACGCGGCGTTCTTCGGCGCCCAGTCGGCGCAGAAGGCCAAGAAATACAACACCGATTCGGCCAATGCCAATGCGGTGCTGTCGTCGCAGCTGCAATACATCTTTGCCGTCTCGCGCATCGCCCACTACATGAAGGCGATGATGCGCGACAAGATCGGCAGCTTTGCCGCCGCGTCCAACGTCGAAGAGTTCCTCAACCGCTGGCTGATGCAGTACGTGCTGCTCGACGATAACGCCAGCCAGGAGCAGAAGGCCCAGTTCCCCCTGCGCGAAGCATCGGTGCAGGTGTCGGAGGTGCCGGGGCGTCCGGGCGTCTACCGCGCCGTTTCCTTCTTGCGTCCCCATTTCCAGCTCGATGAGCTGTCCGTTTCACTCCGTTTGGTCGCGGAGCTGCCGCAATCGACCAAATCCTGATTTTTTCATCAACAACCGAAAGGAATGACATGGCAATCGACGTTTACTTGCAAATTGATGGTATTAAAGGCGAATCCACCGACACCTCCCATAAAGATTGGATCGAATGCAAGTCGGTTCAGTGGGAAGTGCTGCAGCCGAAGTCCGCCACCGCGTCGACGGGCGGCGGGCATACCGCCGAACGTACCGAGCACAAGGATATCGTGGTGGCCAAGCTGGCCGACCTCGCCACGCCGCTGCTGCTGCAAAATTGCTCATCCGGTAAAACGATTCCGAAAGCCAAGTTCGAATTCCTGCGCGCTGACGGCCAGGGCGAGCGCATCAAATACTTCGAGATCGAGCTGGAAAACGTGCTGATCAGCAGCGTGGCGCCATCCGTCGCACCGGGCGACATCCTCGGCGAAAACCTGTCGATCAAGTATTCCAAGGTCAAGTGGAAATACACGCAGCAAAAAGTCGGCGGTGGCTCCGGCGGCAATACCTCCGGCGGTTGGGACCTGTCGGCCAACAAGACGATTTGACCGACAACGGCCCTTGCCGGATGAGTCCGTTCCGGCCAGCCGCCGGCGGTGACTCCGGCTTGTGCCAGCGTGACTGATTCTGCCGAATCAAAGGGCCGCCGCAGGCCGCCCTTTTGTTCCTTCCTACTGCCAACCACAGGATACCGATGAAGGGTTTTACGCCGGGATTGTTCGACCGCCTGATGGACACGCCAGTCCAGGGCGCTTCCAGTAGCACCGTCTCGCGCCTGTCGCTGGAAGATTTGAAAGACACCGTGGCGCGCGACTTGGAGGCGCTGCTCAACACGCGCACCGTGATCCCGGAAGCGCTGCTGACGAAATTTCCCGAATGCGGCCGCTCGATCGTCACCTACGGCCTCAATGATTTCGCCGGCCTGAGCTTGTCGAGTTCCGATGACCGCGCGTATATCTGCCAGTGCCTGGAAAAAGCCATCGCGCGCCATGAGCCGCGCCTGCGCAATGTGCGCGCTTCGCTGGAAATCCAGGAAGGCTCGATCAACCGCCTCAATTTTGCCATCACCGCGCTCTTGGTGGTGCACTCGGCCCAGGAACCCGTCAACTTCGACGCCATCCTGCAGCCGTCCAGCCTGCATTACACTATCAGCAAGGCACGCCGTGCGGCGCAAGGAGCCTGAACTTGGAAGATTTGTTACCGTATTACGAACGTGAGCTGGGTTTCCTGCGCCGCTATTCGCGCGAGTTTTCCGAGCGCTATCCGAAGATCGCGGGACGGCTGCTGATCGGCGGCGAAGTCTGCGAAGACCCGCATATCGAGCGCATGATCCAGTCCTTCGCGCTGCTCAATTCGCGCATCTCGAAACGCCTCGATGACGATTACCCGGAGTTTACCGAAGCGCTGTTCGAGGTGCTGTATCCGCATTACTTGCGGCCGTTTCCCTCGTGTTCGATCGCGCGCTTCGACTACGGCGGCGCGGCGGCGCAGCTGACGGCCGCCACCGAGATTGCGCGCGGCACCGAACTGGCGACGCGCCCCGTCAAGGGCGTCGCGTGCACCTTTCGCACCGCCTATCCCGTCACCGTGGCGCCGCTGGCGCTCACGCATGCGGCATTTTCCGCCATCATCGACGCGCCCGAGCAGATGCAACTGCCGCCAAACGCCACCTCCAGCATCAGCATCGTCATCGAAGCGACTGCCGAGCAGATCTCGCTGGCGCAGCTGGGCGTGGCGAAGCTGCGCGTGTTCATCGATGGCGAACCGTCGTTTTGCGCGGCGCTGCGCGACGCGCTGTTCATGCGCACGGTAAAGGCCTATGTGGAAGCCGACGACAGCGGCCGCTGGAGCGCGCTGGCGCATATCCCTGTCAGCACGGCCGGCTATGCCGAGGACGATGCGCTGATCCCGTTTTCCGCCCGTTCGCATCCGGCTTACCGGCTGCTGACCGAATACTTCTGCTTTCCCGAAAAATTCAATTTTTTCGACATCGACCTGGCCGCGCTGTGCGCGCCGCTGCCGTCCGGATGCCGGCGCATCACGCTGCACCTGGCCCTCGCCGGCCTGCGCACCGATTCGAATACGGCGCGCATGCTGGGCACCATGTCGACGAATAACCTGCTGCTGGGCTGCACGCCGGTGGTCAACCTGTTCCGCCAGCGCGGCGAGCCGATCCGGCTGACGCACACGGCCGCCAGCTATCCGGTGCTGGCCGATGCGCGCCGCGCCTATGCCTTCGAGGTGCAGGCAATCGAGTCGGTGAAGCTGGTGCGCCAGACGCCGCAAGGGGAGACGATCACCGAATTTCGTCCTTTCTATTCGCTGCGCCACGGCCAGACGCCCGCCAGGGATGGCCATTACTGGGTGATGCGGCGCGATGACACCATCAGCGAAAAAAGCCCCGGCTACGAGACCGAGATTTCCATCGTCGACATCGATTTCGACCCGGCCGCGATTGAAACGGACACCCTGAGCCTGGAGCTGAGCTGTACCAACCGCGATCTGCCGGCCCAACTCACCTATGGCCTGCGCGGCGGCGACCTGTTCCTGGAAGGCGGCTCCAGCGTGCGCAGCATCAGTTTCCTGCGCAAGCCGACCGAGTCGCACCGCTTCGAGCGGGGCCGCGGCGCGCACTGGCGCCTGATCTCGCACCTGTCGCTGAACCATCTGTCGCTGTCGGGCGGCGGCCTGGAAGCGTTCCAGGAAATGTTGACACTGTATGACTTGCCCCGTTCGGCGACGTCGCAACGGCAGATCAGCGGCATCGCGGCGATCGACCACAAGGCGGCCAATGCCTGGCTGCCCGGCAATCCCTTCGCCTGCCTGGTGCGCGGCATCGAAGTGCGGCTGACGCTGGACGAAGAAGCTTTTGTCGGCAGCGGCATCCATGCGTTTGCCCATATCGTCGAGTGTTTTCTCGGCCTGTACGTGCATGCCAACAGTTTCACGCAACTGGTGGTGCTATCGAAAAAATCGGGAGAGGAGTTGTTGCGATGCAAACCACGCAGCGGCGATTTGAGCCTAGTGTAATCGAGCGCCTGTTCGCCGAGCCTTACCGCTTCCAGTACTTCCAGGCGGTGCGCATGCTCGAACTCTGGCTGGCCCGCAACGGCATGGCGCGCGAAGGCGCGGTGGCCAATTTCCTGCGCTTTCAAAACTCGGTGTCGCTCAATTTCGCGCCCAGCCAGCTCGAAGCGGTGCAAACCGAACCGCGCGAGCTGGGCGCGCTGGCGGCCGACATGCGCGCGCTGGGCGAGGCCGTGCGGCGCGCCGAACTGAAATACGTCCGCATCACGCCGGCCTTCATGGGTTTTCTTGGCGTGGCCGGCGCGCTGCCGGCCCATTACACGGAACGCATCGCCGCGCACCAGCTGTACGAGAAAGACGAGGGACCGCGCGCCTTTCTCGACACGTTTTCCAATCGCGCGCTGGCGCTGTTCTACGAAGCGTGGCGCAAGTACCGCCTGGAACTCAAATACCAGCTCGATGGCAAGGACAAGTTCCTGCCGCTGCTGCTGTCGCTGGCGGGACTGGGCCATGCGTCGCTGCGCCAGCGCCTGTACGACGGTGGCGATGGCGTGCTCGATGAGTCGGTGGGATTTTTTGTCGCCGCCATGCGGCACCGGCCGCCATCGGCGGTGGCGATGGGGCAGGTATTGTCCGCGTATTTCGGCCAGCCCATCAAGGTGACCCAGTTTATCGGTTGCTGGTACGACGTGCCGCGCGATCAGCAAAGCAGCCTGGGCGGTATGAACGCCATGCTGGGTTCGACAGCGCTGGTCGGCGCGCGCGTCTGGCAGCGCGATTTGCGCATGCGGCTGGTGGTCGGACCGCTGGCACGCGCCCATTTCGACGCCTTCCTGCCGGGCGGGGCGGCGGCGCGCGCGCTGGAAAAAATGCTTACCATGTTTACTGGCCTGTGCCTCGAATACGAAGTGCAGCTGGTATTGCGCGCCGACGATGTGCATGGCGTCACCCTGGAGCAGCCGCGCAGCGGCGGGCGCCTGGGCTGGGACAGTTTCCTGATTACCGCCGGCGCCGCGCAAGACCGCAGCGACGTGCGCTACGAACTGCATGCGCTGACATGAACCATCTTCTTTTTTTAGCCGTTTCCACACAAGGACTTTTGCCCCATGAGCATCAACCTCAAGACGCTGATCAGCAAGCTCAATGACACCAGCCGCACCGCCGCCACCCGCGCCGCCGGCATCTGCGTCGGCCTCGGACAATACGAGGTCGACCTGGAACATCTGTTCCTGGCCCTGCTGGAACAGCCGGCCAGCGACTTTGCGCTGATCGCCCGCCACAGCGGCATCAGCGTCAGCATGCTCGAAGCGGACCTGCAAGCCGAAGTGGCGCGCCTGCAGACGGGCAATGCGCGCACCCCCGTGTTTTCGCCCAGGCTGCCGAAGCTGTTTGAAAACGCCTGGCTGATCGCGTCGCTCGACGTGCAGGCCGGCCGCCAGGCCAGTATCCGCAGCGCCCATCTGCTGCAGGCGTTGCTGACCGACCCGGAACTGGCGCAACTGGCTTACCGCGGCTCGAAACTGTTCAACAAATTCAAGCTCGACGACCTGAAGCACAACCTCGACAAGATCACGCAAGGCTCGCAGGAGGCAGCCGGCGCTGCGGCTTCCGATGGCGAGGCCGGGGAGGGCGGCGAGGGAGGAGGAGACCCCGTCGGCGAACTCGAAGGGCGCGCGGCCGCATCGAAGACCCCGGCGCTGGACCAGTTCACCACCAACCTGACGGCGCGCGCGCGCGACGGCAAGGTCGATCCGGTGATCGGGCGCGATGCCGAGATCCGCCAGGCGATCGATATCCTGATGCGCCGGCGCCAGAACAACCCGATCCTGACGGGCGAGGCGGGCGTGGGCAAGACGGCCGTGGTCGAAGGACTGGCCCTGCGCATCGCGCAGGACGACGTGCCCGAGGTGCTGAAGGGCGTCGAAATCCATACGCTGGACATGGGCCTGCTGCAGGCCGGCGCCAGTGTCAAGGGCGAGTTCGAGAACCGCCTGAAAAACGTCATCGACGAAGTCAAGAGAAGCCCGCACGCCATCATCCTGTTCATCGACGAAGCGCACACCATGATCGGCGCTGGCGGCACGGCCGGCCAGAACGACGCGGCCAATCTGCTCAAGCCGGCCTTGGCGCGCGGCGAGCTGCGCACGATCGCCGCCACCACCTGGGGCGAATACAAGAAATATTTTGAAAAGGATGCCGCGCTGGCGCGTCGCTTCCAGGTCGTCAAGATCGAGGAGCCGAGCGAAGAACTGGCCTGCGCCATGTTGCGCGGCATGGCGCCGCTGATGGAAAAGCATTTCAATGTGCGCATCTACGACGAAGCCATCACCGAAGCGGTACGCCTGTCGCACCGGTACATCTCAGGCCGCCAGTTGCCCGACAAGGCCATCAGCGTGCTCGATACGGCCTGCGCCAAGGTGGCGCTGGGCCAGAACGCGACGCCGGCCCTGCTGGAAAACCTGGTCAAGAAGCTCGACCGCATCGACGCCGAAGTGGCGACGCTCGAGCGCGAGGAAAAGAGCGGCGGGAACCACCCGGTGCGTCTGAAAGACTTGCGCGCGCAGCGCAGTAGCGCCGCTGGCGAGCATGCGGTGCTGGCCGCGCGCTGGGAAAGCGAAAAGACATTGACCGGGAAGGTCAGGGCGGCCCGCCAGGACCTGGAAAGTGCTGGCGAAAAACCGGACGCCAGCCAGGGCGGCGACCTGCAAGCCCTGCTGAAGGACTTGCGTGCACTGCAGGGCGAGACGCCGATGGTGCCGGTGCAGGTCGACGGCCACGTGGTGGCGGAAATCATCGCTGGCTGGACCGGCATCCCGCTGGGAAAAATGGTCAAGGATGAAATCCGCACGGTGCTGAAACTGAAGGATATGCTGGAAGAGCGCGTGCTGGGCCAGTCGCATGCGATCGAGGCGGTGGCGCAGCGCGTGCGTACTTCGCGCGCCAACCTGGACGACCCGAACAAGCCGAAGGGCGTGTTCCTGTTCGTCGGCCCGTCCGGCACGGGCAAGACGGAAACGGCGCTGGCGCTGGCCGATGTGCTGTACGGCGGCGAACGCAAGCTCATAACCATCAACATGAGCGAATACCAGGAAGCGCACAGCGTGTCGGGCCTGAAAGGCTCGCCGCCCGGCTATGTCGGCTACGGCGAAGGGGGCGTGCTGACCGAGGCGGTGCGGCGCAACCCGTACAGCGTGGTGCTGCTCGACGAAGTGGAAAAAGCCCACCCGGACGTGCTCGAACTGTTCTTTCAGGTGTTCGACAAGGGCGTGATGGAGGATGCCGAAGGACGCGAGATCGACTTTAAAAACACCATCATCATCCTGACGTCGAACGTCGGTTCGAGCACCCTGATGCAGGCCTGCCTGAACGTGGTGGCGGCCGACCTGCCGACGCCGGAACAGCTGGAGGAAAAGATCCGCCCGCAACTGGTGAAGACCTTCAAGCCGGCTTTCCTGGGACGATTGAAAGTGATTCCCTTCTATCCGATCTCGGACGATGTGCTGGTCAATATCATCGGCTTGAAACTGGGCAAGATCGCCCAGCGCATCGCGGCCAATCACAAGGCCGAATTCAGCCACGACGAAGCGCTGGTCGACGCCGTTCTGGCGCGCTGCACCGAAGTCGACTCGGGCGCACGCAATGTCGACAATATCCTTAACGGCACCGTGCTGCCCGAGATCGCCGAGTCGGTGCTGGCCAAAATGGCCGAAGGCGCCGCCATCACGAAGATCAAGGTCAGCGCCAACAAGCAGGGGCAGTTCAAGTACACGATCAGGTAAACACTGCAGCCATGGTGCGTGGAAAGGAGGGGTGGCGGACGCAATGTGCCCGCGACGGCACGGAGCACTCTGCACACCCGGTTTCAATCGCACTCCTGCGATAAACATTCCTAGCCACAATAATTATCAAATATATAAATGTGGTAACAGACTAACGGGAATCGCATGTCATCCACCTCGAGCGACAAGATTGCGGACGCACTGGCTGTTTTCATGAGCGTCACCCGGTTGTACGAACTGACCGTCGGTGAAGGCCAGGACAGCGGCCTGCAGGTCGAGGCCTTTGCCGCCGACGAGCGGCTGCAGGAAGTCGGCGCGCGCGACATCATCGCCTTGTCCACCAGCGCCCATGTTGCGCTGGCGTCCCTGCTGGGCCAGTCGGCCAGCCTGCATATCAGCCTGGCGGACGGCACGCGCACCCAGTTTTCCGGCTATATCAGCGCCGCAGCCATGCTGGGCAGCAATGGCGGCCTGGCGCGCTACCGGCTGCGCATTACGCCTTGGCTGTGGCTGCTGACCCAGGTGCGTAACAGCCGCGTCTGGCAAGATCGGAGCGTGACGGCCATCGTCGACGCGGTCTTGCAGGCGTATGCGCCACGCGCGCTGTGGCGCTGGAGCGACGAAGTCGCGTCGTTCATGCAGGAAGCGGGCGAACGCAGCTATTGCTGCCAGTACCGCGAGTCGGATTTCGATTTCGTGCGCCGGTTGCTGACGGAAGAGGGCATCGCCTGGCGCTTCGAGGGGCACACGCTGGTTTTGTTCGCCGACAGCAGCCAGCCGTGCGCCACGCCCGAGGACGCCAGCAGCGCGCAAGGCGGCGGACTGCGCTTTCATGGTGCGCGTGTCGGCGAGCCGGGCGACAGCGTGCAGGCCTTGCGCGCGCGGCGCAGCCTGCACGTCGGGCTGAGTAGCGTGCTCAGCTACGATTACAAGGCGAAGCAGGCGGTCGCCGCCAGCGTGCCGACGAATATGGTGCTTGGCGGCAAGAACGCGCCGGTGCTGGAAAGCTACGACACACCGGGCCAGTACTGGTATGCGAATGGCGCCCAGGCGCAGCGCTACGCCCGCTTGCAGATGCAGTCGCACGAAGCGCGCGCCCAGCTGTGGCAAGCCCGTTCGACCGTGCGCACCCTGCGCGCCGGCACGCGTTTTACCCTGACACAAGGACCGTTGCAGCCAGCCGACGGCGCCGCGCCCGAGTATGTCGTGCTGCGCGTGGCCAGCATCGGCGTCAACAACCTGCCGCTGCCGGCGCGGGAAGGACTGGCGGAACTGTTCGGCCCGCTGCCGGAATTGCTGGAAGAAACCGTGGCGCAGTGGGGCGCAGGGTTTCCCGATGTCGCCGCCACGATCGCCCAGGCGCAAGCCAGTGGCTACGCTAACTGCATCGAGATGATCGAGGCAAGCACGCCATGGCGTCCGCTGCACGATGGCCAAGAATGCGCGCCAGCACGCCACGCCGACGGCCCTGGGCAGCCAGAGCGCCATTGTCGTCGGCGCCGACGGCCATGACGTGGCCAGCGGCGCCGATGAGATTTACTGCGACAAGCTGGGCCGGGTGCGCATCCGCTTTCACTGGCAGCGCGAGACGGATGCGACGTGCTGGGTGCGGGTGGCGCAGCGCGCCGCCGGCGGCGGTATGGGCAGCCAGTTTCTGCCGCGCATCGGCCAGGAAGTGCTGGTGCAATTTCTGGAAAACGATATCGACCGGCCCGTCATCGTCGGCGCCCTGTACAACGGCCAGGGCGAGGGCGGCACGCTACCCACGCCGGGCGGCATGGTGCGCGAACCGGGTGACGCCGGCGTGTTCCAGCCGGCGCACGACCACGCCATCGCGGGCCAGGGCAATGTGGCGGGCGGCAACAGTCCGCTGTGGCATGGCGCAGCAGGGGCCAGCGCGGCGCACCGTAATGCCAGCGCGCAATGGGGAATCCGCAGCAAGGAGTTCGGCAAGGCGGGCGGCGCGGCCGGCTATAACCAGCTGCTGTTCGACGACACCGACCAGCAGGGACGCATCCAGCTGAAAAGCAGCCACGCGGCCAGCGAACTGAACCTGGGCCACCTGATCCACGGCGCCGACAATTACCGGGGCAGCCTGCGCGGCGCCGGCGCCGAGTTGCGCACCGACGCGTATGGCGTGGTGCGCGCCAAGGCTGGCTTGCTGGTGAGCAGCTATGTGCTCAGGCACGACGCCGCGCAACGCGACCCGGCCGGCGACAACGCCGGCGGCATGGCATTGTTGAAACAGGCGGTGATGCTGGGCGACACATTCAACAATGCCGCCAAGACGCACCAGACGGTGGCCTACGCCAGCCACATCGGCGCCAGCGCACCCAATGCCAGCGAACTCGACGAGCAGGCGGCGCCTTTGAAAGCGATGCTGGCCAGCGTTTCCGGCATGCACGACCAGTTGCCGCAAACAAAGGACGCCATCATCGCGATAGCCGCCAGGGCCGGACTGGGCGTTGTCGCGGGGCAAGACCTACAACTGGCGAATGGCGAAACCGTCACCATGATGAGCGGGCAGGATACGCAATTTGCCAGCGGCGGCAAGCTGCGCCTGCACGCCGGCCAGGCCATCGGCGTGCTGGGCGGCGTGGTCAAGGCGGGCGAGAACGATATCGGCCTGCAGATGATTGCAGCCAGTCAATCTATCGACGTGCAGGCGCAGGCCGACGTGCTCAACGTGCAGGCGCGCGAAGAGGTCAACGTCATCAGCGCCAACGCGCATGTGGACTGGGCGGCGGCGAAAAGCATCCGCCTGTCGACGGCGGGCGGCGCCAACATCACCATTGAGGGCGGCAATATCACCATTCAATGTCCGGGCAAGATCACCGTGTTTGCCGGCAAGAAAAGTTTTATCGGGCCCACGCGCGCGCCGTATGTGATGCCGCCACTGCCATCAAGCACCTGCAAAAACTGCATTTTGAGCGCCATGCAACAGGGTGCAGCGGGAGTGCTGCGGTGAAGCCCGACAGCGTTTCAGCATTGCACGGCTGGGTCCGGGCCAGTCTTGAGCGGCAACGCCTGCCTTATTTGTTGCTCGACAGCGCGCAAGCCGAAAACAGCCACCTGACGCTGCAACGCTGGAAAGTGCCGTATGCGTCGCTGTTCGAGGAAACCCACGAAGCGAGCCTGCCGGAGATCGCGCCCCTGCTGATACGGCTATCCGGCCTTGCGCCGGCCATGCTGGAAAAAGTCTGCGACTGGGCCGAAAAGCTCGGTTATGGCGCGCCTTGCCTGAGCTGGATGGAAAGTCCCTGGCCCTTGCCCGAACTGGCGCGGCATTTACGCCAGTTTCATGCCGTCGGCCTGAGCGACCAGCAGCAGATGATGCTGCGCTGGTATGACACGCGCATCCTGCCGGTCTGGCTGGCCTGCCTGGAGCCGCTACAGCGCGAGCAGTTTGTGGCTGGAATGTTGAGCTTGCAGTACATCAACCGTTTTGGCGACGTTGCCGTCCTGCTGGAGGTCGACACTGCCGGCGCTGCGCCGGACGCTGCGCTCATGGACTCGCCACTCATCCACTTGGACGATGCGCAATACGGCATGCTGGTCGATGCGGGCGACGCCGATACGCTGATCAGCCATTTACGGCGGGTGATCACGGACGAAACCAACGATACCCCACCCCGGCTGCTATACGAATTCGTCGCCCGCTACCAGCAGCGCGCGCTGGCCGCTGGCATCGACGACCTGGACCGTCAGACGCAATACCTGCTGCTGGCCCTGTACACGTCCGGCGCCGGCATTGAACACCCCGATTTCATCGCCCTGATGCAAGACCCACCCACCTCTATCGAAAGTTTTTATGAAGCCATGCAAGCCTTGCACGACGACGTATGGGAAGCCGGCCCACCTTTATGGGGCGTACAGGTTGAAGCTTGACCGGCTGCCGGCGCTGGCACTATGCCTGGCCTTGGCATTTGCCGGCGGCAACGTCGCAGCGCAGACAGCGGTAAAAGCCGCGCCGCAGGCGTCAAGCGCCGTCAAGCACGCCAAGCTGAAACCGGCCGACACCGCCAACCTGGTCAGCCATTTGCGGCGCGTGATCACCGATGAAACCAATGACACGCCGCCCCGCGTGCTGAACGCCTTTGTCGCGAAATACCAGCAACGCGCGCTCGATGCCGGGATCGATGACCTCGACCGGCAAACACAGTATGTCTTGCTGGCGCTATATACCTCCGGCAAGGCGATGGAACAGCCCTTGTTTATTGCCTTCATGAAAAACACACCCGCATCGCTCGATGCTTTTTACGACGCGCTGCAAGCCTTGCCGAAAACCGTTTGGGAAGCGGGGCCGCCGCTGTGGGAGGCGTATGAGCCCAAGGGATAATGATTCCTGAAATTATTTTCATGTAATTTTAATTTCAAGAATTATTCGGTCAGCGAATTTCAGGAGTTAATATGATAAAAAAACTATTGCCGAAAAATTTTCTCAATGTATTTTTATGTATTTTGATGGCATTTTCAAATACGGCATGTGGCAAGGAAGATATGAAAATTAGCGTGAATCTCACCGCCTACAATCATACCGAACATGGAGTTGGTAGCTATATTGTAAAACTTGCGGACGGTTCCTGGACTGAGGCTGGATTTCTTGCTCCAGGTCAGGGAGGGGGAGGTGAAACTTGTTGTCTTTCGATCCCTGCTGTATGGAAAAAGGGGATGGAAGTCACCGTTATCATGGACACTATAAAAGACGGAAAAGATGTCAGAGTGGAGAAAGTAGTGCCGGTGCCACCTTATGTAGCCTCTGATGCTGGTAGATTTGTCGTTCATTTCCTACATGATGGACGATACAAAGTATTTGTAACTAAATATTCACTTGGGCATCAAAAATATCCACTCTCTGGAAAAGAAGCTGAATTGCAACCAGGAGTGCCGCTTGAAATAATATGGAAGTAGCTTTTAATGAATGCAGTTGATTAGATTTACTTTGGCTTTTATTGTAAATTATTTTTATAGATCAATTTAAAAAGCGATTAAGTTGTGCTATTTTTTCTATTTTTATTTTATCCTCAATTGTGGCTTGTAATAAAGAGTCAATGAAAACCGCTGTGAGTCTTACCGCGTATAACCATACCGAACATGGTGTTGGAAGCTATATCGTGACACTCGATGATGGATATTCAGTCGAGGCTGGCTACCTCGACCCTGGACAAGGCGGCGGCGGGCAAACTTGCTGTCTTTCAATACCGTCCGTATGGAAGCCGGGTATGAAGGCAACCATAATCATGGATACGATAAAAAATGGAAAGGCTATTCGCGTAGAAAAAACGGTGCCGGTGCCGCAGTATGCTCGCGCCGATGCCAGCATGTTTGTCGTGCATTTTCTTTACGATGGTAGCTACAAGGTTTTTGTAACCAGATACCTGCTCGGACATCGAAAATATCCGCTCTCTGGAAAAGAAGCTGAATTGCACCCAGGCGTGCCCCTTAAAATAATATGGGAGTAAAAATTTTTATGTGAATATTCTTTTCGAATGAATATTTCCAATTAATGGAAGGCCGCGATGAATTTATTTGGAAAGAAATTGGGTTGTGTTTTTTTATGTATTTTTCTATCATTTTCAAATATTGCTTGTAGCAAGGAACCAGTGAAGATTGTCGTGAATATGACAGCGTATAACCACACCGAACATGGTGTTGGAAGCTATATCGTGACACTTGATGATGGATCTTCAGCCGAAGCTGGCTACTTGGGTCCAGGGGAAGGTGGGGGCGGGAAAACTTGCTGTCTCTCGATACCAGCGACATGGAAGCTCGGAATGAAAGCGACTATTGTCATGGATACGGTAAAAAATGGTAAGGGGATCAGAGTGGAGAAGACGGTTCCTATACCTCGTTACAATTCTTCCGATGCCGGCAGGTTTGTCGTCCATTTTCTTTACGATGGAAGTTATAAGGTATTTGTAACAAAATATTTGCTGGGACATCGAAAATATCCGCTTTCTGGCAAGGAAGCAGAACTGGAGTCGGGTGTTCCACTGGAAATAATATGGGAGTAAATTTTTTACGTGAATGTTCTTATGATAATTTATTTTCAATTCA
This sequence comes from Janthinobacterium sp. GW823-FHT06H09, assembly GCF_058794735.1. NCBI lineage: Bacteria > Pseudomonadati > Pseudomonadota > Betaproteobacteria > Burkholderiales > Oxalobacteraceae > Janthinobacterium > Janthinobacterium sp. GW823-FHT06H09. The sequence continues at coordinate 334,681 of NZ_JBXAHC010000002.1, read as the reverse complement.
GGGAGGGCTATAATGAATTTATTGGGAAAGCGATTTGCTTGCCTATTTTCATGTGTTTTTCTATTGTTTTCAAATGTGGCCTGTAGCAAGGAATCAATGAAAATCAGCGTGAGTCTGACTGCTTATAACCACACTGAACACGGGGTTGGAAGCTATATTGTGACACTTGAAGATGGCTCTTCAGCAGAGGCTGGCTACCTCGACCCTGGACAAGGGGGTGGGGGGCAAACTTGCTGTCTCTCAATACCGGCAGTATGGAAACCAAGCATGAAGGCAACGATAGTCATGGATACAGTAAAAAATGGGAAGGCTATCCGCGTAGAAAAAACAGTGTTGGTGCCGCAGTATTCTCGTGCCGATGCCAGCATGTTTGTCGTTCATTTTCTTCACGATGGTAGTTACAAAGTGTTTGTTACCAGATACCTGCTCGGACATCGAAAGTATCCGCTTTCTGGTAAGGAAGCAGAACTGGAGCCGGGAGTCCCGCTGGAAATAATATGGGAGTAAAAATTTTTATGTAAGTGTTCTTTGCGGTATTTATTTAAATTCCTGAAAGGCAATGATGAATTTATTTGGAAAGAAATTGGGTTGTGTTTTTTTTATGTATTTTTCTATCATTTTCAAATATTGCTTGTAGCAAGGAACCAATGAAGATTGTCGTGAATATGACTGCGTATAACCACACCGAACATGGTGTTGGAAGCTATATCGTGACACTTGATGATGGATCTTCAGCCGAAGCTGGCTACTTGGACCCAGGTGAAGGTGGGGGCGGGAAAACTTGCTGTCTTTCGATACCTGCGACATGGAGGCCCGGAATGAAAGCGACTATTGTCATGGATACGGTAAAAAATGGTAAGGGGATCCGAGTGGAGAAGACGGTTTCTATACCTCGTTACAATTCTTCCGATGCCGGCAGGTTTGTCGTCCATTTTCTTTACGATGGAAGTTATAAGGTATTTGTAACAAAATATTTGCTGGGACATCGAAAATATCCGCTTTCTGGCAAGCAGGCGGAGCGACGGCTTGGCGTTCCACTTGAAATAATATGGGAATAATTTTTAGATATAAGTAAATTTTAAGCTCCGTATACACTAAAAAATAGCAGGTCGACTTGAATAGGGAAAGCCGTATATTTGAAGTGCTGTAATTTATAGGTTGCATGGATAGCATAGCTTTAATATATTTGTGAGATTATTTATGACTGAAAAACTATTTGTTTTTCATAAATTTTCAATTGCGTAGTTTCTTATTTTTATTTTTCTTGAGGTAATTATGAAAATAATATCGAAAAAAAATTTATTTTTCTATGTGATATGTATTTTTTTTTCAATTTTAAACATTGCATGCAGTAAGGAGTTAATGAAAATTAGTGTAAATGTAACTGCCTATAATCATACCGAAAATGGCATTGGAAGCTATGAAGTAAAGCTTGCTGACAGCTCTTCGGTTGAGGTTGGCTTTCTGGCGCCTGGGAATGGCGGTGGCGGTCAAACTTGTTGTCTTTCCATACCTGATATATGGCAGCCAGGGATGAAGGTATCTATTGTAATGAATGGCGTGAAAGCTGGAAAAGATATAAGGGAGGAGAAAATTGTATCTGTACCAAAGTATTCGCCCGACGATGTTGGCATGCTTGTTGTTCATTTTCTTCATAATGGAAGCTATAAAGTATTCGTAACTAAATATCTGTTGGGGCATCGGAAATATCCACTTTCTGGAAAGGAAGCAGAACTGCGACCAGGCGTCCCTTTGAAAATAATTTGGGAATGAAAATTGAAAAATTGACAGGGATTGATGGATTATGTCTATAATATATACAGGACGTAAGACTCCGATTGACGGTCGACGGAGGTTGAGCGGGAAAGAATCGTCGCAACGTGCGAAAGCAATGGCTTGTGTAAGGTCGCCCCATAAAACAGAGTGTCAAGGTCAAATTTATATTGGCGTATTTTATGATGGTAGTGGCAATAATCAAGATTGGAAACAAATAGACCCAATAGTAAATCCGAAAAAATTAAATCAGCGGGAAAGAAATAAGCATAGTAATGTGGCAAGATTATGGGATTCGCATCTGGATGAACCTGAGAATGGTTTTTTTCGTGTTTACATACCAGGTGTGGGTACCCCATTCGAGAAAATTGGCGATATGATCAATATTTTGACTGATAATGCAGGCGGGGGTTTTGGTTATATGGGCGCTGACCGCATTAATTGGGGTATAACTTCCCTGATTAACGCAGTGCATCAATATTTGACCGGTACCTTTCTGTTTGAAGCGAAGGCGCAGAAAATATTGGTAAATTTGATGAGCTCCCAGATGCTTCTTGGGCGGGAAAATGTTAAGCGTTGGACAATGTTGACAGCCCTCGAAGAAAAACTCGCGAAGGTTGTAAAAAATCATCCACGTAAATTAAAACAAATTAACGTTTCGATCTTTGGTTTTTCCCGTGGTGCGGCGGAGGCACGTGCGAGTGCTCATTGGTTACATCAGATATTTGAACGGGAAACTGGTGCATTTGAGCTTGCAGGCGTGCCGATTCGGATAGGTTTTCTGGGGATTTTCGATACCGTTGCCGCAGTCGGGGTGGGTGATGTAACGCCAGTCACTTTTGGTCACATGGCATGGGGGAATGGAACACAGAGTATCCATCCTGTCGTGGAGGAGTGCGCTCATTTTATCGCTTTGCACGAGCAGCGCGCGAGCTTTCCTCTCGAATCGGCAACTGGTAGAGGCAATGTAGGATATCCTGGTATGCACTCCGATGTAGGCGGAGGCTACTATCCAGGCGAGCAGGGCAGATCAATGCCGGCCTGGGGAGCTTCCCCACATCTGTCGCAGATTCCGTTGATTGACATGCATTTTGCAGCTCTGAAAGCGGGAGTTCCATTGTTAACGATCAACGAAATAAAACAAAAAGGTTTTAAGAGAATTCAGGATGCATTCTCCACCGACCCAAGACTGATCGCCTCCTACAACAACTGGCTGACGCATAACGGCATCAAGGGCGCGGACGTGAAGACCTTTACTGAGGCGCATACAAAACAATATCTGCGCTGGCGCGGCATGTTGCACGCGCAGGGAAAAGCGCAGTTGAAGAACAAGCGCTTTTTCAGGGAGTCGGACCAGCCGGGCCAGAAAGACTTGCTGGAGGCCGATACCGATCTGGGGATTTATCTGCGCTCCTGGCGCGAACGAAAGAAGGCCAACGCAACCGTGGCGGGGTGGCTCAATGAACGTGCCAAGACTGTCTTGAATCGCGTCAGCCCGGCTGGCATGCTGTTTGTCGAAGACGGAAAAGACCCCTTAAGCGACTGGGAAGAGCGGTTTTTGAAAATCATGACGGAAGGCGCGCAGCCGCCGGTTGCCTGCGTCACGCTGTTTGAAGATTATGTGCACGATTCGCGCGCCGGCTTTCGCATCCTCGGCAAGCACGAGCCGGTATGGCTGACCGGCGGCTATGGCCGCTTCCGCAACGTTTTCGTGCAAAGCGATGATTATTCGAATATGTCGAATATCGCCAATGAATCTTTGAAGGCCGTCAAGGCAGCAGGCGACGCGGCCGTGACCTACTTCCAGAAGTTGTATGGCTATACTGTCAGCACTTACCGGGCAGCGCGCAGAAAGGTTGCCGCGACCGCGAAGGCGGTGGCCGAGGCTGAAAAACGGCTGGAGCGGCAGGCGGTGGAGACGTACAGGGAAACGAGCAAGATGATCGTCGATGGCGCCACCCGCGCCGGTCACGGCATGCATGATGCCGGGGTCGAGGCGGAAAAAAAAATGGACCGCGCAGTCAAGACCGCAAAAAACGCCATGCAGCAAGCCAGCCAGGAAGCCCGGCTTTATTATCAGGCCGAAAAAAAGGTCATCTTGAAATATGCCAATGCAGAGGCCGAGTGGAAGGCGCAGCTGGAAAAGCGCTGGCGCGAGGAAGAGCGGGAAAAAGCGAAATAGGCAAAAACTTGAACACTCTGGCGGCGGCAGGCGCGCCGCCAGAGTGTGAGCAGCGGTTTCAGCTGTTCTCGGGGGGCTGCACGCCCAGCAACTCTTCGATATGCGCCAGCGAAGCGGCGTCCTTGACCACCGAGCGCAGCCAGCTGTGCAAGTCCTGGTCGGCGGCATTGGCGGCCTTGTCGGCAAAATACGAGACGGGGCTGTGCGGCTCGGTGCGGCGGAAGAACTGCGCCACGGCGCGCAATTGCTCGATCGCCTGTGCGCGCGTGGTGACGGTGCCGGGCGGGCCGGCCGGGACCGCTGGCAGGGCCGGCGCCATCGTGCTTTCTGCAATGGCCGTACCGCTGGCCGTGGCAGGGACGGCGGCCGGTGCCACGCCGGCGCTGGAAGGCATTATGCGCAGCATCGCTTCGACGGCTTCGCGCGCCGTGGAGAAGGCCGGGCTGTCGTTCCCCAGCCGGGCGTCGACGACTCGTTCGAGCTTGCGCAGCGCTTCCAGGCAATCTTGCGCGTCGACGGCGAAGCTGGCGCAAAAGGCGGCCGAGTTGTTGCGCCGCGCCGCTTCCATATCGGATAACTTGACGCCCTCATGTTGCCTGGCGGAATCGCCCAGGCCGGCCTGGCGCCGCGCGGTCTCGAAATCGATGGTGGAAAAGGCGCCGCCCGGGCCGCCCGTGACGGGCACCTCGCGCAGCAGCGCAGGGATACGCGAGAGTATCCAGCTCAGGTTGCCGATGCGCTGCTCCTGGTCGCCGTCTTCCGCATCCGGGAACAGGCCCCGGTCCCAGAATTTTTCGCACAGCCCGGCCAGCACCAGCAAGCCTTCGGCCATGCCGCGCAGATGGTAGCGCTTGGCGCCCGCTTCGGTCAGCCAGACCGCCAGGCGCAGGTCCTTGCTGCTGCCGGCAAGCAGGCCGGCGCAGCTGCGCACGACGAAGTCCCAGTCGGCCTCTTTCAGGTCGGCGACCCATTCACCTTGGTCGAGCGTGGGGTCGTCGAACTTGCGCGCCAAAGTGATAGCGTCGAGTTCGGGCGAAAACGCCAGGTCCACGCCTGCCGGTTGTTCATTGCTGATCGGAAGTAATAATTGTTCGGCTGAAAACATGTGGTCCCCTGATGGATGATTATTGCGCCATGCGAAATTCAATGCGCCGGTTGCGGGCGCGCCCGTCCGCCGTGTCATTGCTGGCGATCGGCCGGTCGGAGCCCTGGCCCGATGCCGTCAGCAGTTCGCCGTGGATGCCTTTCGACGACAGGTAGAATTTGACGGCCTCGGCCCGCGCCTGGCTCAGGCTCTGGTTGCTGGCGCGCAAGCCTTGGTTGTCGGTATGGCCGATGATTTCCACTTTGCGGCCGGCCAGCTTTTGCATGGCGGCCGCCATTTCATCGAGGATGGCGCGGCCAGACGGCGTCAGCGCGGCCTTGCCGCTTTCAAACTCGATGGTGCGGTTGGCCAGGGTGTTGTCGAGCACGCCTTGCTCGCTGGCCGACACGCGCAGTCCATTGTTGACGGTGTAGGTGGGATTGAGGCTGGTGGCGATGTCGCTGGCGATCTTTTGCCGCTGCGCCTCGTTGGCCACTTCGCCGCGCACGCTGACGACGCTGCCGTCGATCTTCAGCTGGCCGCGGCTGATCTGCTTGAGGTTGGGCGACAGCAGCTTTTGCACATACGCATTCCAATTGGCGGGCAACACCACCTGGCCCACGGCGATCTGGTCGACCACCTTGTCGGCGCCGTACAGTTCGCGCAGGCGCGCCAGCACGGCGGCCTTGCTCGTTTCGTCGGGTACGGTGCCGCTGGCCAGCACCTGGCCTGGCTGCGGCGTGGCGGCCGTGGGTATCGATATGGGCGCTTGCGCTGAAGCGGACAGGGCGGCTAGCGCCATGCCGAGGAGGAGAACGATCCGGGATACGCGCATGGTCAGGTTCCGATAAAGGCGGCGCGCAAGGAATCGTGCGCCGATTTGAGCGAGAGGTTGGCTTGCGCCAGATAGGTCGACACTTTCTTGATCGCGTAGTCGTTGCCGACGTGTTCCTCGACCCAGTCCAGGTCGTCGAACGCGATATGGTGTTCCAGTGCCGCCTGCGGGTTCATCAGTACATGCAGGGTCTGCGCCGACGCGCCGGAAAATCCCAGCACCAGCGTCTGGCGGCCGCGCAGCCGCGTGATGAACAGCGCCAGCTCGAAGTCGGCACGCGCCAGGAAGGGCGTGATCAGGTGCATCCAGAACGCCGCCACCATGTTGCGGTAGAGCGGGTCGGCCGGCAGCGGCAGTTCCAGGCTCTTTTCCAACCGGCTGGAACTGCTGGCCATCACCGGCTGCAGCAGCAGGCCCAGCGCCAGCAGCACCTGCCGCACCGTGCCCGTGAAACCGGTGGGCGCCAGCAGCGCGTCGAGTTCACCCACGGTCTGCATGTCGAGGAAATCGTTGAAGGCGGCCTCATAGGCGGCGGCGCGCAGGTCGAGGTCGATACTGGCATGGCTGGCCGCGTGCAGCGCGCTGCCCGCATCGGGACCGCGCATGTCGTTGCTGAGCGCTTCGAAGCGGTTCCACAGGCGCGACAGCACCAGCGGGCTGTTGGCGACAAACGCGGCCGGCTGGTCCACTTCCATGGTGCTCATCATCAGGAAGGGAAAACGGCGCGACGAGGCATCGCTGCTGGCGGCGATATGGCCGGCGATGGCGCGTCCGCGGCGCGGGCCGATGAAGGCGAAGTGCATGGGCGGCAGCGCATCATAGGTCAGCTTCCAGCGCGCGTCGGCGCTGAGCAGGTCCATCGCCTGCGCCAGCCAGTCGTCGAGGATCTTCAGCAGGGCCGGGTTGTCGCTGGCCTTGACGAAGTCGCCGCGGCTGGGCAGTTTGCCGAAATAGCCGATGGGGGTGGCGGTGGTGCGGTTCATGGCGCGACGGCGGCATTGGCCGCAGCAGCGCCTGCCGGCGCGGGAGTATTGACGGCCGGCACGCTCTGGGCCACGATTTCCGGCAGCTTCAGGCCGCGGAAGCCCGCGGCGCCCGAGGCGGTGGCTGGCGCGACGGGCGGCGCCGGCGTGGCGACGATCTTCAGGTTGGCCGCGACGGTCACGCCGCTGTTTTCCCAGCTCAGTTCGAACACGCCGCCATCCTTGCGCTTGCGCTTGGCCGAATCGATCATTTTCTTCAGGCCGAAATGGCCAGGTTCGTTGAGCAACACGATCGTGCGGCCTTCCGGCGTGATGGCGCTGATGCGCGCGCCGGGCGTGCCTTGCGGATTCGGCCAGACCATATGGATCCACGGCTGCGGCTGGCCGCGCCAGCGCAGGGCTTGCCCATCGATCTCGATCGTGTACTCGGTGGCGCCGGTGGCGGCCAGCGCCTGCAGGTCGAAACGGGTTTGCGCTTCGCCGGCGCCGGCCGCCGTGGCCACGCCGTTGGCGCTGAGCGGAGCGATCCAGCCGGGGAAGCTGGCCACGACGGACGGCGCCAGGCCGATGCCCATGTTGGCCCAGGTCTTGGCGCTGAGTGAGTCGCCACGGCGCACCACCAGCGGGCCGATGGTGGTATTGAAGAACTTGGCGATGCTGCCTTCCGGTCCGAACACCTGGCCGATGTCGGCATTGCTGGCCTCGCTACCGGAGGCGGGCGAGAACGGATATTTGGGCGCCAGGGTTTTCTGGAACGGTTCGAGCACCTGCGCCAGCCAGACCTTGTTGATTTCCGTCTCGGTCGGCTTGATGATGACGGCAAACGTCTGCATCAGCGGGCGCACCAGCAGCGGCCGGATCGCCTGCTTTTGCGCATCGGTCATGCCGGTGAGCATCTGTTCATCCACGTATTTGAGCGCATCGGCCAGTTCGGAGCCGGTGCCGTCCAGCGTCTGCTGCATGAACTGCTTGGCGCCGGGACCCGTATCGCCCTGGTTCTTGATCTGGTTGAAGCGGGCGCGCAGCTTCGATAGCGCTTCCATGTAGCCGCGCATCAGCGAAGCGTCCTTGTCCTTGGTAACCACGAGGCGGGCCACGCCGGAAAACTCGCGGCCCACCGGCCCCATCGGCAAGGCGCCGGCGGCGGGCGCGCCCGTGCTGACGTTGACGGTGATGCCCGAGGGTTTCTGGCGCAGGATGGTTTCCTTGAACCAGCCCATCATGCCGCGCTGGGCACGCTGCAAGCCCTGGCCCAGCAGTGACGGGTTGTCCCATGAGGTTTCCTTGTACACCGTTTCGATCAGTTTGTTGATCGGCGAGGTTTGCGGATCGCCGAGCCGGTTCATGGCCGCCGCCGCGTTGTCGAAGCCGTTCAACTCGCGGATGCTGACGCCCTGGATGAATTTCTGCCATTCCCTGGCGTAGTCCGTCTTGTACAGTTCGACCAGCGCTTTCTGGATCTGCTCGGGGCTGCCTTCGAGAGTCAGGTCGTCCTTCGAGGCGGTTTTCAGCACCCAGTCGGCGCTTTGCAGTTCGCGGTTGGCTGCTTCCTGGAAGGATTGCTGGATGAATTGTTCCCAGGCGTCGCGCGTGAAGGTGCCGGGAATGGCGTAGCTGCCCAGCACCAGTTCCTTGTCCTGCTCGCCGACGATGCGCGCCACCGTCATCGAGGCGAAGCGTGTGGCGGCGCGCGCCTTGACGTCGGCGTACACGCGCTCGCGCGCCGGCATGCCCCGCACCACGCGGCGCAGGCTGTCGCGCGACTGCTCGACCAGCGCCAGCTTGCTGTCGATCTGCGGCCAGGACGGGTCATTGATCTGGGTCAGATAAAACGAAATCATGCGTTCGGCGCTGCGTATCATCTGCTCGCGCGGCATGCTGCCGCGGTTGCTGTCGAGCCAGACACGCCAGAAACGGGTCAGCTGGTCATTCAAGTGGCTCGCTTCGGCGCGCGACTTGTCGCTCAGCATCAAATAGGTTTTCAGCGCGTTATACGCATCTTCCACATTCGCCGGCGAGGCATCCTTGAACTGCTGCGCGCCCAGGTTGACGGCGGCGGCCGTGGCGGGCGGCGCGGCGGCAGGGGCGCTGGCCAGGGCCGGCGTCGGCGTGGCGGCCACGGGCGTGGCCAGGGTGCCGGCCGGCGCGGGCAGGGTGGCTGCCGCGCCGGCCGATACCGCGCCCGACTGCGGCGTGCTGGCCATCGGCTGCAAGCGGCTGGCGCCGGCGTTGACTTCGGCCAGGAAGGCTTCCAGCGATTGCGCGACCGGGCTGAGCATCACTTCACGCACGCCCGAGAAATACTCCTCGCGCAGTTTGCGCTCCAGCAGATCCCCCTGATACAGCCCCAGGCCCAGCGAGAGGGGCCGGCTGTTGCGGTAGGAATCGAGCTGCTCGATCCGGTCCTGCAGGATTTCCAGTGCTTCGAAGCGCGATTGCAGGTCGAGCCGCTTGTCCTGCACCTTGATCGCCTGGTCCAGGTCGGCCTGTACATTGGCCACCAGCTGGCGGTTGGCCATGTAGGACCAGCTCCAGCCGGCCAGCGCCAGGCCCACCAGCGCGGTGGCGGCAAAGAAGGTGGCGTAGCGCACGCGGGTCTTGGCTGGACTGGCGTACTGGGCGACGAGTTCCTTGTCGGCGAAGATCACCTTGCGGAACAGATTGAGCAGGAAATAGCCATGCTGGTCCTGCACCGCGTTGTGTTGCTGCGGCTGCAGTTTCAAGTCGAAGCGCTGCGCCACGCGTTCCGACGAGGCCGATACGGACACGCCTTCCTGCAGCGCGCTGGTAAAATAAAAGCCGCGCATGACGGGCTTGAACTGGAACGGGTTTTCCTCGAACAGGGTGGCGATGAAGGCCCGCAGCGCACCCTTGATCGCGCTGAATTCGAGCGGAAAGGTGAATACGCCCGGCGGCATGCGTTCGTTCTGCTGCAGCGCCATGCTGGCCAGGCTCAGCTCTTTCAAGCCGTCATACAGCTCGTCGAAACGCTGGTCGAACTGCTCCAGCACGTCTTGCCTGGAACTGGTCTGGCTGTAGGGCAGGGTGGCGCCCCATACCCGGTCGCGTTCGCCGCGTTCCGTGTCCTGGAAAAATTCGTTGAAACCGGTAATCAGGTCGGCTTTGGTGAACACCACGTAGACGGGCGCGTGCACTTCCAGTTTTTCCGTCAGTTCCTGTACCCGCTGGCGCAGGTTCTTGGCCAGGTTGATGGCGAATTCGGGCCGGCTGCCGGTCAGTTCGGCAATGCTGACGGCGATGATGATGCCGTTGATCGGCGCGCGCTTGCGGTGTTTTTTCAGCAGCGACAGAAAGCCGAACCATTCGGCGCGGTCTTCGTCGTTGACCGAATAGCGGCCCGCCGTGTCGAGCAGGATGCCGTCGGTGGTGAAGAACCAGTCGCAATTGCGGGTGCCGCCGATGCCTTGCACGATCTTGCTGTCGGCAAAAGGAAACTGCAAGCCGGAATTGGCGATCGCCGTGCTTTTGCCGGCTGCCGGATTGCCGATGATCATATACCAGGGTAATTCATACAGGGCCGCGTCGCCCGATAGCTGGCCCAGTTTGGACGTCTTGATGGTGCCGATCGCCTCGAGCATGCGTTTGCGGATGGCTTCGGTTTCCTCGCGCTGCGTGGGCCCCGCCTTGGGTACCGCGCCGGCCGTCTGCTGTTCCAGCATGCCGCCGAAGCTGGCGGCGTCGCGCTGGCGGCGCCTGCGCTGCAGCCACCATACCGCGCTGGCGACCAGCAGGACCAGCGCCAGCGGCGGCACGATCCATACCGGCGGCCATTCAAAGATGACGGCGCAACTGACCAGCAGCGCGGCCAGCGCCACGAAGCCGATGGCGAACAGGCTGAAACGGGTAGTAATGGAATGCCAGAATCGTTGCATCATAGTATGAGGGGCGAGAGGTTGATAGGCATGGTGGAGGAAGGAGTCATGTCGCGGCGAGGGATTCAAGGGCAAGGGCTTCCGGGCCCACCATCACGGCGGCCCGGTGGAAGGCGTCGAGGTTGCTCAGGCAGAGCACCTGGCTGGCATTCTCGGCCGCCTCGTGCCGCGCCAGCACCAGCGCCGCGAGGGTGGCTACATGGCCACTCTGGCCGCACGCCGCCGCCACGCTGAGTACGTCGTTGCTGAGATCGATATCGGGCAGCAGCGTGCCGGCATTGTTCATCAATTCGATCATGCGGCTCGAGCGCTGGTCGGCATCGGCGTAGAGCCGGGTGATCGTGGCCGGGGCGACAGACGCCGCCGCCATCGCCTTGCCGCCCAGCTCGGCCAGCAAGCTGGCATCGCCATGGCCGCGGCTGTCCGCCGACCGGCCGCGCACGGCCATGCTGGCCTGGTGCAGCAGTACCGGCGTGTCCACCTGCAGCGCCGCCGCCTGGGCCGCGTCGGCCAGCAACAGGCCGGCCGCGCCTTCGCCGGGAATCTGCCCGCCCGGCTGGCTGATATTGAACAGCAGCTCGCGCGCGGTCCAGTCATGCACGGTCAGCTCGCCGATATGGGAAGCGCAAGCCAGCACGATGGCCAGGCAAGGCAGTTCTTGCAAGGCCGCCTGCGCGGCCAGCTGTTCGATCAGCGCCAGCGGACCGCTGTCGCCGGCCAGGTGTGTACTGAGCTTGTCGGACGGCCAGCCTTGCTGTTCCGCCTGCGCGTGCAGCCAGGCGGCGCCCGTGTCGCGCTGCGGCTTGTCCCAATCGGACGGCAACAGCAGATGCAGTTGCAGGGTCGGCAGCGCGGCGCGCGCGCCCGTTTGCGCCGGCTTGTAGCCGTCGAGCGCCGTGTGCATCGCCGCTTCCTGCATCAGTTCGTTCAATACGCCGGCGCCCAGCGCCAGTGCGCGCAAGTGTTCGGCCTCGAAATGCGGCGCGCCATCCTGCGCCGTATCAGCCGGCCGGGTCCGCAGCCAGTCGTCCAGCAGTTCCTTCTGGCCGTGTTCATCGAGGTCGGCCACGCGGGCGCTCATCACGGGGTAGCCCTGCGCGTCGGTCAGTTCCGGATCGAGTTCGGGGCGCTGCTGCTTGTCCAGCAGCGCGGCCGCCAGTTCCGACGCCGAGTCGCCACCGGGCATGCGCAGCGCGGCGCCGGCCAGGTGCAGCGGCGCGCGCGGCGCAGCTTCATTAGCGGCCGCGTGGACGCCGCCATCGGCGGCATCGGCCGGCGCCGCTGCCGGCGTGGCCAGCCTGAGCAGCAGTTTCTTGCCCAGCCACCAGCTTATGAGCAGCACCAGCGGCAACGCCAGCATGGTGCCGGCCAGGTCGGCCGTCGACGGCATGCGCGTGCTGGTGCGCCAGTACCAGATTGCGCCGCCCCAGCATAAGGCGAACACGGCCAGTATCAGCAGGCTGCGCCGCAGCCACGGGCGCATCAGCGCGCTCCCTTGCAGTGGCGGCGGGACGTCATAGCTGATCCGTGGTGGCTTGCTGGCTGGCGATCAGCATCGCGCCGCAGCTGGTCTTGTCGCCGTGGCGGGCTACCGGCTTGCCGTCGACGATCCAGCTGGCGTCGCCGCTGACGATGGGGCAGGTGCCATGGCCTGGCAGCGGGCACGAGACTTTGTCGCCCACGCGCGCGATGCCGATGCCGCCGCTGTCCGACATCGCCGAGGCCTCCAGGACGCTGCCGCCATGCGATGTTTTATCGCCCAATCTGATTACGGGACCAGCCATATGTGCTCCTTCCAGTCATCGTTGTTTTTTCATGACACCCGGCATGCGCAGTTCGGTGTGGCCGAAATCCATCATTTTCCAGCGGCCGCCCCAGGTCATGCCGACCGATTCGGCCACTTCGCCATACAGCTGGTAGCCGCGCATGGCCCAGGGATCTTTTTCCGAGATCACCAGTTTGCCGTCGCGTAAAAATGCGCAATCGGCGGCCAGGCCATACTGATGCCAGCTCTGGAACGCGGCCGCATTGGTGACATTGCTGCCCATGCCGGCCAGCATGTTTTGCCGCTCCGGGCTGCGGTAGCCTTCCAGGATGGCCATGTCGTAGCCATGTTTTTCCTTCATGATCTTGAACACCAGCAACAGCCTTTGCGCGTATTCGGCATTGAGCAGCGTCCAGTTGCGGCTGGCCGATACCAGCATCGGCCGCACCTGCTGCACTTCCTCGGTGGCGAACACCAGCGGCGGCAGGTCTACCGGCGGCACCAGCTGTTCGCCTTGCAGCAGTGCCGACACCTGCGTATTCATTTCGCGCGTCGAGACCTCGTAGCCGCCCAGCATGTTCTTGCTGCCTGCAAGCAAGGCGATTGCCGGCGGCAGGCAGACCACCGCCGCGCCGCCCAGGAACAGCAGGTAATGGCGGCGCACGAATGCAGCGCTGCCGAGCAAGGTGCTGGCGCCGCCACGGCGCAAGGTGTCGAGGCCGGCGTTCGTGCGCCGGGCCAGCCGATCGCGCCGCGCCGCCAGGCCTTGTTCAGCCGTCGCAAGCGCCCGCAGCACCAGTTCGCGACCGGATGGAAACAGCGCCAGCCAGCTGATCAGGCATGCGAGTAAAAAATAGAGTGCCACCGCCAGTAAAAACACGCCCGCTCCGTTCGAAAAAAGGCGCCATGCATGGGCAGTGGAATGCCGCGGTGCCAGCGTTTGCGCTAATATTGCCTCGGAGTATATCTTACTAACTTGCTAAGTACAGGGGCTATGTTTCAATTGTGCGCCGGGTCGGTACTGTTGATTTCCTAACATGCGTCACGCTTTTTTTTATTGTCGTAAGGTATTGTAAATATTGACAGGAGTTAAAATTTTGCGAAGCAATGACGACAGCCCAAGGCCATCGACACGGCCCAGCTTATTGACGCCCGCGCAGCAGGCCGAGGCCGACCGTAGCCGTATCCTGAACCATCTCGAAGGTGGCCGTCGGCCCGCGCCCGTGCCGCATGGCGGCCGTCGCACCGGCCGCTGGACCGTCTGGGGCGGCATGGTGGCCGGCGCCTTGCTGTTGCTGGCCACCGGCGCCTGGCTGGGGCAGCGCGACACGGCGGCGCAGGCCGAACCGGCGCTGGCCAGCACGGCGCCAGTGCCGGACGCACCGGCGGTGGCCGCCGCACCCGCCGCCGCCGCGGCCAGCATACGCGAGGAGGAGCAGCAGGCACTGCCGCAGCAGAGCTTGAGCGAAATGCTGGGCGCAGGCATGCCAGTCCCTGCGCCCGTGCCGGGCCCCAGGGATGTGCTGAGCAAGGCGCTGGAAAGCCCGCAGAAGAGCACGCCCAGGCCGGCGCGCGCACCGCAGAAAAAACCGCCCGCCAAAACGCTCAAGCCGGCTGATCCGGCCAAGCCCGCCGCCACGCCGGAACAGGAGAGCGACGTGGCCCTGCTGGCCGCGCTGGTATCGCATGCCCAGGCGGGCACGCCGCCCAGGAAAGCACCGCCCAGCCTGCAAACCCAGTTACAACAATGCAGCAAATTGAAACCGGCGGCGGCCGATAGCTGCCGCCAGAGAACCTGCGCCGGCCGCGTCGACAAGCCCCTGTGCAAGGCGGCCAGGGTTGCGGCGAAAGGCGCGCGATGAGCGCAGCGCTGCTGGACCAGGTGGGCGCCGCGCTGGGCGCGTTCTCCAGCATCACGCGCTTGTACGAGCTCAAGTTTGAAGACGACAGCGCGCAAGAGACTGCGCCCCTGCTGGTGGAAGCGTTCGCCAGCGACGAGCGGCTGCAGGAAGTCGGCGCGCGCGACATCATCGCCTTGTCCACCAGCGCCCATGTGCCGCTGGCGTCCCTGCTGGGCCAGCCTGCCAGCCTGCAGGTCAGCCTGGCCGACGGCACGCGCACGTCCTTTTCCGGCTACATCAGCGCCGCCGCCATGCTGGGCAGCAATGGCGGACTGGCGCGCTACCGGCTGCGCCTGACGCCTTGGCTGTGGCGGCTGGGCCAGGTGCGTAACAGCCGCGTCTGGCAAGACAAGACCGTGATCGAGATCGTCGAGTCCGTGTTCCAGTCTTATGCCCCGGCGGCGCTGTGGCGCTGGAGCGACGAGGTCGCGTCGTTCATGCAGGAAGCGGGCGAACGCAGCTATTGCTGCCAGTACCGCGAGTCGGATTTCGATTTCGTGCGCCGGCTGCTGACGGAAGAGGGGCTGGCCTGGCGGTTTGACGGTCAGACTTTGCTCGTCTTTGCCGATAGCAGCCAGGCTTGCGCCACGCCCGAGGACGCCAGCAGCGCGCAAGGCGGCGGCTTGCGCTTTCATGGCGCGCGCGTCGGCGAGCCGGGCGACAGCGTGCAAGCCTTGCGCGCGCGGCGCAGCCTGCACGTCGGGCTGAGTAGCGTGCTCAGCTACGATTACAAGGCGAAAAAGGCGGTCGCCGCCAGCGTGCCGACGAATAGGGTGCTTGGCGGCAAGAACGCGCCGCTGCTGGAAAGCTACGACACACCGGGCCAGTACTGGTATGCGAATGGCGCCCAGGCGCAGCGCTACGCCCGCTTGCAGATGCAGGCCCACGAAGCGCGCGCCCAGCTGTGGCAGGCACGCTCGACCGTGCGTACCCTGCGCGCCGGCACGCGCTTTAGCCTGACGCAGGGACCATTGCAGCCAGCCGACGGGGCCGCGCCCGAGTATGTCGTGCTGCGCGTGGCCAGCATCGGCGTCAACAACCTGCCGCTGCCGGCGCTGGAAGGACTGGCGGAACTGTTCGGCCCGATACCGGAATTGCTGGAAGAAACAGTGGCGCAGTGGGGCGCAGGGTTTCCCGATGTCGCCGCCGCGATCGCCCAGGCGCAAGCCAGCGGCTACGCCAACTGCATCGATATGCTTGCCGCGGCAACGCCGTGGCGTCCGGCGCACGATGACGGCGAGGCGCGTCAGCATGCCACGCCGACCGCGCCGGGCAGCCAGAGCGCCATCGTCGTCGGCGCCGACGGCCATGACGCGGCCAGCGGCGCCGATGAGATTTACTGCGACAAGCTGGGCCGGGTGCGCATCCGCTTTCACTGGCAGCGGGAGACGGGCGCGACCTGCTGGGTGCGCGTGGCGCAGCGCGCCGCCGGCGGCGGCATGGGCAGCCAGTTCCTGCCGCGCATCGGCCAGGAAGTGTTGGTGCAGTTCCTGGAAAACGATATCGACCGGCCCGTCATTATTGGCGCGCTGTACAACGGCCAGGGCGAGGGCGGCACCGTACCCACGCCGGGCGGCATGGCGCGCGATCAGAGCGACGCCGGCGTGTTCCAGCCGGCGCACGACCACGCCATCGCGGGCCAGGGCAATGTGGCGGGCGGCAACAGTCCGCTGTGGCATGGCGCCGCGGGCGCCAGCGCGGCGCACCGCAATGGCGCGGCGCAGTGGGGCATCCGCAGCAAGGAATTCGGCAAGGCGGGCAGCGCGGCCGGCTACAACCAGCTGCTGTTCGACGACACCGACCAGCAGGGCCGCATCCAGCTGAAAAGCAGCCACGCGGCTAGCGAACTGAGCCTGGGCCACCTGATCCACGGCGCCGACAACTACCGGGGCAGCCTGCGCGGCGCCGGCGCCGAGTTGCGCACCGACGCGTATGGCGCCGTGCGGGCGGGTGCCGGCCTGCTGGTGTCGAGTTATGTCATCAATCACAATGCTGGCGCGCGCGACCCGGCCGGCGACAATGCGCCCGGCATGGCGCTGCTCAAGCAGGCGGCCAAGCTGGGCGAGACCTTCAGCCAGGCGGCCGTCACGCACCAGGGCGTCGCCTATGCGGCGCACCTGGGGGCGACGGCGCCGGGCAGCAGTGCGCTCGACGCCAAGGCCGCGCCGTTGCCTGCTTTTCTCGCCAGCGCCTCGGGCATGCTGAGCCGCGAGAGCGTGGCCGCCGCCCGAAGCGACGCGGCCGGCAAGCCCACTGCGCCGGCCGACGACAAGCTGCCGCACAGCAGCGACGCCATCCTCGCCGTGGCGGCCAAGGCGGGGCTGGGCGTGGTGGCCGGCCAGGATATCCAGCTGGCCAACGGCGAAACGGTATCCCTGATGAGCGGGCTCGACACGCAGTTCACCAGCGGCGGCACATGGCGATTGCACACGGGCCAGGCGATCGGCTTGCTGGGCGGCGTGGTCAAGCCGGGCGAGGGCGAGCTGGGCATGCAGCTGGTGGCGGCCAGCCAGCCGATCGAGGTACAGGCCCAGTCCGACGAGATCAAGGTGCAGGCGCGCGAAGAGGTCAACGTCGTCAGTGCCAACGCGCACATCGATTGGGCGGCGGCGAAAAGCATCCGCCTGTCGACGGCGGGCGGGGCCAACATCACCATCGAGGGCGGCAATATCACGATCCAGTGCCCGGGCAAGATGACCGTGTTTGCGGGCAAGAAAAGTTTTCTTGGGCCGCAAGGGCTCGGCTATCCCTTGCCGCGCTTGCCCCGTTCCGAGCTGGCGTTGCGGCCCTTGAAATTCATGCTGCGCCTGGCCGACACGCCAGGGCTGAAAGGCCATGCGCTGGCGCACACGCCGTGGAAGATCACCCATGGCGCGCAGCCCGACGGCATGGATTTCATCGACGGCGACAAGCTCGTCGCGCAGGGCAAGACCGATGCATCCGGCAACATCAAGCTCAGCGATGAAGAGGAAAAAAAGCTCGCCGCCGTCTATGCGAGCAATCCGGACCATACGTGGATCGTGTATCCGGGCCACAGCGTGCGGCTGAACGTGGAAACCGAATCGCCCGACTGGACCGACAAGGAAAAGCTGTTCCATGCGATGCAGGCGGCGGACTTCAGCGCCGGGCGCTACGGCACCATCTTCGAGGCGGCCGCGGCGCCGCAGGCGCGCTATGCGAAAGAAGCGCTGGCCTCGCTTACCCTGAAAAACATCTTGCCGAAGGTGAAAGTCTGATGGTGACGATTTCATTCCCGGCACGCCACCTCGGCGATCGACAGCGACATGCGTCATGACACATAAAAATATCTCCCAACTGACGGCCAAGGACGGTACGCCGAGCGCGCCGGCAACCTCGGCGCCCGGCTGTTTCGTGCACGATGGCGAGGAGCTGCCCAATTTTCCCAAGCAAAAGTGGGGCAGTATCTTTTCCGAACAGCAAAAGGGCAACCGCGTTGAGTTCTATGTGACTGGCGAAGAGTATTTCACGGCCGTGGCGAAGGCCATCGAAGGCGCCAAGAAATCGATTTTCATTACAGGCTGGCAAGTAAATTTCGATGTGGAACTGACGGCGAGCAAGACCCTGTTCGAATGCCTGGAAACGGCCATCAGTAGCCCCGCCGCGCCGACAGTGTATGTCATGCCGTGGCTTTCGCCCAAGGTCGGGGTCGACACGGGCGACTTCGAAACCGTGCTGGCCATCTTCCAGCTCAATGCCGGCGTCGGCGGCCCCGCCAAGGCATTCGCCTTGCCGGCGATCGCCCAGAGCGACATGGAAGGGATGCTGGGCATCGGCTTTTCGCATCACCAGAAACTGGTTGTGATCGACGATGAACGCGCGTTTGTCGGCGGCATCGACCTTGCCTATGGCCGGCGCGACAATGGCAAGTTCGCCCTCAGCCACGGCACGCGCAAGGGCAATGAGGTCTACAACACCTGCATCCCGGCCATCGAGCCCATGAGCAATGAAGCGCAAACGGCGTACCTGACGCGCGCGGAACTGCTGGCCGGCTGCATCGGCGGAAAAGTCGGTGGCGCGGCCGCGTTTGCCACCTCGGCCACGGCCGCGCCGATCGCCGTCGCGCTCGACGTGGTGCAGGGCGCCAAGGATGGCATCGCCCGGGTATCGAAGAATCTTTCCGCGAAATGGAAGGCGATCGACCTGATGCCCGATTTTATCGGCAAGCTGCAGGACATACCGATCGACGTCGCGCAGGATATGTCGCGCTGGGCTTACGGCCAGCTCGACAAGGGCTTGCGCGACAAGGTCGATGGCGTGCGCACCACGGGCAGCGCGCATGTGATCGACGGCGGCACGGCGCTGATGTCGTGGCTGAACGCGGGCTCGCTGAACAAGCTGCCGCCCGAATTGCGCAGCGGCACGGCCAGGCTGATCGAAACGTTCGTGATCGGCGTCCTCACTTATCTGTCGACCCTGGCCGACGCGCGCCCCACGCGCTATGAAAACCTGAAAAAACTGCGCAAGATCATGCCGACCGGGGCCAAGACCTTCGCCGCGACGCAGCCGCGCATGCCGTGGCACGATGTGCATGCGGCGATCGTCGGGCCCTCGGTCAGCGACTTGAGCCGCAATTTCATCGAGCGCTGGAATGGCATTGCCCAGCGCTATGAAAAATCGTACCAGGCCAGCGTGCCGCCGGCGCTGGTCAAGATGTTCCAGGCGCTGGGCATGTCCGGCACGCCCAGGCTGGTCTTGCAGCGCATCGCCGCCGCGCCGCCGAATACGCATGCGCAGCCGGGCGACGCCTGGGTGCAAGTGCTGCGCAGCGCGCCGATGACCTTGCTCAAAGACGAAATGGCGGCGCATGCGCGCAAGGGGCAGCCGGCGGCCAGGCCGGCATGGCCGCAGAACAATTGTCTGAAGGCGATGTTGACGGCGATTAACGGCGCGCAGAAATTCATGTATATCGAGGGCCAGTTTTTCCAGTCTGAATATGGCAGCGATGAAAGCAAGACCAGGCCGCTGTCCGGTCCGATGGCGGCCCTGCTCGACATCAGCAAGTCGCCGGCCTATGAAAAGTATGCGAAGCAGCTCGGCGTCTATGGCGTGCCGCCGGCACAGATGATCGACAAGCTGGTCTGGTCGCAGATCGACGATGTCAAGGCCGACATTGCCGGCGGCGGCAGCGATTTCATGGCCGATCTGTTCAATGTGATGAGCAACTACGCCGATATCACCTCGACCCGCATGATGGGCAAGGAGGAGCCGGGCATTCTGAATCCGATCGGACTGGCATTGTCCCAGCGCATCGAACGCGCCATCAACGATGGCTTGCCCTTCCATGTGTACATGGTGCTGCCGGTACACCCGGAAGGCACTCTCGACACCCTCAACATCATGACACAGCTGCATCTGACGATGCAGTCGCTGGTGTTCGGCAAGGATAGCCTGGTCAACCGGATCAGGCGCGCCATCCTGGTGCGGGACCTGCGCAAGAGCAAGAAACTGGATGCGGACGAGGCCAAGAAAACCGTCGCGGGCTATGCGACGGACCGGCTTGCCGAATTGGCCGGCGACAAGTGGACCAGCTATTTGACCTTGCTCAATCTGCGCTCGTGGGAAACGCTGGGCAAGCGCCATGTGACGGAGCAGATCTATGTGCACTCCAAGCTGCTGATCGCCGACGACCGGGTGGCGATCCTGGGCAGCGCCAATATCAACGACCGCAGCCAGCTGGGCGGACGCGATTCGGAACTGGCGGTCGTCGTCAGGGATGACCATCAGACCGACGTCGCGCTCGACGGTGTCGATAGCGACAAGGTCAGCGTCAACGTGCATGACTTGCGGGTGCGCCTGTGGAAGAAACTCTTTGGCCTGACCGATGGCGCCACCCCGGCCAAGGACTTGATCAAGCACCTGCTGCATCCGGCGGCCCCGGACACCTGGGAAGCGATCCAAAAAGTGGCGCTGGCCAATGCGGAAGCGTATGCCAAGGCCTTCGCCTTCCTGGCGCGTCCAAGCGGCAAGCCCAGTTCGATCTGGCCCACGTGGAACGCCAGGACGCGCAGCCTGCAGCACTACATGCCGTTCCACGAGCGTTTCTGGCGCGATGCCGATATCTTGCGCGATGAATCGCATTCCTGGGAGGCGCAATCGCGCGCGCCCGAATCGGCTCCCGTGGGCGTGCAGGGTTTCATCGTGGCCTTGCCGGTCACCTGGACGGCGGGCGAAAACAATATTTCAGGCATGAATCTGACCCTGCTGGCCCATCAGGAGAAGAAACCGCTGCACGATGCCGACCATTCCTTGACGCAAGAAACCTATGCCCAAGTTGAATCAGGCAGGCGCCTGCCAGCCGGGCAGCGCGAAAGCTCGGCTTGACGAACGCTGTATTTTTTGAGTGATACCCATGACGATAGTTGGTCTTCCGCATTTTTCCGCACGCCATCTCGCCGCTCTTCTGCTGTGTGCCGGAGCGCATGGCGAAGGCATGGCCGCCAAGCAGGCCGATCCGGCGGCGCCGTCGCGCAAGCCCACCGCGCAGGAGCTGGCGCAAGCGACGGCGCCCGGGTACGTGACGCCGGCCGGCATGGCGCGCGAATGCCTGGGGCGGCTGGTGTTCGACGTGCATGCGCCGGTACAGTGGCCGACCCGCTACAGGGACGCGTCCGACACGGGCATCTTTTACCGCTCGTTCAGCGAACAGGTATTTCACCAGGGTGATGAGATACAGGTCGGCAATGTCCGCATCGGCGTGCTGGGTCCGTTGAGCAAGGAAGACCTGGCCGCCTTGCGGGAAGCCTTGCCGCAACCCAGGATCGACAGCCTGCGGGCGCTGCTCAGGGACGATGAGGCAGAACTGGCCGAATTGAAAGGCCAGCCCGCCGATGCCAGGACCCGCCAGGCGAGCTACCTGGCGCAGAAGTCCGTCACAGGCCGGCAGGCGCAGCTCAAGGAACTGCAAAGCAACTACCAGACATTTGATTCCGGCCTGCCCGACAGCGAAGGCTACCGCACCAGCGAAGGTTCGGGAACGATCAATCCGACGCGCTATTCCATCTATCGCAGCCACCTGAAACGCGGCGACTATGTCTATGTGTTTGAATCCATGGAGGAAATACGCGGCCAGGACAGCGTGGCGCTCCACGGTCAGCGCTTTACCCGCTTCCTGAAAAGATTTCGCCCGCGCGCCGCCGGCGAGGTGCCGAAAGAGCTGGGCTTGTGCATCCCGCATGGCTTCATCGCCGACGACGGCAAGACCATCAGCAGCATCAAGCAGTCGCTGCGCTGGCCGGATGCGCCGGGCGTGCTGTATACGATCAGCACCGGCAACGTCGACCCGCGCGCCTTGAAAGTGCCGCTGGTCCAGGCGGCCGCCACCGGCGGCATCGGCCAGTTCGGCAGCCGCGGCGAACAGGAAGCCCAGCCTTTCATCGTCGAACGCATCGCGCCCCGTAGCGCCCGCATCGGCGCGCTGACGGCGCAGCAGGGCGGCGTGGCGCTGAAGGTGAGCCGGCCGGGCAGCGCGCCGTTTGAAACCTATGCGGTATTTACCGGTTACGCGGGATGGCTGGGCACGGCGGTGTTGCCCTACATTCTGATCGAACTTGGCAGCCGCAGCATGGAGCAGGCGCCGGAACTGAAGCAGAATCCGCCGCCGTTCAAAACCAGCTACGCGCGCCTGGAAACCTTGTTGAAGAGTACGCATTTGCGGCCGACCGAACCGGCCATGCCGGAATTACGCGGTCTGCAGGGCGCGCAGTGATGGATGCGGTCCCGATTTCAATCGAATCACTCTTGCTATAACGAAATTTCTAGGGTGTAATGCCTTGATAAAAGTGCTTATTTACTAATTTTTTGCGGGAAGCCGCGTGATGGAGTTTACGGATGTCGATGTCCTTGCCCGCCAGTTTCACGCAAGCGAACAGATTGTTGCAGCTGACCACGCCCCTCGGTGCCGACCGCCTGCTGGCCGAATGCGTGCGCGGCGAGGAAGGCCTGAGCACGGGCTTCGTGTTCCAGATCGCGGCCCTGTCGACCGACGCGGGCATTTCGCTGCGTACCCTGATCGGCCAGCCGGCCTTGCTGCAATTGCTAACCTCCACCAGCGCCGCCGCGCTGCGCCCGTTCCACGGCCATATCACGGGTGTCGAGCTGGCCGGGGCGAACGGTGGCATGGCGCGCTATCACCTGACCATCGAACCGTGGAGCACCTTTCTCGCGCACGGCCGCGATAGCCGCGTGTTCCAGGACATGACGGTATTCGACATCCTCGACGCGCTGTTTGCCGCCTACCAGGGACAGGGCAAGCTGGCGCCGGCCTGGCGTTTCGATATTCTCGACCGCGCGGCATATCCGAAGCGCAGTCTGAGCACCCAGTATCAGGAAAGCGACTGGGCCTACGCCCAGCGGCTGATGTACGAGGAAGGCCTGTTTTACTACTATGAACACAGCGGCGATCCCGGCAGCCCCAGCCTGGGCAGCCACTGTCTGGTGATCGCGGACCATAACGGCGCATTCAAGCCCAATGCCCAGGGCAGTATCAATTTTACGCAGCCAGGCGCCGTCATGAAGGTCGACAGCATCGACCGCTGGCGCACCGAATTGCGCCAGCAGACCAATGCCATCGAAATGGGCAGCTGGGATTACCGCTCGCTCGACCAGCGCGTTGCCAGCGCGGCGGGAGCGGGGGGGCCGGCGCAGGGCGTGGAGCTGCTCAGCCGCGACGCGCCCGGCGCCTATGCCTACGCTTCGCGCGAGCAGGGCCAGCGCATCGCGCGCAACCAGCTGCAGGCGCTCGAAGCGGGCAAGGAGGTTCACGTGGCGGCCGGTACCGTGCGTACCTTGTCGCCGGGCACCACGTTTGTCCTGCAGGGACAGCCGGTGTGCGACCAGGCCGGCAGCGACGCCGACCGCACTTTCCTGGTCGTGCGCACGGTCCACTTGATGCACAACAACCTGAGCGCGGATCTGCAGTCGTCGATCCTGCAAACGCTCAAGACGGGCCTGCTCGATGCGGCCATCCGCAAGGAGCACGCCGGCAGCCTGCATCGCATGCCCGCGCTGCTGGGCGCCATTGCCGAGCGGCCCCTGTACCGCAACCGCATCGACGCCATCCGCAGCAATACTCCCTATCGCGCCAGCGGCAAGGACCAGCATGGCTGCTTGCTGCATCCGCGCCCGACCGTGCATGGACAGCAGACGGCCGTCGTGGTGGGGCCGGCCGGCGCCGTGATTCACACCGACCGCGACCACCGCATCAAGGTGCAATTTCACTGGCAGCGCGGCGTCATGAGCCACAGCCGCCTCGAGCATCCGCAAGGCGGCGGGCATACGGGCGCGCCGGGCGACGACAGCGCCGGTACCTGGGTGCGCGTGGCCTCGACCATGGCGCCGGTGGCGGGCGCCAACTGGGGCGGCCATGCGCTGCCGCGCATCGGCCAGGAAGTATTGATCGATTTTCTTGAGGGCAATATCGACCGGCCTGTCGTCATCGGCGCCGTCTACAACGGCCAGGGCACGGCCGATGCCCAGAATAACCGCGTGGCGCATGGCGCGGGACCGGCCACCGGCAACGCGCCGGCCTGGTTTCCCGGCGAAGCGGGCGCGCATGCCCACCCGGCCGCGTTGTCCGGCATCAAGAGCCAGGCCATGCAGGCCAGCCAGCAGGGCGGCGCGGCGTACAGCCAGCTGGTGTTCGACGACAGCCCGGGCCAGCCGCGCGTGGCCCTGCAGCGCCATGCCGGCGCACACCAGGGCACTGCCGAGCTGAACCTGGGGCACCTGCGCCATCAGACGGACAACCAGCGGCTGGCCGCCGCCGGCTTCGGCGCCGAGCTGAAAACCGAGCACAGCGCCGCGCTGCGCGCGGGGCAGGGGTTGCTGCTGTCGACCGACGGGCGCACGAACGCCAGCGGCACGCAGATGGATAGCAAGGAGGCGACGGCCCAGATCGAGCAAAGCCTGGCCCTGCTGACCTCGCTTGCCGAGACGGCGCAAAAGCACAAGGCGGTGCTGGACGGCGGGCAAGGGAAGGCCGACGCGGCGCCCGACACCTTGCCGGCGCTGAAACGATTGGCGCACAGCATAGAAATGCTCAAGGGCGCGGAAGGCGCTGGCGACAGCCAGGCCACGGCCTATGGCGCGCCGCAGCTGCAATTGTCCAGTCCGGCCGGTATCGCCGCCACAACGCCGCTCAATGCGCTCTTTGCCGCCGGCAATACCAGCAGCATCGCGGCTGGCCAGGACATCAACTTCGGCGCGCAAGGCAACCATTTTCATGCGATCAGTTCCGGCATCAGCCTGTTTACCTACGGCAAGGCCAGCAAGGCCGACAAACCGAATCAGGAAACCGGCATCCGTCTGCACGCGGCCAGCGGCAAAGTCAGCACCCAGAGCCAGTCCGATGAAACAAAATTAACCGCAGACAAGGCCGTGACCGTGGCCAGCGTCAGCAAGAGCGTCAACGTGAGCGGCAAGCAGCATGTGCTTCTGACGGTGCAGGGCGCCTACATCAAGCTCGAAGGCGGCAATATCGAGATTCACGGCCCCGGCAAGATGGAATTCAAGGCCGGCATGAAGGAGCTCACGGGGCCGGCCAGCGCCAGTCCTGCACCCTTGGCCTTGCCGATAGGAAAATTGAAAGGCTGTGCACTGAAACTTCTCGATGCCACGCAGGCGGGAGCGGCCAGTGTCAAACGATAAAGCGCCATCGCCGGCACTGTCTCCGGCCGCGGTACCGACGGCGCGCGCCGATGAAGTGCTCTACAACGTGGCCCGCGGCTATGACAGGACCTTCGTCCTGATCGACCAGTTCATCGACAATCCTTTGCGCGAGGCGATTGCGGCCCTGTCGCCGCCCGCGGCCAGCGTGCTGCTCGATGACCCGATCTTCGAGGATGACCTGCAGCGCGCGCCGATGCTGCTCGCCTTGTCCAATCAGTTGCCCGAGCACTATGCGCTGGTCGAGCACAGCCTGAAGCTGGCGCAAGAGCAGCATGCCGAACCTGGCGCGGTGCCCGGCATCTGCGCCTGGCTTTTTAGCAATGCGCCCCTGGCGCGCCTGCGCAGCGCCATGCTGGCGCGCCTGAATGTGCGCTATCCGTCCGGCGAAGCCGTCTACCTGCGCTATTTCGACCCCCGCGTCATGCCGCATCTGGCAAGACTGTTGCCGCCGTCTATCGCGGCAGGCACGCCGGGGTACAGCAGTTTTGCCGATCTGCTCGGTCCTGTGGAGACCTGGTTCCAGCTCGATCGCGATGGGCAGCTGATCCGGCATGGCCATGCGCAGCTGGTGTCGGCAGTACAAGACGTTCCCCTGCGCATCGATGAGCCAACCACGCAGGCGATGGACCGCATCGAGCAGATCAACCTGGTAGTACGCATCCTGCGCGCAAGGCAAACGCCAATCGGCGCCGGCATCGATGCGCAGATCGACCGCTATCTTGTCGACAGCGCAAATGCGGGCCTGGCGCAGGCGGATGATCAGATCGCCTATGCCTGGCGCGCCGTCGAACACGGCCAGGCATTCACCTTGCACCCCGCCCTCGGGGAACTGATGCGGATGGCCGCCACGCAAGGCTTGCCGCTGGACATAGTATTAAATGCCCGTCTTCATTTCCTGGCTTGATGCCCAGCAGGATGAACGCGCGCCGCCCACTCAACAGGAAGAGCGATGAAAGACTGTAAATTTTGCGATAAAAACGGCTTGTTCATTTTGCCCTTGCGCTATGCGGCAGTGGTCGGCGAGGGCGCGGCCGGCAACGTGCCCGCACTGCCAGGCAAGTTGGGCGACAAGGTCAAGCACATCACGCTGGAGAACGCTGGCTATGCGCCGCGCCTGCTGCGCTCGGGATTTCTGTACGTGCTGATCAAGCGCGCCGGACTGTTGTACTGGGAAGGCTATTTTGCCGACGAGGACGCGTTTCTGTCCAAATTTCCCGTCGATACGCCCCCCTCGGCGGCAGTGAATTTTTCCTGTGACCGCAGCACCTGCGGCATCAATGCCAGCATGATCGCGATCGACAAGATCGAGTTTGTCGAAAAAATTTATCTGTTGTTTACGCCAACTGCCATGACGCAAGACAGGCTCGATGCGTATGCGGCCAATGCCGACGCCAAAGCTGAAAAGGGACAGATGCAGGTTTTCCTGCCGAAGGAATGGGCTGCAGGCAGTACCGAGCAGCCCCACAGCCTGAAACCTGAAGAGCTTGGCAAGTATGTTCCCGAAGCCGTACTCGCCAGGCAATATCACAATGCCTGGAAGAGCCCCTTGGGGAAGAATCTCATGCAGCAGCTCTACATGGGAAGTTCCGATGCATATGTAGGCATGGCAAATCTTCCACTGGCGACGCCGGGCGGGCGGATGGGGAAGCTGGAAGAGAAAATGGTGGTGACGAAGGCGGCAGCATTTGTTCTGTTTGACCCGATCGGCATCACGCAGGAATTGAATGATTTTCGTAATGCCGCCCTGCAGCCGCTTGAAAATTTTCTCGATCGCGAGGACAAGGAAAAAGTCAGCAACCGGCGAAAACTGGAGGTGATGATCGCGATCGAGGATGTCAAGGAATCCGCCATCAAATATGGCGTCGAAATCAGGAAGAAGAGCCTTGCTGAAATGGATGCGAGCAGGATGCCGACGATCGACAAAGATAATGCGGCGATACTCAGGAAGTTAAATCGTGTCAAGGAGGCAGAGATCATCGAGGACAGGATGAGAAAAAACGAGGCTGCGCGCGAGAAGCGGCGCGAGCAAATATTGGCGACCAGTGAGCAGAATGAACGTGAAAAATTCAGCAGCAAATATGAGTCATTGATAGCGCTCGATGAAATCGATCTGTTCAAGAAAACCCTGGAAAATCTGTCAAAAAAGGCGGATGTAGAAACAAAGAAAAGAAATGCGGACCATATCAAATGGGTGACATCCGCCGAACTCGTCGATGCCTTCGATACCTATGATGAGCAGAACCTGGGTAGCGGCTTTTGCTTTACCTTGGAGCATTCACTGTGTACGTTTGGTATGTTTGCCTACAAGGGAAATTTACCGCTACTTAGAAAGTGGATGGACGTAACGACGATCGAGCGGAAAAATTTGTATATGCGCACAAATTTTTACAATCTTAAGTCGCTGTATGAGGAAGCGAAGAAAACTTTTCAAGATGCGAAAGACCAGGTCGAGGCGTCTGGCGATATTTCAAAGGTCCAGAGCGCACCATGGCTGAAGGCATGCAAAGGCTTGGTCGACTCCTTCAAGAAGATCGACTCCGCTTGGGATGAATGGTTACGAGATAAGGACGTTATCAAGATTCATACCGGCCAGGAAGTGGCAAAGGTCGGTTCGAAAATACACAGTTTGTCTAAATATCATCGCAGCGCGGAAGGCATGGCCTTTGCGCGAATATCAGAGTGGACCCAAGCCTTATCCAGCACCAGCAGCAGGCTTGATAAAGCGATTTCCAGCGTCGTCGGTGCATTGCTGTACTCCAAGCTGACCGACCTGGCGGAAAAGATCGGCTTTGAGGAGTTGATGAATCCCTTGAAAACTAAGCTTGTTGGAGAGTTGCAGGAAAAGGCAAAAAAATATGCTGACACCCTTAAAACAGAAAACGAGAAAAACAAGCTGGAACAGGGTATCGATAAAAAGGCTGCGCGCATGGCGCGGGCCGAAGCGACCAGAATTGCCCAAGCAGATGCAGCAAAAGTAGAGGGCAGCATAGAAAAGCTAATTCAGGATGAACAGCTGAAAGTCAAAAACAAGATCAAGCTGACGCTGGATGAACTTGATAAGGGGAAACGACCTGCGACCAACAATTTCCGCCACGCCAGGCTAGGCGTTGTTCTGATGTCGATCGAAGGCATTTCGCTGTCAACGAAATTGACGCATTTTACGGAATCGCCAAGGATCAAGGCGGAAATTACAGCATCTATCCTGTCGCTGAGTAGCATGTCCTTCGATCTGGTATATGCCGTGGCAAAATCAATCAGGGAAATTGAACCCTACAAAAATATTGCCGGAATTAATAATGCGGCAGACGTCATACGTGGCGGCCTAAAAATGACGGCCGGAACGTTAGGCGCCAGTGCTGGCGCGATTGCATCGTGCTTGGATATGCTTTCCGCTTACGATGAGTACAACAAAGAACGGGTGAATTGGATTCTCTTTGGAATATATGTGGGACGCGCCATTATCGGTTTGTTTAATACAGGATTGGGGATGATTGCAGCTTTTTCTTATGCGGCACCCTTGTTGTGGCGGATTGCCAGTTCTACGCTGATGAGTAATTCTGTCCTCGCCCTCAGAATGACGCATTTTTTTGCCGAATCAGCAACATTGGCGGGCAGATTGGGGGCAGGCCGCACTCTGTGGTTGATCAGACTGGCCAGATTTAATTTGATTGGCGTAGCGGTGACGGTGGTGGAAGTCGGATATCGCGTGTGGATCATGGATGATGACTTGGAGAATTGGTTTCAAGCATGTAGTTACAGGAAAAATAGGGGATGGTTCAGCGAAAAACCTTATGACACGGCTGAAAAGGAATTAATGGAACTGCAAAAGGCCTTCAAGGCAATTCAATCCTAAAACGCAGGGGTAGGCTGATGAGCAAAGAAAAAAATACAAGCAGATTTTCCGATGAAATTTTATTTACTGTCGAAGGAATATTGACGGAACTGCATATTTCAGCGACGACCATCAATTTGCTCAAAGATATAGAGAAAAATGTGGCGGAAAAAAACCTTGCTGGCGGAGTTGCGGCTGCCGTCAACGGCATGTATGGTGCATTGGCCAATTCAGCCATGTTGAGTTTGTATGATGGTGAAGATGCATACAACTTTGCCGGACTAGTTAACGGCAAAGTGGTGTGTGGTGTCTTTGATAATGCTAATAAGCTCAAGGATGGCGATGTTGTCAAGCTGGTTGTGACTGAACGGCGGGAGATACTGCATGTACACAGTCTGCTGCGCATCGGCGATAGTTTGTTATTAATGCCATTGAATACCTATTGCGGAGAGCGGGCATTTTTCAGGGCCTGTATGAAGGTCGCTTGGCGTTTTACCTTATTCATCTGGATCGTGATGTTTGGCGGGTTTTTTTACAGCGTCGATATTTCCATGGATGACCTGGTAAAGCCCTTGATAGCCTGCAGTATTATATTGCTGCTTCCTTTGCTGATCATTTTTCCATTTGAATACTGGACCTACAAGTCCATGCGTTATTATTCAGAATATGCATCAGCGATTTTCACTGCATATGGTTTTCCAAAGCCGGATGATTTGGATATACGCGGCGGCATTACCATGTATAAAGATCAAAGCTATATATATGGTGGCGTGAATTGTGATTTGGCTTTGAGGAAGCACAGGTCGAAATACAATATTCAATCTGCCTGATAAATTTCAATTAAATTTTAAATTTTATATTGTTGATCCAAAAATGAATTGTTTTGAGAAAAATAGTGCCGCATCCTCACCTTGTTTAATGTAATGAAAACGCAGAAAATAAAAAAATTCAGTCATCCTTATCAGGACGCGTATGACGGTTGAAAAGAGTAATGTACATACTTGTTCCGAAGAGGTTTTTTTTACTGTGGAAGGGATACTCACAGAATTTCATATGGCGGCAACAACCGTAAATTTACTCAATAAAATAGACAAAAATATTGAGAGAAAAAACCTTGCGGGTGGTGGCGCTGCTGCAATCAATGGCATGCCTGGAACATTGGCAACTTCAGCCATGCTAAGTTTGTACGATGGCGAAGATATGCATAACTTTGCCGGACTGGTCAATGGAGAAGTCGTGTGTGGTACTTTTGACGATGCGGACAAAATCAAGGATGGCGATATCGTCAAATTGGTCGTGACAAGGAGAGGTGACGTCTTGCACGTACATAGTTTGCTACGCATTGAGGACAGCCTGCTATTGATGCCTCTGAATGCTTATTGCGGAGAACGCGCCTTTTTTTGGAGTTGCATGATATTTGCAAGAAACATGACGCTATTTGTTTGGCTTGTTTTGTTTTCCGGATTTTTCTTGCTTATCGATGTGTCGCTTGAGAAAAAAGAGGATTTAATAACGGCATGTGGTGCAATATTATTGATGCCTCCGCTTTTCTGTTTCCCTTTCGAGTATTGGACATATAAGACCATGCGTGACTATTCAATATATGCTGAGAAAATATTCGTCGCTTATGGATTTCCAAGGCCAGAAATGTTTGATGCTCGTCGCGGAATTACTTTTTTCGAGAGTGATGGCAATAAATTTTTTGCGACTAATTGTGAACTGGCGCTGAAAAAACACAAGTCGAAGTGCAAGATAGCATCCGCCTGATTATTTGAGTGGGAAATTTGCAACTCCCTCTTGCAGGTTTTGTTGCATTATTGAGCCGGAAATGAATTGTTTCACGTCAAATAGAGGTGCATCCTCATCTTGTCGGCATAATTAAATAGCAAAAAACATAAAAATAAAATCAGTCGTAATTATCAGGGTGCACATGATGGCCGAAGAGAGTAATAAACATGCTTCTTCCGAGGAAGTTTTTTTTACTATGGAAGGAAAAATCACAGAATTTCATATGGCTGCAACAAATGTCAATTTACTCAGTAAAATTGAAAACAGTCTTGCGGAAAAGAATCTGGCAGGTGGTATCGCCGCCGTAATCAATGGCATGCCAGGGGCATTGGCAAATTCAGCCATGCTAAGTTTTTACGATGGCGAAGATATGTTCAATTTTGCCGGTTTGGTTAACGGGAAAGTAGTCTGTGGGGTTTTTAGAGACGCTGACAAGATCAAGGATGGCGATTTTATTAAATTGGTAGTCACAAAGAAAAAGGATGTGCTGTACGTGCATAGTTTGCTCCGTATTGACGATAGCTTGTTGCTAATGCCTCTGAATACCTATTGCGGGGAGCGTGCTTTTTTTTGGAGTTGCATGAAATTTGCGCGGAATATGATATTGTTTATGTGGATTATGGCTTTTGCTGCACTTTTTTCATATGTTGATGTATCTGTAGAAAAAAAAGAATATTTAATTGTAGCATGTGGAATTATATTCTTGGTGCCTTTAATTTTTTGGTTCCCTTTCGAATATTGGACCTTCAGAACCATGCGTGACTATTCAATATGTGCGACAGAAATTTTCGCTGCCCATGGTTTTCCTAGGCCAAGTGACTTTGATATACGAAAGGGTGCTACTTTATTCAAAGATCACAGTTATGGCTTTATCGGATACAGTTGTGAATTGGCCTTGAAAAAACACAAATCAAAATACAAAATTTAATCTTCCTGGCAATTATCTTGATAAATTTTCCATTGATTTTGAAGTTCGATCTAAGCCGCTTCCCGCACGAAATTGATGGCATTGCGAGAGAGAAATATTGCCAGCTCAGAGATTGAAGAAAATATATGCATGAATTATCCTATCAATTAATACAAGGAGTTGTTGAGATTTTAATAATTTCCGACACTCGCGTGAATTATTTGCAGAATTCCCAGCAATTCAAGAACATGTCCGGTTTGGCGGCGGTCGTTCAGGCTGCGACGGGGGAGCCTGGCGCCGTTCACAGCGCACAGGCAGCGACAAGTGATGGTGATCCCGTTACAGGGTTCACCATGAATGTCAATGGAAAATTGATTATTGGGAGTTTTTGGAAGGTTGGTTTTAAGGATGGGGATTCGGTTCAAGTGGTTGGGCCGTGTTGCAGCAGCAGGTCGAGGATGGCCAGGCGGTTGAACATGGCGGCCATCATCAACGGGGTCTTGCCGTCAGGGCTGGCGCCTTCCACGCTTGCGCCGTGCTGGAGCAGCAGTTCGGCGATCTCCAGATAGCCCTTGTAGGCCACGCCGGCCAGCGGCGTCTGGCCCTGGTCGTTGGGGACGTTGGCGTCGGCGCCAGCTGCTAGCAGCAGGCGCGACGTTTCCAGGTGGCCATGGTAGCTGGCCAGCATGATCAGGCTGTCGCCTTTTTCGTTGCGGAAGTTGACCGGCACGCCCTGGGCAAGCATGGGGCCCAGTTGCTGCGTATCGCCTTCGCGCACCAGGGCGAACAGGCTCTGGATGAATGCCAGGGTTTCGGCATCCATCGCTGCCGGGAGTTTTCGTGCATCGGCGGTCATCGTGTGCTTTCTGTGAGGTTGGGCCAGGCTTGCAGTCTACTATGCGCCCGCCGCCAGCGCCTTTTGCCGCGATGCCAATGCCGCGCCGATGAACAGGGCGATGGCCGAGGCGATCAAGCCCCGCTCCAGTCCGGCCGGGCCGTCGGCGATCCAGCCGACCACGACGGGGCCGACGATCTGGCCCAGCGCGAACACGGTCGTGTAGGCGCTGATGCCGGCCGTCCACGATTGCTGCGGCAGGTTATGCCGCACCAGCGCCGTGGTCGACGCCACCACCGACAGGAACACGGCGCCGAAGACCAGGCCGGAGAGGAAGACGACGGGCACAAAGCTCGTCAGCGCGGGCAGGATGGTGACCACGCCCAGCACGCCATTTAATATCGCCAGCGATTCGCCGCCCCTGTAGCGGTCGAGCATGCGCGCCCAGATGCGCGACGAGGCCACCACCGCCAGGCCCAATACCGTATAGAACACGGTGATCAAGTTGGCACGCATGCCTTGCTGCTTGAGCAGGGCGATGACGAAAGTCATGTAGCCGATGTAGCCGACGCCAAACATGAAATAGCCAGCCAGGCTGGGAGAAAAGTCGCGCCAGGCGAAACGCCGCGGTGTGTCGACGGCGCGCGGCGTTTCGCCGATCGCCTTCGCCGGCAGGGCCATGAGGGCGGTGGCGGCCAGGCAGGCGAGTCCCAGGGCCAGCCACGGCCATTGCCAGGCATGCGCGGCGCCGTGGTCTTGCGCGGCGGCCAATGCCGCCGGCACCAGCAGGGCCGACAGCGCGATGCCGAAGCCCGTGCCGCCGTAGTACAAACCGATGTAGAAGCCGGCGCGCTGGCTGTGCATGGAACCGAGCCGCGCCGCCAGCACGCCGCCGGCGATGAAAATGAAGGCGCTGGCCACGCCCGCGCACACGCGCTGCAGAAACAGGGCGGTCGTATCGCTGACCAGGCCCGACATCAGCATGAAGACGCTGGCCAGCAGGGACCCGGCGATCAGTAGGCGCCACACGCCCAGGCGGCGCATCAGCGCCGGCGTGGCCAGCGCGCCGAGAAAATAGCCGAGCGCATTGAAGGTGTTCATGGCCCCGGCCAGCAGGTAGGACCAGCCCAGATCGTCACGCATGGGCGGCAGCAGCAAGCCATAGGAAAAGCGCGACAGGCCCAGGGCGACTGCGGCACCCAGCGAGAGCGCCAGCGCCGTGGCCAGCGGATGGGACGGGGAAGGATCGTGTGTCGGCATGGCCTCAATACCCGTTTATGTGAGAGCGTGGAGTGGGCGCCGGGCGGGGCAATCGGCGGGCAAGGTCTGTGCGGGACAGCGGCTGTGGCGCTGACGACACGCTTTTTTACTGCCAAGTTAATGAACAGGAGCCTGGAAGTCAAGCAGGGCCGCGCCTGTCATGGCAGTCAACAATGCAAATTCTGTCATCGTTACTTTTGGAGAGAATTGTGAGACATGCAATCTCATATAATTGCAATTAGGAAATTAACTTGCCAAAATTCAATTTTGCGGGTTGCTCCTGATCCTCCATATCTTAAGGGCACTATGAACAAGAATAAACCTGGCGCGTTGTTGATGGCAGCGCTGATTGGTGCGGCGTTGGCTGGCTGCGCTTCCGAATCGTCGCAAGCCCTGGCTGTTCCCACAGTCGCCAGTGCGGCCCGACCTTACGTCGGTCCACGCACGCTGATCGCTGTCGGCAAGTTCGACAACCGCTCCAACTTCATGCGCGGCATCTTTTCCGATGGTGTCGATCGTCTGGGCAGCCAGTCGAAGACAATTCTGATTGCACACCTGCAAACATCCAACCGCTTCAACGTCCTCGACCGCGACAATATGGCCGAGCTCAAGCAGGAAGCTGACTTCAAGAAGCAGGGCCAGAACATCAAGGGCGCGGACTTCGTCGTCACCGGCGACGTGACCGAATTCGGCCGCAAGGAAGTGGGCGACAAGCAATTGTTCGGCATCATGGGCCGCGGCAAGACGCAGGTGGCATATGCCAAGGTCACCTTGAACGTCGTCAATATCGCCACCTCGGAAGTCGTGTATTCGGCCGGCGGCGCCGGCGAATACAGCCTGTCGAACCGCGAAGTGCTGGGCTTTGGCGGCACCGCCAGCTATGACGCCACCCTCAACGGCAAAGTCCTGGACCTGGCCATGCGCGAAGCGGTCGAGCGCCTGGTGGCTGGCGTCGAAGCGGGCGCATTGCGCAAACAATAAGGTATCCCATGACAACAATGATGAACAAGGGCGCAGCCCTGCTGGCCATGCTCGCCTGTGCCGCCCTGACCGGTTGCGCCACGCAATCGAAGACCCTGTACCAATGGGAAGGCTACCAGCCGCAAGTGTACGAATACCTGAAGGGCGAAAGCCCGGAGCAGCAGATGGCCGCCATGGAAAAAGACCTGCAAGTGATCGCTGCCAAGGGTAATCATGCGCCGCCGGGCTTCCACGCCCACCTGGGCATGCTGTACTCGATCGCCGGCAAGCCGGAGCAGGTCGCCGCGCAGTTCGAAGACGAGAAAAAACTGTTCCCGGAATCGACGCCGTACATGGACTTCCTGTTGGGTAAATTGAAAAAAGGCGAGAAATTATGATGTCGCGCATGTTGAAAATGGCCCTGTGCCTGGGTCCCGCCATCTTCATGGTCGGTTGCGCCACCAAGCAGGCGGCATACGATTACACCGCCTTCAAGGCGGCCAAGCCCCGCTCGATCGTGGTCTTGCCACCGTTGAACAACTCGCCGGAAGTCAATGCCGGCAACAGCGTCTACGCGCAAGTGACCTATCCGCTGGCCGAAGCGGGCTACTACGTGCTGCCGGTGGCCGTGGTCGGTGAAACCTTCAAGCAGAACGGCTTGACGAACGCGGCCGATATCCACGGCGTCGATGCCAAGAAGCTCAACGAGATCTTTGGCGCCGATGCGGGCCTGTACGTGACGATTTCCAAATACGGCACGACGTACGCCGTGATCGACAGCGTGACGGTGGTGGCGGTCGATGCCAAGCTGGTCGACCTGAAGACGGGCGCCTTGCTGTGGCAGGGCGCTGCCAGCGCATCGAGCAATGAAGGCAACAACAGCGGTGGCGGCGGCCTGATCGGCGCCCTGGTGACGGCGGCGGTCAAGCAGATCATCAACACCAGCACCGATGCCAGCCATCCTATCGCCGGCACGGCGAATGCGCGCCTGCTGTCGGCCGGCGTGCCGAACGGTTTGCTGTACGGCCCGCGTTCAGAACGCTACCTGGCGCAGTAAGCGTCCTGCCGCACCCGCACAGGGCCTGCATCCGCCAGGGCCTGTCGCAGGCCTGCCAGGCCCGTGTCGAAAGGCATGCCTGGCAGCGCCGAACCGTTCGTCCACGATCATCACATCCCGGCCTGCGCGATGCGCACCCGGACATGACGCAGCCCGCAGTCCGCGGAGCCTGTGAGACTTCGACTGGCGCAAGCCCACTTTCCCCAGCCACGTTAAGATAGCGGTATTTTCAAGACTGCGAGGGGACCAGGTGCGCGTGTTGCTGGTGGAAGACGATCCGATGATCGGGGAAAGCCTGGTCGAAGGCTTGCGCGGCGAGTGCTATGCCGTGGACTGGGTGCGCGACGGCCACGATGCGGAGCTGGCGCTGGCCGGCTTCGCCTACGATTTGATGCTGCTGGACCTGGGCTTGCCCGGCAAGCAGGGCATGGACGTGCTGCGCGCCATGCGCGCGCGGGGCGCCGAGTTGCCCGTGCTGATCATCACGGCGCGCGACGGCACACCGGCCCGCGTGGAAGGACTCGACAGCGGCGCCGATGATTACCTGGTCAAACCGTTTGACCTCGACGAGCTGCTGGCGCGTATCCGCGCGCTGCTGCGGCGCCGGGTCAGCCGTTCGCGCTCCGTCATCGAGCATGGCGCGCTGATCCTCGACCTGGCCAGCCACGACGTCACGTTCGAGGGCGAGCAGATCAAGCTGCCGCCGCGCGAGTTTTCCGTGCTGCGTGCCTTGCTCGACCATCCGGGCAAGGTGGTGTCGAAGCGCCAGCTGAGCGAGAAGCTGTACGGCTGGGATTGCGAAGTGGAAAGCAATACCGTCGACGTGTACGTGTACCAGCTGCGCAAGAAGCTGGGCGCGGACGCCATCCAGACCGTGCGCGGCGTGGGCTACAAGATGCGGGTGGCGTCTTGCTGACCATCCGCCGCCAATTACTGCTCGGTTTGCTGGCCGCCACCTTGCTGTGCGTGCTCGGTGCCGGCATTTCGCTGTTCCGCTCGCTGCTGGAAGAAACCAATGAACTGGCCGACTTGCAGCTGCGCCAGCTTGCCGTGGCCTTGCCCGACGAGTTCGAGCCGCAGGCGGGCCTGGCCGCCGCGCAGGAGCCGGAAGAAGCGTTCGTGCTGCAGGCGTGGGACGAGGAGGGCCAGCCATTGCCCGTCCTGCAGGGCCAGCCGGCATTGCCGCGCTATGCGCTGGCCGGCTTTGCCGATGTCACATTGCACGGCGAGGACTGGCGCCTGTACGGCGAGACGCGGCGCGGCCGCTACGTGCAGGTGGCGCAGGCGCAGGCCGTGCGCGACCAGCTGGCCTGGCAGATGACCATGCGCGCCGGCGCGCCCCTGCTGGTGTTCGCCCTGATCCTGGCGCTGCTGATCGTCGCCGTCGTGGGGCGCGCGCTGGCGCCGCTGCACCGGCTGGCCGAATCCGTGGCCGGCCGTTCGCCGGAAGCGCTCACGCCGCTGGCGGCCGACGACATGCCGCCCGAACTGCGGCCCGTGGCGCTGGCGCTGAACAGCCTGATGGGCCAGTTCGAGGCGGCGCTGACGGCGCAGCGTACCTTTGTCGCCGATGCCGCGCATGAATTGCGCTCGCCGCTGACGGCGCTGAAACTGCAGCTGCAGGTGGCCGAACGGGCCGGCAGCGAGGAAGAACGCCGCGTGGCCCTGGCGCGGCTGCATGAACGGCTGGACCGCAGCACGCACCTGGTGCGCCAGCTATTGAGCCTGGCGCGCCATGAAACGGCGCTCACGGCCAGTCAGCTGCACACGGTGGACCTGGGACAGTTGCTGGAAGCGGCCGTGGCCGACCACAGCGCGCTGGCCGACAGCCGCGCGATCGACCTGGGCGTGGTGGAAACGCTGCCGGCCCCGGTGCTGGTACAGGCCGATCCCGACGGCTTGCAGGTCTTGCTGAATAACCTGATCGACAACGCCTTGCGCTACACGCAGCAGGGCGGCCGGGTCGATCTGCAGGCGGCGCTGGAAGAGGGGCGGCCCCTGCTGCGCGTATCGGACAACGGCCCCGGCGTGCCGCGCCAGCACCATGCACGGTTGTTCGACCGCTTCTTCCGTCCCGACGGCAACGACGCCTGGGGCTGCGGCCTGGGCCTGTCCATCGTGCGCCACATCGCCGAGCACCACCAGGCGGACATTGCACTGGCCGAAGGCGAGGCGGGGCGGGGCTTGCAGGTGACGGTGCGCTTTCCGCAAGCGGCCTGAACGAAAAAAGCGGATGCCGGCGAGGGCATCCGCTTTTCAGTCACGCGCGAGGCGCTTAGGCCAGCTCGGTGATGAATTGCTCGCGCGCGGGGCGCACTTTTTTCAGGTCCACCAGCCAGTCGCCTGCGTCGGCGCGGTAGCCCAGCGGCAGCATGACGACGGAGCGCAAGCCTTTTTCGCGCAGCTTCAGGATCTCGTCGACCTTGGCCGGGTCAAAACCTTCCATCGGCGTCGAATCGACTTTTTCCTGCGCCGCGGCGATCAGGGCCGTCCCCACGCCGATATACGCCTGGCGCGCCGCGTGCTGGTAGTTGGTCTCGGCATCGCGCTGCGGATACGTGGCCAGGATCTGCTGGCGGTACGCTTCCCAGCCTTCATTCTTGAAGCCGCGCACGGTGTTGACTAGGTCAAAGCGGGCGTTGATGCGTTCGACCGTGTAATTGTCCCAGGCGGCAAACACCAGCAGGTGCGAGGCGTCCGTCACTTGCGACTGGTTCCACGCATGCGGCTTGATCTGCTCGCGCAGGGCCGGATTCGTCACGACGAACACTTCGTAAGGATGCAGTCCGCTGGAGCTGGCGGTCAGGCGCACGGCTTCCAGAATGCGCTCGACCTTGTCTTGCGGCACCGTTTTCGTCGGGTCCATTTTCTTGGTGGCGTAACGCCATTGCAGTGTTTCGAGCAAATCGGACATGTGAATCCCTTTCAGAGTGAATAGTTCAGATTGGAAATGATAGCGGATTCAGCCATTTCAAGTGGGGCCCCTCAAAGAGAGTTGTATAGATGAGCTGTCTCTTGCCCTTTACAGCCCCACCATGGCCAGCTCCACTGCCGGGTAGCGCTCGCCTTGCACGCTGGCGGGCGCGATGGCGGCGCCGATGGCGGCCAGCTCGGCGCCGCTCAGGGTGAGTTGCGCTGCGGCCACGTTCTCTTCCAGGTGTACCAGGCTGCGGGCGCCGGGAATCGGCACGATGTCGTCGCTTTGCGCCAGCAGCCAGGCCAGGGCCAGCTGGGCCGCCGTGGCGCCGCGCGCCGCCGCCAGGCGCTGCAGCTCGGCAACCATGTGCGCGTTGGCCGCCATCGCCGACGGGTGGAAGCGGGGCAGGCTGTGGCGGTAATCGTCTGGCGCCAGCATGGCGCTGGAGGGCAGCCGGCCCGTCAGGAAGCCCCGGCCCAGCGGGCTGTAGGGTACGAAACCGATGCCGAGCGCGCGGCAGGCGGGCAGCACGTCCGCTTCCACGTCGCGGCTCCACAGCGAGTATTCGGACTGCACGGCCGCAATCGGATGCACGGCGTGGGCGCGGCGCAGGGTGGCGGCCGACACTTCCGACAGCCCCAGGTGGCGCACCTTGCCCGCCCGTACCAGTTCGGCCATGGCGCCGACCACGTCTTCGATGGGCACGGCCGGGTCCACGCGGTGCTGGTACAACAGGTCGATGCACTCGATGCCGAGCCGGGACAGCGACCCTTCCACCGCCTGGCGAATATGTTCGGGGCGGCTGTCGACACCGGCCATGCGTTCGACGCCCTGGCCGTGCGGCAATATCTTGAAGCCGAACTTGGTAGCGATGCTGACTTTGCCGCGCAGCTGTTTCAGGGCGCGGCCTACCAAGTCCTCGTTGGCGTAGGGGCCGTAGACTTCGGCCGTATCGATCAGGGTCACGCCCAGCTCCACGGCGCGGTGCAGCACGCGCAGCGAGGCGGCTTCGTCGGCACCGCCGTAGGCAAAGCTCATGCCCATGCAGCCCAGGCCGATGGGGGCGACGCGCAAGCCGGAGTGGCCCAGTGTTCTGTGTTCCATGTTCATTTCCTTTCAAAAAAAGATGCAAGGAGTATGGATGAAGCAACAGCATGCGATAAGATGGCTAATCCTGCATGCATTACTGAATTATTCTCATGAATTTTTTCCTCGACAATGGCTGACCTCAACGAATTGACGGCCTTTGCCGCCGTCGCCCGCCTGCGCAGCTTCCGCAAGGCGGCATTGGAGCGGGGCGTGTCCGCCTCCGCCCTCAGCCATGCATTGCGCGCGCTGGAAGAGCGCCTGGGCGTGCGCCTGCTGAACCGCACCACGCGCAGCGTCACGCCGACCGAGGCGGGGCAGCAGCTGCTGGCGCGGCTGGCGCCGGCCATGCGCGAGATCGACGATGCCTTGCAAGACTTGAGCGCCTTGCAGGATGTGCCCGCAGGCACGCTGCGCCTGAACGTGCCCCGTCCGGCCGCCCGGCTGCTGCTCGCGCCCATGCTGGCCGGTTTTGTCGCGCGCTATCCGCGCGTGCAGGTCGAAGTGGTCACCGATGACGGCATGATCGATATCGTGCGCGACGGTTTTGACGCGGGCATCCGCTTCGGCGAACAGGTGGCGGCCGACATGATCGCCGTGCCCGTGGGCGCGCCGCAGCCGTTCGTGGTGGTGGCGTCGCCCGCCTACCTGGCGGCGCATGGCGCACCAGGCACGCCGCGCGACTTGCTGGCGCACGCCTGCATAGGCCGGCGCTTTCCCAGCGGGCGCCAGTATGCGTGGGAGTTCGGGCAGGATGGGGAAGCCGTCAGCATCGCCGTCGGCGGTCCGCTCGTGTTCGACGATGATGAACTGATGCTGCGCGCGGCCCGCGACGGGGCGGGACTGGCCTATGTGTACGAAGCCGATGCGCGCGCCGATATCGCGGCGGGCCGGCTGGCGTGCGTGCTGGAGCGCTGCCTGCCGCCGCCGTCCCGCTACTTCCTGTACTACCCGGGCCGGCGGCAGATGCCGCCCGTGCTGCGCGCCTTTGTCGACATGGTCCGCACCGACGGTCTTGCCTAGGCGGCCGGCGGCGCGCCGTGCTCGACCGGCCACTTGACGGTAAACACGCTGCCGCCCGCCTTGCCGCGCGTGCAGGCCGCGCTGCCGCCATGCGCGCGCGCGATGGCTTCGACCACGGCCAGGCCCAGGCCGCTGCCCGCATGCGGGTCGCCGCCGTCGCTGTCGCCGCGGCGAAACGCCTCGAACACGTGCGGCGCCAGTTCCTTTGCAATGCCGGGGCCCGCATCCTCGACGCTCAGGTAGTACTGGCCGGCCTGCACGCGGGTGCGCACGCGCAGCAGGCCCGGATGCGCATAGCGGCGCGCGTTGTCGAGCAGTGCCAGCACGATTTGCCGGATGCGCGCCGCGTCGCAGCAGACGGGATGGTCGGACAGGTGCAATTGCAGCGTAAAACCGGCCGCTTCCATTTCCTGCGCCAGCAGGCGGCCCACTTCCTCGATTTCCAGGGTCAGGTCCGTCCACGCCATGCGCAGCTGCATGTGGCCGCTGTCGGCCAGGCTCAGGGTGCGCAAATCCTCGATCAGGCGGCCCAGGTCCTCGACTTGCGCCAGCAGGCTGGAAAACGGCACTTCCTCGGGCTTGAAGACGCCGTCGACGACGCCCTGCAAGGTGCCGCGCAGGATGGTCACGGGCGTGCGCAGTTCGTGTGCGATGGCCGCATTCCACGTTTCGCTTTCCTTGGCGCCCCGCTGCAGGCGCTCGGCCATGCTGTTGAAGTCGTCGACCAGCATGGCCGTCTCGCCCAGGCTGCGGTCGCCCGCGAAGGCGCGCGCGGACAGGTCGCCGTGGGCCACGCGGCGCACGCTGTCCATCACGGAATTGATCGGTTTTAAGATGCGCGCGGCCAGCTTGAAGGCGAAAAAGGCGGCCAGCCCCAGGCCGAAGATGGTGATGGCAAAGATCCACAGCCATTCGACGGTGCTGGGCGACCAGTCGTCGGGCTCGGACAGCATGCCGGGATCGATCTTGAAGGCGACGGCGAAGAAGATCCACGAGCCGATCCAGATGATCAGGATGCTGCACACCATCAGCACGGACATCGACAGCACGATCTGCCGGTTCAGGCCAGTGAAGCGCATCAGAGCTCGCTTTCCAGGCGGTAGCCCACGCCGCGCAGGCTGGCCGGCATGTTCATCACGCCCGCTTCCTCGAGCTTCTTGCGCAGCTTGCTGACGTGGCTGTCCACCGTGCGTTCCATCGAATTGCTTTCGGGCATGCACGACTCCAGCAATTCCAGGCGGCTGCAGACGCGGCGCGGCGTGCGCGCCAGGTGCGCCAGCAGGCGAAATTCCGTCAACGTCAGGCTCAAGGGCACGGGCGCGCCGTCGCGCAGCACGCTGGCCACGTACGTTTCCTGGTCGATCTCGATGGGGCCGCAGCGCAGGCGCTGGCCGCCGACCGGGTGGTGGCGCACGCGCGAACGGCGCAGCACGGCCGCCACGCGGGCCACCACTTCGGCCGGATTGAAGGGCTTGATGATGTAGTCGTCGGCGCCCACGCGCAGGGCGGCCAGTTTGTCGGCATCCTGGTCGCGGGCTGTGAGCATGATGACGGGCGTTTCGCCGCGCCGCCGCACTTCGGCCAGCACGGCCCAGCCGTCGACGCGGGGCATTTGCACGTCGAGCAGCAGCAGGTCCGGCGCCAGCGCCAGGTGCTGCTGCAGCGCTTCCTGGCCATCGAGGGCGAAGGCCGTGCGGTAGCCGTCGCGCTCCAGATAACCGGCGAGGATGCGGGCGATTTGCGGTTCATCTTCGGCGATCAGGATGAGGGCGGAAGGGGGCGTGGTAGCAAGGAAAGAGGGCTGGCTGGCGCTGTGATGATAGTTCATGCAAATAGTCTAGCATTCTTCTTTCTCTCCATCGAATCTCCACATTTCTTTGACGAAATGTCCACCTTGGCCTTTTATGCTGCGCTTATCTGTCGACCGGACCGCCGGTTGGGATCTGCCATAGAGAAAGACCATGCATCCGAGCCACTTCACCAAGAAAAACATGTTGATCGCCGCGGCACTGCTCAGCCTTGCCGCCTGTTCCAAACCCGCGCCGGACGAGGCGGCCGCGCCGCCCGCCGCCGTCACCGTGCTCAAGCTGCAAGCGGCGCCCGTCGTCCTCAGCGACGAATTGCCGGGCCGGGTGGCCGCCTTCCGCACGGCCGATATCCGCCCGCAGGTGGGCGGCATCGTGCTGCGCCGCCAGTTCAAGCAGGGCGCCGACGTG
Source organism: Janthinobacterium sp. GW823-FHT06H09 (assembly GCF_058794735.1). Classification (NCBI taxonomy): domain Bacteria; kingdom Pseudomonadati; phylum Pseudomonadota; class Betaproteobacteria; order Burkholderiales; family Oxalobacteraceae; genus Janthinobacterium; species Janthinobacterium sp. GW823-FHT06H09. The sequence goes on along the minus strand of NZ_JBXAHC010000002.1, from coordinate 291,698 downwards.
ACAGCGGGACAGAAGCTGTTCCAGCTGAACCCGGCGCCATTCCAGGCGGACGTCGATTCGGCCGCCGCCGCCCTGCAGCACGCGGTGGCCACGGCGAACCGCGCCAGCAGCCAGGCAGACAGGCTGAAACCGCTGGTGGAAGCGGACGCCATCAGCCGCCAGGCGTATGACGACGCCGTGGCCCAGCGCGAGCAAGCCGTGGCCACCGTGGCGCAGGCGCGCGCGACCCTGGCGCGGCGCCGCCTGGACCTGGCCTTTGCCAGCATCGAGGCGCCGATTGCCGGGCGCATCGGTTCCGAACTGGTGACCGAAGGTGCGCTCGTAGGCGTGGCCGATGCTGCGCCGATGGCGCGCATCCAGCAGATCGACAAGGTGTATGTCGACGTGCGCCAGCCGGCCGCCGCGCTGGCCGCGCTGCAAGCCTCGGGTACGGGTGGCGCGGACAAGCTGCCCGTGACCATTCTGGGCGCCGACGGCCAGCCGCATCCCGTCACGGGCCGCATCCTGTTCTCGGGCATCAGCGTCGATGCGGGCACGGGCGACGCCGTCATCCGCGTGCTGGTCGACAATCCGCAGCGCCAGCTCTTGCCCGGCATGTTCGTGCGCGCCCGCATCGCCCGCGCCGTGCAGGCCAACGGCGTGCTGCTGCCGCAGCAAGCCGTCTTGCGCAGCAGCGGCGGCCAGGCGCAGGCCTGGGTGCTGGACGGCACGAACAAAGCCAGCCTGAAACCGATCGCCGTGGGCGACGTGGTCGAGCACCAGTATGTGGTCAGCGGCGGCCTGAAGGCGGGCGACACCGTCGTCATCGAAGGCCAGGAACGCCTGCAGCCGGGCGCCACCGCCGCGCCGCAGCCATGGAAGCCGGCCGTCGTGGCAGCCGCAGCTGCCGCCAAAGCGCATTGATGCGCCATTTGAATCCAATGAAAGTCTAACGACATGCCTCAATTTTTCATCAACCGCCCCGTCTTTGCGTGGGTGGTGGCGGTCTTCATCGTCCTGTTCGGACTGATCGCCATACCGCAATTGCCGATTGCGCGTTTTCCTTCCGTGGCGCCGCCCAGCGTCAGCATCAGTGCCGTGTATCCGGGTGCCACGCCGCAAACCATGAACGATTCCGTGGTGGGCTTGATCGAACGCGAACTGTCGGGCGTCAAGCACCTGCTGTATTTCGAGTCGTCCACAGATACCTCGGGTTCGGCCTCGATCACCGTCACCTTCCAGCCGGGCACGGACCCGGAAATGGCGCAGGTGGACGTGCAAAACCGCCTGAAAGCCATCGAGCCGCGCCTGCCGCAAGCCGTGCGGCAAAACGGCTTGACGGTGGAATCGGCGTCGTCCGGCTTCCTGATGATCGTCAGCCTGATTTCCGAGAATGGCCAGCACGATGAAGTGGCGCTGGGCGACTACCTGGCGCGCAACGTGACGGAAGAGCTGCGCCGCATTCCCGGCGTGGGCAAGGTGCAGCTGTTCGGTTCCGAGCGGGCCATGCGCATCTGGGTCGACCCGGCCAAGCTGGTGTCGTACAACATCGCCATGGGCGAGCTGACGGCCGCCATCGCGCAGCAGAATGCGCAGATCGCCCCGGGCCGCCTCGGCGATTCGCCCGCCGTGCACGGCCAGCGCGTGACGATTCCGCTGACGGTGCAGGGCCAGCTGCAAACCCCGGCCGAATTTGCCGCCATCGTGCTGCGCGCGAACGCGGATGGCTCGAAAGTGACCATCGGCGACGTGGCGAAAGTGTCGCTGGGCGCGCAAAGCTTCAATTTCAGCATACGCGAAAACGGCCAAGCCGCGTCGGGCGCCGCCATCATGCTGTCGCCCGGTGCCAACGCCGTGCAGACGGCGGCCGCCGTGCGCGCGCGCATGGCCGAACTGGCGCACACCATGCCGGCCGGGATCAAGTACTCGGTGCCGTTCGATACGGCGCCGTTCGTGAAGATATCGATCGAAAAGGTCGTCGTCACCTTGCTGGAGGCGATGGTGCTGGTCTTCCTCGTCATGTACCTGTTCCTGCAAAAGATACGCTACACCCTGATTCCCGCCATCGTCGCGCCGATCGCCCTGATGGGCACATTTACCGTGATGCTGATGGCCGGCTACTCCGTCAACGTGCTGACCATGTTCGGCATGGTGCTGGCCATCGGCATCATCGTCGATGACGCCATCGTCGTGGTGGAAGCGGTCGAGCGCCTGATGGCGACCGAAGGCCTGTCGCCGAAGGAAGCGACGTCGAAGGCGATGCGCGAAATCACAGGTGCCGTGGTCGGCATCACCCTGGTGCTGACGGCCGTGTTCATCCCGATGGCCCTGGCCAGCGGTTCCGTGGGCGCCATCTACCGCCAGTTCACGCTGGCGATGGCCGTGTCGATCCTGTTCTCGGCGTTTCTGGCCTTGACCCTGACGCCGGCCCTGTGCGCCACGATGTTGAAACCAATCGGACCGCATGACCATGATAAAAAAGGCTTTTTCCTGTGGTTCGACCGCCAATTTGAGCGCATGACGGCCCGCTACGAAAAAGGCGTGGTGGCGATGCTGAAACGCGCTGGGCGCTCGATGGTGCTGTACGGCGCCATCGTCGCGGCGCTGGGCGTGGCCTTCATGCAGCTGCCGTCGGCCTTCCTGCCCGAGGAAGACCAGGGCTACTTCATCACCTCGATCCAGCTGCCGTCCGACGCCACCATGGAGCGCACGCTCGATGTCGTCAAGCTGTACGAGCAGCACGTGGCCACGCGCCCCGGCATCGAAGTGAACCAGTCGATCCTCGGCTTCAGCTTTTCCGGCGCGGGACCGAACGCGGGCCTGGCCTTCACCATGCTGAAGGACTGGAAACAGCGCAACGGCGCCACGGCGCAGGAAGAAGTGGCGCTGGCGCAGGCGGCCATGTCGCAGGCGAAGGAGGGCGTGATCATGAGCCTGATGCCGCCCGCCATCGATGAACTGGGCAATTCGTCCGGCTTTTCGATGCGCCTGCAAGACCGCGCCAGCCAGGGCATCGCGGCCCTGCAGGCGGCGCAGAATCAGCTGCTGGGCCTGGCCGCGCAAAGCAGCAAGGTGGCGGGCGTGTATCCGGACGGCTTGCCGCCCGGCGCCAGCGTGCGCCTCGATATCGACCGCACCAAGGCCGAAGCGCTGGGCGTATCGTTTACGGCGATTGCCGACATGCTGACGGCGGCCATGGGTTCGACCTATGTCAACGATTTCCCGAACGCGGGCCGCATGCAGCAGGTGATCATCCAGGCCGACGCGCCGTCGCGCATGCAACTCAACGACGTGCTGGCCTTGCGCATCCGCAATAACGCGGGCGGCATGGTGGCCTTGGGCGAACTCGTGCGCCCCGTGTGGAGCGAGTCGCCGCTGCAGCTGGTGCGCTACCAGGGCTACCCGTCGGCGCGCATTTCCGGCAGCGCGGCGCCCGGCGTGTCCAGCGGCGACGCCATGCTGGAAATGGAGCGGCTCGTGAAGCAATTGCCGCCGGGCTTCGCGCTGGCGTGGACGGGCCAGTCGCTGCAAGAGAAGGAATCGGCGTCGCAGGCGCCCATGCTGATGGCGCTGTCGATGCTGGTGGTCTTCCTCGTGCTGGCGGCCCTGTATGAAAGCTGGTCGATTCCCGTCTCCGTGATGCTGGTGGTGCCTTTGGGCTTATTGGGCGCCGTGCTGGCCGTGATGCTGCGCGGCATGCCGAACGACGTGTTCTTCAAGGTGGGCATGATCACCATCATCGGCCTGTCGGCGAAGAATGCCATTCTGATCGTCGAGTATGCGCGCCAGTTGCAGGCGCAAGGGCGTGGACTGGTCGAGGCGACGGTGGAAGCGGCCCGCCTGCGCCTGCGCCCGATTTTGATGACGTCATTGGCGTTCGCGCTGGGCGTGGTGCCGCTGATGCTGGCCACGGGCGCCAGCGCCGAGACGCAGCACGCGATCGGCACGGGCGTGTTCGGCGGCATGATCACCGCCACCGTGCTGGCCGTATTTTTCGTGCCCGTGTTCTTTGTCGTGGTGCTGGGCGCCGTCGACAAGATGGGCACGTACTTCAACAAACGCAGTGATCGCATCGCCGTCAAGGCGGTGGAAGGAGAGTTGTAATGCGTTTATTTTTTCTCACGCCCCTGGCCGCGCTGGCCTTGTCGGCGTGTTCCCTGACGCCGCCGCTGGTCAAGCCGGCGGCACCGATACCGGCCAGCTATGCAGAGATTGCCGCGCCAGCCGCGGCCGACACCGCGGCCGACCTGGGCTGGCGCCAGATGCTGCTCGATGCGCGCCTGCAGCGCCTCGTCGATATCGCGCTGGAAAACAACCGCGACTTGCGCGTGGCTTCGCTCAACGTGGAAGCCGTGCGGGCGCAGTACCAGATCCAGGATGCGGGCCGCTATCCTGTCGTCGGCGCGAATGCGGGCGGCGTGCGCCAGCGCGGCGCCGATGCCAAGGTTCAAAACACGTTCACGGCCGGCATCGCCATGAGCGCGTTCGAGATCGACCTGTTCGGCCGCCTGCGCTCGCTGTCGGACGCGGCGTTTGCCCGCTATCTGGCCACACAGCAGGGCCAGCGCGCCGCGCATATGGCCCTGATCGGCGCCGTGGCCGACGCCTACCTGGAGCAGCGCCTGGCCGAGGAACAGCTGGCGCTGGCCCGGCAAACCCTGCTTGACTGGCGCCAGGCGCTGCTCCTGACGCAGCGCCTGCACGGCGCGCAGCAGGGCAGCGGCCTGGACGTGGCGCAAGCCGAAGGGCAGGCGGCGACAGCGGAAGCGGACGTGCAGGCGCGCGTCCGGGCCAGCTCATTGGCGCGCAACAACCTGGAACTGCTGCTCGGTGCGCCGCTGCCCACGGACTTGCCCGCCGGCCGGCCGCTCGATGGCCAGCCCGTGCTGACGCAGCTGCCGCCAGGCCTGCCGTCGGACTTGCTGGCGCGCCGGCCCGACATCCTGCAAGCCGAATATGCGCTGGCGGCGGCGAATGCGGAAATCGGCGCCGCGCGCGCCGCCTTCTTCCCCCGCCTGTCCTTGACGGCGTCGCTGGGCTTTGCCAGCCCGGAACTGGGCGACCTGTTCCGCGGCAGCGCGCGCAGCTGGTCGTTCGCGCCGCAAGTGACGCAGCCGCTGTTCCAGGGCGGCCAGCTGCGCGCGGAACTGCAGCTGTCGCGCCTGCGCAAGGACGTGGCCGTGCTGCAGTACGAACAGGCGATCCAGGCGGCGTTCCGCGAGGTGCGCGACGGCCTGGCCGGCAGTGCCACGTTTGCGCAGCAGATCGCCGCGCAGGAGCGCGTGGTGGCGGCGGCGCGGCAGCGTCAGCGCCTGTCGCAGCTGCGCTACGACGCGGGCCAGGACAGCCGCCTGGAATTGCTCGACGCGCAGCGCCAGTCGTATGCGGCCCAGCAAGCCCTGCTCGACGCGCGGCGCGACCAGTTCAAGTCGGCCGTGGCGCTGTACAAGGCGCTGGGTGGCGGCCTCGAGGAGTAAACCTCCGTCTACCAGGGCAGCGCCACGGGCACGCTGTCGCGGTGCTTCGCCTGGTAGTGGGAACGCAGGAATTGCGCCAGGAAGGTGAATTCGTTGTAGCAATGCATGAGCAGGGCGCGGGCGAATGCATCGGGGAAGAGGGCGGCGATCTCTTGCGGGCTGTGGCCGGCGTCCGGCAAGTCCTGGCCCATGTAGAAATGGCTGCGCAAGGTCATGCCCCAGGCCGTGTCGCGGCCCATGTGCAGCAGGCGCCCGCCGATGACGGCGCCGTCCGCGGTGCGGGGCGGCGCATAGCTCATGCCCACCCTGGCGCACACGGCGGCTGAAATGCGGCCCTCTGCCCGCGCCGCCTCGTATTGCCGTCCCTCGAAGAATTCACGGGGATCGCGGAACTGGATGGCCAGCTGTTCGGCCGGCATGCCGCTGAAAAATTCTTCCGCCAGATGGATGGAGCCGATGTGCGTCCCGGCGCTGCCTTCAGCCCAGCCGCTGGCCAGGTGGTCGACCGGGTGCCACATCAGGTAGCGCTCCGTGTCGGGCCGCGAGCGGAACCACCATTCAAACATCTCGCCAGTGCAATTTGGCAAGTCGGTGCGGCACGCCACGTGCAGCACGCCGCTGGGCAGCCGTTCAAAGCCCGTTTCCAGCGCCAGGGGAGCGGGCTGCAGGAGGGCGTGGACGTCGTTGAGATCCATGGTCTTACCTTTCAGTGTGGGTGGTGGAAACAGCGGTGGTGCCGGCCGGGCGGCGGCGCAGCAGCGGGGCGGCCGCCACGGCCGCGCCCAGCAGGGCCAGCGCGGCCGTGGCGGCAAACATCGTGGCGTGGCTGCCGGGCAGATACGTCATGAAGGAAGAGAGAAATTGCCCGCCGAAGATGGCCATCGACAGATAGGCGAGGTTGCGGTTGCGTCTGGGCAAGTGGCTGCGCTCGACCGTCATGTGCGTGCACAGCGGCACCGACAGGCCAAAGCCCATCCCCAGCGCCACGGCGCCGGCCAGCAGCATGGGCAGCGCGGCGGCCCCCGCAAACAACAGGTGTGCCAGTGCATAACAGGCGAAGGCGGCGCCCAGGGTGCCGTGTTCATGCAGGCGCCGGACCGCCTGGGGCATCAGCCAGGCGGCCGCCACGGCCACCAGCGACACGAAGGACAGCAAATACCCGGCCCGGTCCTCGCTCCAGCCCAGCTGCTGCAGGCGCAGGGGCAGGATGATGATGGCGGCGAAAAACACCGTCATGGAGAGCGCCGCCAGCGCATGGACGAAGAGCAGGGCGCGCGACGGGCCGGGCGCTGGCGGCGCGCCATCCATGCCGGCATCCGGGGCAGGGGCAGGTGCCGGCACGCAGCGCCAGGCGCATGCCAGCAGCACCCACGAAGCCAGATACAGCAGGAAGGGATAGCGCCAGCCCGCCGTGGCCAGCAGGCCGCCCAGCGCGAGGAACAGCACGCCGCCCAGTTCGATCGTCATGCCTTGCCTGGCGATCATGCGCAGCCTTGCCTGGCCGCTGAACAGGGCCGAGATCAGCCCCGTGCCCGATGCCATCACCAGCGCCGTCGGCGCGCCCAGCAGGAAACGGTTGGCGAACACGGCAACGTGCCCATGCAGGAACATGCCCGACGCCCCCAGTAAACCGTACAGGAACAGCCCCGCCAGCAGGCTGCGGTGCAGTCCCAGGCGCTGCATGAGCATGGCGGCGAAGGGGCCGGACAGCACCACGCCCAGCGAGGGCAGCGTGACGAGCCAGCTGGCGGCGTCGGCCACGCCGAGCCGCGCGGCGATGGACGGCAATCCCGGGACCAGCACGCATCCCACCATGATGGTCAGGCTGGCAACGGAAAGGAGCGTGCACGTTGCTGTCTTCGATATACTGCGGCTGGACATGCGCCTCCCCCGGTGCTTACGTTAAAAACCGTTAATCGGAACACTGTTCCGAATGATGGAACAATTATAGGGCCATGTACAATGCCGGTCAATGCCATCACGGCAGCTATCGTCATGCACAATTGGGTAAAGAAATGAGTGAAGAAAACGAAGGCAATAGCGGCAAGCAAGTCATTGCGCGCGCGGCGGCGGTGCTGCGCGCGCTGGAAAACCAGACGGGCGGCCTGAGCCTGGCGCAGATCGCCAAGGGCGCGGACTTGCCGCGCACCACGGTGCACCGCATCGTCGCCGCGCTGGAAGCCCAGCAACTGGTCAGTTCCGGCGCCGGCGGGGTGAAGCTGGGTCCGGCCATCGCGCGTCTGGCGGCGTCGGCGCATACGGACGTGGTGGCGGTCCTGCGGCCGTATGCGGAAGCGTTGGGCCGGCGCACGCGCGAAACGGTGGACGTGTGCGTGTACCGCGGCCTGCATGCGGTGTCGGTGGACCAGTACTGTTCCGACCATGAACTGCGCGTCGTGTCGGCCGTGGGAACGGCCTACCCGATCCACTGCACCGCGCATGGCAAGGCCTTGCTGGCGCGGATGCCGGAAGACGCGCTGGCCCGGCTGTTCGGCGAACGCCTGGAAGCGCGCACGGACCAGACCATCACGGCGCTTGCGCAACTGCTGCCGCACCTGGAACAGGTACGCGCGCAGGGCTACGCCGTCGATATGGAAGAGCACGCGCCGGGCGTGTGCGGCATCGGCGTGGCCCTGAACACGGGGACGAGCGAGCGCTACGCGCTGTCGCTGGGCGTGCCGGCCCTGCGTTTCCACGCCCAGCGGGAACAGCTGCTGTCGGCGCTATTGCAGTGCAAGGCGGAAGTCGAAGCCGTGCTCGGCGTCAAGCCGTAAGCGCCGATCGGGCGCTTGCGCGCCAGGCTCAGCCCGCTTGCTGCACGTGGTCGCTCCAGAGGATTTCCCTAAAGTTCAGCTTGAACTGACCGGACGGCAGGTCGTCGGGATGGCTTTCCAGCTCGATTTCGCTGACTGACAGATATCACCATCGCCCTCAAGTGAGCGGGGTAAGCCCGGCAGGCTGCGCCCGCTGCCTCACGACTTCTGCATTTGCTGCTGGAAGGTGAGCTCGATGAACTCGTCCGGGCGGCTGATGGCGACCAGGACGGTGACCCGCAAGATGCCTTCCAGGATGTCGTCGGGCGTCATGGTTTCACCCAGGCCGACGTGTACGCTGAAGGCATCGTCCGGTGTGGCGCCCGCCAGGCCGCCGCGCTTCCAGATGGCGGTCAGGAAATTGCACGCCATGCTGTGCACGGCGACCCAGGTAGCGGCCACGTTCGGCTCGAACACATACGCCTGGATCGCCAGGCGCAGCGACTCTTCGAGCATGATTATGGTGCGGCGCACGTTGATGTAGCGCCAGTCGAGGCTGTTGCCGTCGAGGGTGCGCGCGCCCCACACCAGGGTGCCTTCGCCTTCGAAGCTGCGGATGGCGTTGACCGACTTGCCGCTGCTGCTCACGTTGAGGTCTTCCTGGTCCTCGTGCGTGATGTTGACGGCCGGCGCGCTCACTGCCACCAGGCCGATGTTGGCCGGCGCCTTCCACACGCCGCGCGTGTTGTCGGTCATGGTGTACAGGCCTGCCATCGCGGCGCCTGGCGGCAGCAGATTGAGTTGGCCGTGCATGGCCAGCAGTAGTTGCCGGTACAGGGGACTCATGGCGCGCAGTGAGTTATCGATGGCGGCGATGCGGCCGGCCTGACCGTTTTCTGAAGACTGCGCGATGGCCATTTGCTCGAACAGGGCCGACACTTGCCGCTGCCCGCCGGCGTCCAGCGGCTGCAACAGCACGTCTTGCAGCGCACCCCACTGGCTACGGCGGATGTGGGTGAAATTGAGTTCGTCCAGCGAAACGACCGTGGCCTGTACCCACGGATAGTAGGCGGCGCCAAAGGCCAGCGAGTCGCTGCCGATAGCGTCCCGGAAAGCGGTCACGGGTCCATCCGTCAGCGGCGCCGCCCCATGGTGGATGTCGAGGATGGCGAAGCGGTTCCGCATCTGTTGGCCGCAATGCATGAGCATGTGCCTTTGCAGCGCATGGCAGTCGTCCAACGCCAGCAGCATGGCGTCGGGCACGGCCAGCAGCGTCGCGCCCGGCTCCCGCAGCAGCGCATCGATGCCGGCGCACAATGCGCCGATGTCCGGCGTGTCATGATAATCGCCGACGGAGACGATATAGCAGGCGCCGCCGCCATTCATGAAGAAGAGCAGTATGCTGTGATACAGCAGGAACCGGCCGGCGGCCTGGCGCAGCGTGCACGACGCGCCAGCCGCGCGGCCCGCCTCCAGCATGAATTCGGGCACGGGCGCGCCGCCGAAGCAGGCTTCAAATTCCGCCATCGAGCTGATGCGCCATGGTTGCTTGCGCAGGGAGCGGCCGTCGTGGCTGGCGATGGCGGTGTAGCCGACAAAGCCCGGCACGGCCGTCTCCACTTGAACGACGGCATTGGGAAACGCGTTTTGTTCCACGATATACACGCCGGGAGTCTTGTATTGCGCCATGTGCATGCTTTCCTGGTTGGTCAGAGGGAGCGGGGCTGCATCGGGTCACGCATCTGGCCACGCATTGGGCCACGCATTGGGCCAGTATAGCCAGTGATAGCACGGGCATGGGCATTTCTCGCTTTACATTTATTTGATAATTCCAGTATTATTGAAATATTGAATATTTATTCGCGCTTTTTCCTGGACCACTGCCCCCATGCTCACCGCCTTCCTGATCTTTCTCGCCACCTTAACCCTCGTCATCTGGCAGCCGCGCGGCCTGGGCATCGGCTGGAGCGCCGTCATCGGCGCCGGCGCGGCGCTGCTGGCCGGCGTGATCCACTGGGGCGACATCCCCGTCGTCTGGCATATCGTGTGGAATGCCACCGGCACGTTTATTGCCGTCATCATCATCAGCCTGCTGCTCGACGCGGCCGGCTTCTTCGAGTGGGCGGCGCTGCACGTGGCGCGCTGGGGCGGCGGCAGCGGGCGCAAGTTGTTTACCTTGCTGGTCTTGCTGGGCGCGCTGGTGTCCGCCGTGTTCGCCAACGACGGCGCCGCGCTGATATTGACGCCCATCGTCATCGCCATGCTGCGGGCATTGAAGTTTTCCGCCAAAGCCACCCTGGCCTACGTGATGGCGGCCGGTTTCATCGCCGACACGGCCAGCCTGCCGCTGGTGGTGTCGAACCTGGTCAATATCGTCTCGGCCGACTATTTCAAGATCGGCTTTGCCGAGTATGCGTCCGTGATGGTGCCCGTCAACGTCGTCGCCGTGGGCGCCACCCTGGCGGCCTTGCTGATCTTTTTCCGCCAGGATATCCCGCGCGACTATGACGTGGCGCAGCTGAAACGCCCGGGCGCCGCCATCCGCGACTTGCCCACCTTCCGCGCCGGCTGGCTGGTGCTGGCGCTGCTGCTGTTGGGCTTTTTCTCGCAAGAAGCCCTGGGCGTGCCCATCAGCCTGATCGCCGCCGTGGGCGCCGCGTTGTTGCTGGGCGTGGCGGGCAAGGGGCACGTGATTTCCACGCGCCACGTGCTGCGCCATGCGCCATGGCAAATCGTCGTTTTTTCGCTGGGCATGTATCTGGTCGTGTACGGCTTGCGCAATGCGGGCTTGACGGCTTACCTGACGGGACTGCTGAACCACTGTGCCCAGTACGGCGTGTGGGGCGCGGCCATGGGCACGGGCGTGTTGACGGCCTTGTTGTCGTCCGTGATGAACAACCTGCCGACGGTGCTGGTGGGCGCGCTGGCCATCGACCCGACGACGGCGCAGGGCGCCGTGCGCGAGGCGATGATTTACGCCAACGTCATCGGCAGCGACCTGGGCCCGAAGATCACGCCCATCGGCAGCCTGGCTACCTTGCTGTGGCTGCATGTGCTCGACAGCAAGAATATCCACATTTCCTGGGGATATTACTTCCGCGTCGGCATCGTGCTGACCGTGCCCGTGCTGCTGGCGACCCTGGCGGCGCTGGCGCTGCGCCTGTCCTGAGTTCCGTGTATGGTGGTGGCTGACAGCAACTTTAACGGGAAAGCCATGAAATTACTGCTTGTGGGGGCCACCGGCCTCGTGGGCCGCGAAGTGCTGCGCCTGGCGCTCAGTGACGCGCGCGTCAGCCAGATCGTCGCCCCCGTGCGCAAGCCCTTGCCCGCGCATCCCAAACTCGATGCGCCCCTGGTCGATTTCGACCGCTTGCCGCCCGGCGCGCCGTGGTGGCAGATGGATGCCGTCATCTGCACCCTGGGCACGACCATGAAGGCGGCCGGTACGCGGCAGGCGTTCCGGCGCGTGGACCACGACTATCCGCTGGCCGTGGCGCGCCTGGCGCTGGCGGCCGGCACGCGCGCGTACGCGCTCAATTCCGCCGCCGGCGCCAATCCCGGCTCGCGCATCTTCTACAACCGCGTCAAGGGCGAACTGGAACGCGACCTGGAGCAGCTGGGCTTCATGTCGCTCACCTGCGTGCGGCCCGGGCTGATCGGCGGCGAGCGCGCCGTGGCGCGCACGGGCGAGGGCGCCGCCTTGCGCCTGCTGCGCGTGCTGGGCCCCGTGCTGCCGCGCCGCTGGCGCATCAATCCCGCGCCGCACATCGCCGGCGCCCTGCTGGAAGCGGCGCTGGCCGCCGCGCCGGGCGTGCATGTCGTCGGTTCGGAACAGCTGGCCTGAACGCGCAGCCCGTATAATCGGCGTTCATGTTCTTTTGAGTACGCAAAATGCAAACAGTACGTCCTTACCGCGCCGGCGACCGCGACGCCTGCCTGGCTCTTTTCGACGGCAATACGCCGCGCTTTTTCGACCCGTCCGAGCGCGCGGCCTTCGTCGCCTGGCTGGAAGCATCAACGCAGCCGTATCTGGTCATCGAACGTGCGGTCGAGGGAACAACGCGCATCGTCGCCTGCGGCGGCCATGCGATCGAGGCGGGCGGCACGGTCGCCAGCCTGTGCTGGGGCATGGTGGCGCAGGACGTGCACGGCCAGGGACTGGGCCGCGCGCTGACGCAGGCGCGCCTGGACGCCATCCGCGCCGTGCCGCAAGTGGCCGGGGTGAGCATGAACACCAGCCAGCACACGCAGGGCTTTTATGCGCGCTTCGGCTTCGTGCCGGTCAAGGTGACGCCCGATGGCTTCGGACCCGGCATCGACCAGTGGGACATGATGTTGCAACTGCCGGCGTAGCCATTGCAGACAGCCATGGCGTCAAGCGGTGCTCAGATATTGATTGAAATGCCAACCTTCATCGCCTACCATCGTTGGATGTTTCAACTAGGAAAGATTCCCATGCAACCTACGTTCTTGTCCGATTTTGCACCGCACAGCTTCGCCAGGCACGGAGGGCGGCATGGCTGATGACAGCAACCCGTCGGCGCCGCTCGTCATCGTTGCCAGCAACGGCACCGGCGGCGACATGCAACCATTTATCGCGCTGGCGCAGGGCTTGCGGCAACGGGGGCGGCGCGTGCTGCTGCTGGTGCCGGGCTGGCAGGAAGCGGCTGCGCAGGCGTCAAGGCTGCCGTATCGCACCTTCGGCACGCAGGAAGAGGGGCAGGCCATGCTGGGCGACCCGGGCCTGTGGGATGAGCGCAAGGGCTGGGGCGTCGTGTGGCGCGGCCTCGTGCCGTACCTGGGCGCCGTGCGCGACGTCGTGCAAGGCTTGCCGGACGGTGAAGAGTGCGTGGTGCTGTGCCATCCCTTCCTCGTGCCGATGGCCGCCCTGGCACGCTCGGTACGCCCGGACCTGCGCATCGTCGCGGCCTATCTGGCGCCATCGAACCTGTGCAGCAGCCATGATTTCCTGGCGGCCGGCTCGCTGCGCATTCCCGCCTGGGTGCCGCTCGCCTGGCGCCAGGCCCTGTGGCGGATGATCCACCGCGGCATGGTCGATCCGGTGCTGCTGCCTGGCCTGAACAGTGCGCGCGCGCAGCACGGACTGCCGCCCGAAGCGCATTTTTTCGCGCACATGCTGGCCGCGCCCGATGCCTCGCTGGGGCTGTTTCCCGCCTGGTTCGCCGCCCCGCAGGCGGACTGGCCGCCGCATTTCGTGCAAGCCGGTTTCGCCGGCGCCGCCCCGCATGGCGCCGCGGCGCTGCCGCCGGAGCTGGAACGCTTTCTGGGCGAGGGCGAGCCGCCCATCGTCTTTACGCCCGGGACCGGGCACCAGCACGCGCAGCGCTATTTCAGCATCGCCCTGGACGTGTTGCGGCGGCTGGGGCGGCGCGGCTTGTTCCTCACGTCCCATGCGGCGCAGCTGCCGCAGCACTTGCCCCCCAGTGTCATGTGGCAGGCGTACGCGCCGTTCGCGGCCCTGCTGCCGCGCGTGGCGGCCGTGGTGCACCATGGCGGCATCGGCACCAGCGCGGATGCCTTCCGCGCGGGCATCCCGCAACTGATCGTGCCGTTCGCCTACGACCAGTTCGACAACGGCTGGCGGATCAAGCGGCTCGGCGTGGGGGATGTCTTGCTGGCCAGGCGTTTGTCGGCCGGGCGCATGCGGCGCCAGCTGGCGCGTTTGCTGGCCGCGCCCGAGGTTCAATTGGCGTGCGGCGAGGTGGCCCGCCGGATGGGGCAGGGGCCGCAGCCGGCGCACCTGCTCGATCAGGTCGAAGCGGCGTTGGCCGCCCGGACTGCTTAGGGCGTGTCGTGCGGCGTATCGTCGAGGGCGATGACGCGGTCGTGCGGGCCGGGCACGCAGCCGTCGGCGACCGGTTCCCAGCCCCGGTGCACCACCACCTGTTTGCCATCGTGACAGATTTCCACGCGCTCGCTGGCGGGCAGGCGCTGGCGCGCGAACGCTTCCAGGCTGGCCGGCAGGCTCACTGCCAGCCGCATCGTGCCGATGGCTTCGGGCGGATGGTCGTCCATGTGCACCAGGGGCACGAAGATGGAACCGAGCATCAGCCAGCGGGCGCCCACGTCGACGGCGGCGGGGTTGTAAGGCGCGGCGCGCAGCCAGTCCTGGGCCCGCGCGCGCAAGTCGCTGCCCGCGGCCAGCTCCCCCCAGGCGGCGGCCAGCATTTCCGCCACCCACTGATTGCAGTTCTGGTATTTCAAATTGAAGGCATACGCGTTGGCGCTGTAGCGGCCTGCCAGCAGTTCTTGCACGCGCACGGGGTCGAGCAGGGCGCGGCGCAGGGGCGGCACGGTTTCGGCCGGCAGTTTCACGAGCGAGATGTAGCCGAGCGATGGATTGGCCGTGCCCATGGCGAAACCGGCCGTGCCCTGGTCGAAGATGCGCGGACGGCCCTCGTCGCAGGCGTAGTACAGCTGGCGGGCGGACCAGCCGCTGTCGTTGTCGTGGCGCCAGGCCAGCGCCGCGTGCGAATAGCGGATGCCGAAGCGGGCCAGGTCCAGGCCGGAGCGGCTGATCAGGGCCACGCTGCCTTCGCTGGCGGCCAGTTCCTCGCGCACGACGGCGGCAAAGCGCAGCAGCCGGTCCTGTTCCGTGGCCGTGAGTTCCTGCGCGCGGTCGCAAAAGCGCGACGAGGCCAGCGAGGTACCCGCCTGGGCGGCGCCAGCGCTGAAGATGGCGCAAACGCCCAGCAGCAGCAGTGCCGGGCGGTGCGGGAGAAAACGAATCAAAGGCTGACGGGACGCGTGGCCAGTTCGCCGTACCAGTCGTCGGCCAGCACGAGGAAGAAGGCGGCGCGCGTGTCGTTGCGCGAGAATTCGATGCCGTAGGCGCGGTTTTGCGCATGCACCATGTCGCCTTGCGCCAGCTGCTGTTTGTCGAGCGCCGCCTGCGGCAAGTCCAGCACCAGCGGCGTGGCTGTGGCCTCGGCCTGCATGGTCAAGCGCGTCATGCCGTCGCGGCCCGGCACGGCGGCCACGTCGATGATGCGGTAGGGGCCATTGGCCACCTTGTTGTCGCGCGAGGAGCTGTTGCTCGAACCGTTGAGCGAATCGGATATGCTGCCGCTCGACTGGGAGCCGGCGCTGGAGGCCGAGGAAACGAAACTGTCGGCGTTGGCGTTGCACGCCATGGTCAGAGCTGCGGCCAGGCCGAGCATGCGTAGGGAGGTAGTCAAGGCAGTTTTCCAGTGCACGTCAATGAAAGCGGGCCGGGTCCGTCCGGGCCTGCGCCATCATAGCAGATCGGCCGTCAGCTGAGCAGCACCTTGATCAGGGCCTTCGCTTCGGCCGACGGCTGCGTGCGCAGCGCCTGCAGCACGGGGTCGTGCTCCAGGTAGGCCTGCAGCGGCGCGCTGATGGTGACGTAAGCCTGCGGCAGCGGCGAAGGCACGGGCGCCAGCGCCTTGGCCAGCAGCAGGGTGTCGCGCAAGCCTTCGGGCGGCAACATGATGGTGGAGCCGGGCAAGGCGTTGACGGCATCGGCCACCGACAGCGGCACGCCCAGCTGGCGCATCAGCGCGCGGCCGATCACTTCCAGCGTGGAGGCCATCTGCGTTTCCAGCTCGGCGTACAGGCCCGGGGTCTTGTCGGCCTGGGCCAGCAAATAAAATCCGGCTACTTCATGCACGATACCGGCGAACAGCGCCGTATCGGCATCCGTCTGCGTGACGGCGCCTGCCAGCGCATGCGCCAGCGCCGCCACATGCACGGTGTGCGCCCACAGCTGGGTGGCGCGTGCGCGCAAGGCTTCGTCGCGGATGCCCGCGTTCAGCTGGCGGATGACGGCCGCCGTCGCCAGCGCATACAGGTTGCGGTGGCCCAGCCGCTCGACGGCGGCGCGCACGCTGGTGATGGCGGGCGTGTGGCCGGACGCGAACATGGCCGAATTGGCCAGCGCCACGGCGCGCGCCGACAAGGTGGGTTCGCACAGCAGCAGCCGGCTGATGTCGGCCGAGTGGCAATCCGGGTTGGCCAGTTCCTTTTGCAGGAGCAGGGCCGTGTTGATACTGGTGGGAAAGGCCAGGGTTTCCGTTTCGGCGCTGGCCAAAAGTTGCGCAAGGCTGCTGAGCGTGTTGACGTGCATGGATAAGAGGGAGCGAGAAGTAGCAATGTCCCCATATTATCAGGCAATCCGGCTGGCATGGCGTTCGCATGCCCAACCGGCCATGCCCGCCATCGGGAGCTGCGTTCCAGCGCCTTATGGCAGCAGCAAGGAGTGCTGGCTGGCCGTATGGAAATCGCGCCACACGCGGTTGATGGCGCTGTCTTCGCGGGCCGCGTACAGGCCGCAGTACGGATACAGTCCATCGACTGCCGCGCGGCACGCGGCGACCAGGGCCAGCGCACGCTCTTGCACGGCCTGCATGGCGTCCGCGTCGAGCGTTGCGCCGGCAGCCACCGTTGCCCAGCTGTCATCGAGCACGGCATAAAAGCGCGCGCGGGCGGCAATGAATGCGTCTTGCTTGCCTTGCAATATGGATATCACTTCCGGCACCTCCAGCAGCGGCAGGCCGGCCCGCGCATGGCGGCGGTGGCGCATGCATTCTTCGGCCAATTCCATGAAATGCGCGGCCATGCCGGCCACGTTGGCGGCCAGGGTCACGTAGGCGAGCGAATAAAACGGGTAGCGGTACAGGGGGCCGTCGGTCGTCGCGGCCGCGGGACTGATGGTAAAACCGTGTTCCTTGCCGAGCCACTGGCCGTCGATGCGGTAGCTGTGCGAGGCGCTGGCGCGCATGCCGATGCTGTTCCACGAGGGCACCAGCCGCACCAGCGCGGCGGGCACGAGGAAGGCGCGGATGCGCGGCTGGCCTTGTTCGTCGACCAGGGGCTGGCCAGCGCGCCGCAGCCGGGCGTTCAGGGTGAAGTGGGTGGCCATGGGCGCGCCGCTGGCGTAGTCCCAGCTGCCCGTGATGCGGTAGCCGTCGCCTTCTTCCTCCGCGTATCCGGTGGCCGCGCCGCTGCCGCCCAGGCAGGCGCGCGGCGTGCCGATGATGGCGCGCGCCATGTCGGGCGCCAGAAAGCCCGCGAACCAGCCGGCGCCCGCGCACAGGGTCAGCACCCAGCCCATGCTGCCGTCGACGGCGGCCACGGCTTCTTCCAGGCGCACCACTTGCGGCAGGGGCAGTTCGGCGCCGCCCGCGCTGCGCGGCGCCAGCATCGTCAGCCAGCCGCGCCGGTGCAGCAAGGCTTGCTGCACTGGGTGCAGAAAGCGGGCGGCGTCGGCCGCCTGGGCGTGGCGCGCGATGCGCCGGGCGTCGCGCCCGGAAAGGGCAGCAAGGGTAGCGAAGGCAGCGTGCGGCATGGGCAAAGTCCGGCAATGGCGAAGGCGGGCATTTTCGCACAGAGCCGGGCGTGCCGCGACACGGCCGTTCAAGCGGCCTTGCTCAATCCTTCCGCTTCCCAAGCAGCCTTGACGCTGTCGCGCTGGGACACTCGGCCCAGGAAGGCTTGCAGATTTGCCAGCGCGGACAAGTCCACGCCCACGTTCGGCGCCCAGCCCGTGATGACGAACAGGTAGGCGTCGGCTACCGTGAACGTGTCGCCGGTCAGATAGGACCGGCCTTCCAGGCGGCTGTCCACCCACTTGAATTTCTTGCCCAATTGCTCGATGAACAAGGCCTTGGTGGCGGCGTCGAAGCGGGGATCGAACAGGGGACTGAACGATTTGTGCAGCTCGGACGTGATGTAGTTCTGCCACTCCAGCACCTGGTAGCGGGCAAAGCTGCCCACGGGCGGCAGCAGGTCCTGCCTGCCGGCCTGTTCGGCGATGTACTGGGCGATGACGGGGCCTTCGCTCAAGGTCGTCCCATCGTCGAGCGCCAGCAGCGGCACCTGGCCTTTCGGGTTGAGTTCATAGTAATTGCCGCCTTCCTGCGTGCGGTGCTGGCCCAGGTCGACCTTGGCCAGGGTGAATGGCATGCCCGTTTCGCGCAAAATAATGTGCGGTGCTTGCGAGCAGGCGCCCGGCGAGTAAAAGAGTTTCATGGCGATCCTATCCTCGAACAGGTTGGGAAGACGCCACTATAGTCCTGCGGGAGCCGCCGGTAAATGCGTGTTCGTGTGGTGGCTGGTCACGCCCGGCGAACGATTGCGCTGGCTCAAAGCCCGGGATAGCGCAAGGGGGCAAGCAGCAAGAAAAACGCGCACGCCATGCTGCTGGTGCGGATGGCTCACGCGCGCCCGCCGAGGCTGCCTCCGCCATCCACTGCCAAGACTTGGCCTGTCACGTAACTGGCTTGCTCCGATAGCAGAAAGCCGGCGGCGGCAGCGACTTCATCCGGCTGTCCCAGCCGCCGCATCGGTATCGTGGCAAGCACCTGGCGTTCCATTTCGCTGCCGACGGGGCGCGTCTTGCGGAACAGCGCCGTTTCCACGGGGCCTGGGGCGATTGCATTGACCGTCACGCCGTGCTGGGCCAACTCCAGCGCCCAGGTTCTCGTGCAGCCGACCAGGGCGCTTTTGGCGGCGGAATAGGCGGTGCGGTCCACGCTGCCGTAGACTGCGCGGCTGCAGATATTCACGATGCGGCCATAGCGGCGCTGCTTCATCGCATCCACGAACTGCTGTGTCACCTGGATGGCGGCGCGCACGTTCAGGTCGAACACGCTCTGCAAGGTGGCAAAGTCGATTTGACCCAGCGGCTGGGGCGAGGCAATGCCCGCATTGTTGACGATGCCATCGATATCAAACTGTTTTTCCAGCGCCTTGAGAACCTGCGCCGTCTGCGCCAGATCGGCCAGATCGCAGGCCACCAAGGTGCCCGGAAAGTCGACGCCCGCAACGTGCCGCGCGATGCCGATCACCCGATGGCCTTGCTGATGCAGCAGGGTGCAGATGGCATGGCCGATGCCGCGTGTCGCGCCGGTGACGAGGAAAGTACGAGTTTGCATGGGAGAGGAGGTCCTTTGGCCTGAAAATGCCCAGCTGCGAAGGCTACACTTTTTTGCAAAGTCACGTCGCCGCAGCGGCTGACCATTCGCGCAGCAATTGCCCGAACGCTTCGGCGGCCGCCGTGGCGCCGGCGTGGCCCAGCTTGCGCTCGCGCAAGGCTTTGGTGCCGTGATGCTGTACGGCGGCATGGCCGCCTGCCTGTTCGCCGCGGCCAGCTGGCTGGTGTTTGGCGCCGGGAGGGAAGGTGCGTCAAGGGCGGGAAGGCTATAATCGGGGCACGTTGACAAGTGTTGCTCAACGTCATTACGAGGCTGCCCATGCATAAACTGATTTCCGAACTCACCCGCCTGTACCTGTTCGAGGAACAGCAGCACTACGTCGATGCGCAGGGCGGCGTCCAGCCGTTGACGCCGGCCGTGCTGGCACGCCACCTGTCGGGCGAGCAGACGGTGGCCGTGCAACTCGTGACCGAGAGCGGCCTGACGCGCGCGCTGGTGCTGGAGTTTGGCGGCAAGGGCGGCGGCGAGGCACACTGGAGCGCGCTGTGCATGATCGCCAATGCCGTGCAGCACGAGCTGGACTTGCCGGCGCCCGCCGTCAGCATCTCGGGCACGGCGTTCCAGTTATGGCTGTCTCTGGCCACGCCCGTGCCCGTTGCCCAGGCGCGCCAGTTCGTGCAGCTGCTGCGTCCCACCTTTTTGCCTGCTTCGACCGACATCCTCGCCGCAGCGCCGCCAGACTACGTGACGCAGGCGGCGCTGCCGCCATGCCTGCAGCCATCGGGCAAGTGGGCCGCCTTCATCCACCCCAGCATGGGCGCCGCCTTCGTCGACGAGCCGGGCCTGGACATGCCGCCGCCGCCCGCCGCCCAGCTGGGTTTCCTGGAAAGCTTGCGCAGCATCACTCCGGCACAATTCGCGCAGGCGCTGGCGAAGCTGCAGGGACATGCGGGGCTGGCTGATGCCGTGCCCGCTCTCGCGCCCGTCGCCGCGCCATTACCGGCGGTACAGCCCGTTACGCAGCCAGGCTTGCTGCTGCAGGACGCTACACTGGAGGACATCGTGCGCTGGCTGCATGCGCGTAACATCGAGCCGACGTTCCGGCACAGGTTGCCGTAGCGGGGGCAGGCTAGCTTAGACACCCAGGAGGCAATATGACAGTCAAGCGCATGGACAACGTCGGCATCGTCGTGGAAGACATCGATGCCGCCATTGCGTTCTTCACCGAACTTGGTCTCGTTCTCGAAGGGCGCGCCCCAATTGAAGGCGACTGGGCCGATGGCGTCACCGGTCTGCGCGGCATGCGCGTCGAGATTGCCATGATGCGTACGCCGGACGGTCACAGCCGTCTCGAGTTATCCCGTTTCCTCGCGCCGCCCGTGGTCGCCGATCATCGCGACGCCCCAGTGAACGCTCTCGGTTACCTGCGTGTCATGTTTACCGTCGAGGATATCGACGATACGCTCGTCCGGCTCGTCCAACGCGGCGCGAAGCTGGTCGGCGAAGTCGTCCGGTACGAGCACATGTATCGGCTCTGCTACATCCGTGGTCCCGAAGGCATCCTCATCGGACTTGCCGAACAGCTCCCGCAGCAGACGCCCTGAGGGAAGCCGCCGGAAGTAGAAAGCCAAAGGCTCGCCGTCCAATCGCTTGCTGAGGCAGGCCTGCGCGAAACGCCGCGGCGGGAAATTGCTGCCGCATCGCCGCATATCGGCCGGCGCCTTTCTGTCATCAGGGCATGGTCATGTCCAGACCGACCATGCTGACGACGAAGAAGGTGACGATCCCGAGTGCCAGGAGCAATAGCGCGAAGATGGCGACCACCTTGCCGCTCGCGCGCAGCACCGCGCGATTCTGCTTCGCCTTGTCCTTATCCTTCTTGCCTTGATCGTAATGCCACTTGATGGCGAAGAACATGCCCGTGGCGAGCACGAGTGCCTTGAATGTCACGAAGACTATAGGGGTCCAATCGATCATTTTGCGTATTTCCAGTCTATTACTTGATTACTTGACACTATCTGTCGTGAGGCGCACTGCCTCAAATTGCTGCTTCAGCAGCTTCTGTTCCAACTTTTTCTTCCACTATCCCCCCAGGCATCCTGTTTGACTCTTTCATTATAGCCAGCTCTGAAATAACGACGGTATCGAGCGCAGCGATGTGCCGCATGCGGATGAGTGAGGAAAAAACGTCTGCGACTGCCATGCAAGGATGGTGTTGCTGCACGTTATAAGGCATACTACCTTAAAACAATCTCCATACATTGAGACAAAATGTCCCAGTTAAAAACCATACAAGATGAAAATTTGACGGGCTGGTTGCCGCGATTGGCCGGGAACAAGGGGCCCCGTTTTTTGCAAATTGCGGATGCCTTGCAGGTGGCGGTGGCAGACGGCTCGCTGACAGCGGGCGACCGTCTGCCGACGCAGCGCCAGTTGGCGGCACAGCTGGGCGTCGACCTGACGACGATCACGCGCGCCTACGACGAAGCCAGACGCCGCAACTTGCTGGAGGGGCGCGGCGCGCGCGGCACGTATGTCGCGGCGCCGAAAGTCGAATTGACCGCTATCCTCGACCTGAGCATGAATACGCCGCCACCGCCGGAGGGCGTGGACTTCGACGACATGTTGCGACAAGGTTTGTCTCAAGTACTGATGCGCGCCGATAATGAGTTGCTGATGACCTATCACTTGGGCGGGGGAAGCGACTCCGACCGCAAGGCCGGAGCAAGATGGCTGGAACCGATGTTCGGACCTCTGGATTCAAGGCAGGTGGTTGTCTGTCCCGGTGCGCAAGCGGCGATCGCCGCATTGATCCTTGCGCTGACGGAGCCTGGCGATGTGATCCTGGCGGAGCCGACGAGTTATCCGGGCTTGCGTGCCGCAGCGGCCCAGTTCGGCCGGCACGTCATCGCGGTGGGCGCGGACAAGCACGGGATGCTGCCTGAGCTGCTAGAGGAAGCGTGCCGCCAGCACCAGCCCGCGCTGGTCTACCTCAATCCGACATTGCAGAACCCGACCGCCATCACCATGCCGGAACGCCGGCGCAGGGAGCTGGCCGGCATTGCGCAGCGCTGCAATGTACGCATCGTCGAGGACGATCCCTACTGGCTTCTTGCCGATGCGCCGCCGCCGCCCGTTGCCGCGTTTGCCCCGGCACAGGTGCTCTACATCTCGACGCTGTCGAAATGCCTGACGCCCGGCTTGCGTGTCGCCTTCGTGCTGATACGCGACCCGGCGGAGCGCGAGCGTTTCCTGGTCGCGCTAAGATCATTTGCGCTGATGGTCGCTCCTCTGACGGCCGCCCTGGCCACGCAGTGGATACTCGACGGCTCGGCCGACAGATTGATGGAAGGCGTACGCAAGGAGGCGCGCCTGCGCCACCGGATGGCGCGCGATGTACTGGCGGGACGCTACAGCGGCGCCGGAGACGGTCTGCATGTATGGCTCGAGTTGCCTGCGTATTGGAACTCCTCGCAGCTTGCGCTCGCAGCCGCCAGCTACGGCATCGCCGTCACGCCGGCGGAGGCGTTCGCAACGGGCAGCGCATCGGTGAACGCCATTCGCATCTCTTTGGGCAGCATCAAGGACCGTGGACGCTTGCAGGCCGGTCTTCAACGGCTGTCTCACCTGCTTGCGCGGCGGCCCGAGTCATTCAGCGCTGCCGTGGTGTGACTGGCCGGGATGCGCCTCCGTATTGCCAGAAGCATCCTGGCATCAGGCCGCCATTTCCCTTGCCAGTGCCGACACCAGTTCCTCCGCCCCCATTTCCCGCGCCAGCGGCGCGCCCTGGCCGGCCCATTGCGCGGCGAAGTCGCTGTTGCCGTGCCGGCTGGCCAAGGCGTTCAATTGTTTGGCGGCATCGTAGGCGACGGGATAGTCGGCGGGCGGCGGGCTGTCCGGCGCTTCGCCGTGCTCGATCAGGCGGTTCACCATGCCGCGCGCCAGACGGCCCGAGAGCACGCTGGTCAACCGCGTGCTTGCCGCCCGTTCGCTTTGCAGGTTGGCGCGGTAGCCCGCATTGGCCGACGATTCCGGGCACAGCACGAACGCCGTGCCCAGCTGGGCCGCTGCGGCGCCCAGGTCCAGCGCGGCGCGGATGCCTTGTCCATCCATGATGCCGCCGGCGGCGATCAGGGGGAGAGCAGTGCGGCCCGTCAGCAGGCGCAGCAGCACGCTGGTGCTGTGGCGCTCGTCGGGCGCCTGCGGGTCGAAGACGCCCCGGTGTCCGCCCGCTTCCACGCCCTGCGCCACGATGGCGTCGATACCGGCCTGTTCGATCAGCGCCGCCTCGCGCACACTGGTGGCCGTGGCCATGGTGTAGATGCCGGCCTGGCGCAGGGCGGCGATCTGCTGCTGCGCCGGCAAGCCGAAATGGAAGCTGACGACGGCGGGGCGCTGTTCCAGCAGCAGGGCGAACGCTGCCTCGTTGCCGAGAAAGGTTTGGTAGATCTCGTCGAGTTCCGCTGGCACGGCCGCGCCCAGTTCCGCGAACAGGGGCGCCAGATGGGCCAGCCAGGCCGCTTCGCGCCGCGCATCGCGTACCGCCGGCGCATGGCAGAACACATTCACGTTGAAGGGGCGGTCCGTCAGCGCGCGGGTTTCCTCGATCATCTGGCGCGCCTGCGCCACGGTGCCGGCGCCGATGGCCAGCGAACCGAGGCCGCCAGCGTTCGAGACGGCGGCGGCCATGCGCGGCGTGGAAACGCCCGCCATCGGCGCCTGGATGATGGGGTGCTGCAAGCCGAGATGGTCGAGGAAGCGCTGGGAGGTGCTCATGATGTTTCCTTCATGAAATTAAGGATGTTGCGCAATATTCTTATTTGAAGAATATAATAGCATAATAATTCTTAAATAGAGAACATGATGGACATGGAATCCCTGACGATTTTCTGTGCCGTGGCCAGCGAGCTGAGCGTCACCCAGGCCGCAGCCAGGCTGGGCCGCGCGCCGTCCAGCGTCACCACGCGCATCCAGCAGCTGGAAGCCGATATCGGCGCGGACTTGTTCGTGCGCACCAATAAACGCATGGCCCTGACGGCGGCGGGCGAACGCTTTCTCGAGTATGCGCAGCGTTTGCTGGCGCTGGCGGAAGAGGCCAGGCACGTCGTCACGGGCGGGCGCGACGGCGGCACCTTGCGCGTCGGCAGCATGGAAAGTACGGCGGCCAGCCGCCTGCCGGCGCTGCTGGCCGCGTATCACGCCCGCCATCCGGACACGCGCCTGGCGCTGAGCACGGGGCCGTCGCGGCCCCTGATCGAGCAGGTGCGCACGGGTCTGCTCGACTGCGCTTTTGTCGCCTTGCCGCCAGCGTTCGGCGGCGCCGCCGCCTTGGCGGAGCTGGGCCTGGCATCGACGGCCGTGTGGCGCGAGGAATTGTGTCTGCTGCTGCCGGCCAGCGAAGGGCAGGCGCGCCGCGCCGAGGATGTGCGCACGCGCTCGCTGGCAGCCTTTCCGCAGGGCTGCACCTACCGCGGCATCGCCGAAGAGCTGCTGGGCGTGGCCGGCAGCACGCAGTGGCGGGTGCAGGAGCTGAGTTCGTATCACACCATGATCGCCTGCGTGGCGGCCGGGGCCTGCGTGACCGTGCTGCCGGCCAGCGTGCTGGCGTTGTCCGATGCGCCGGCCACCTTGACAATGCTGTCCGCCGGGCAAGCCGACACGGTGCTCGTGTGGAGAGTCGGATTCGACGTGCCCGCCTTTCAGCATTTGCTGGCGCTGCTCGGCGAGGCGGCGCCGTGAGCGGGGCGGCCAGGCTGCGTGCGGCCATCGCCGCGGCGGTCATTCTCGCCATCGGCATGGGCTTTGGCCGCTTCGCCTTCACGGCCATCTATCCGCAGATGGTCGAGGAAGGCGTCTTGAGCTTGCGCGAAGGCAGCCTGGCCGCCTCGGCCAACTATGCCGGTTACCTGTTGGGCGCCATCCTGGCCATGCGCGCGCGGGCCCACGACGCGCACCGGCTGTGCCTGTGGTCGGCGGCCGGCACGGCGCTGTGCCTGGGCGTGCTGGCAGTGCCGATGCCCGTCTGGCTCATCGTGGCGGTGCGGGGCGTGGCGGGCGTCTTCAGCGCCCTGGCCATGGTGGCCGCTTCCTTGTGGCTGCTGGAACGGCGCCGGCATGGCCGCGGCGCGCCGCTGCTGTACGCGGGCGTGGGCGTGGGCATCGCCGTCTCGGCCGAATTGCTGGTGCTGGCATCGCAGCTGGGCTGGCGCAGCGCGGGCATGTGGCTGCTGCTGGCCGGCGTCGCCGCGCTGGCGGGGCTGGCGGCCGCACCCGCGATTGCCGCTGGCGGACTGGCGACGCTGGACGCGCCAGCGCAAAGGGCAGCTTCGGCGCTGGCGTCCGTGGCGCCGTGGCCGCTGGTGCTGATCTACGGCTTGGCGGGACTCGGCTACATCGTCACGGCCACGTATTTGCCCGTGCTGGTCGGCGCGGCCTTGCCCGGCTTGAATTCCGCCCACGTGTGGGCCGTGTTCGGCCTCGGGGCGGCGCCCTCGTGCTTCCTGTGGCACCGGCTGCACGAGCGCCTGGGCACGCGCCAGGCGCTCAGGCTGAACTTGCTGCTGCAGGCGCTGGGCGTGGCCTTGCCCGTGCTGGCGCCCTCGGCTGCCGGCTACCTGCTCAGCGCCATCCTCGTCGGCGGCACGTTCGTCGGCACGGTCACGATCGCCATGCCGGCCGCGCAGCGGGCCGCCGTCAAGGCGGGCACCAGCATGATGGCCATCATGACGGTGGTGTATGGCGTGGGCCAGATCATCGGCCCCGTGCTGGCCGGCAGCCTGTATGCGCAGTCGCACAGTTTTAATAGTTCGCTGCTGGCGGCCGCCGGCGCGCTGCTGCTGGCCATCATCGTGAGCTTGCGGCTATAAAGTTCAAAGACCGAAGGCGCGGCGCATGAAAGCGTGCCGCAGCGCGTTGACCCTGGCGGAATCGCGCGTGTAGTACAGTTTATTGGTCAGCAGCACCGCATAGCGGCCGCGCCGGGGACTGATCCACAGGGCCGTGCCGGTGAAACCCTGGTGGCACCAGATGTCGTCCTGCGGCCCGCTGCCTGTCGCCGGGTGCCAGAACAGGCCGCGCGACGGGCTCAAGGAACCCGTCTGCACCGTCAGCGAATCACGCACCCAGCCGGCGTCGAACACCTCGCCATGGCGGTCCTGCGCCAGCATCGCCTGCAGGAAGCGCTGCAGGTCCGGCACATTCGAAAACAGCCCGGAAATGCCGCATACGCCGCCCAGCAGCCGCGTCGAAAAATCATGCGTCACGCCGGCAAGATGGGCGCCCGCCTGCTCGCAATACTCGGTCGGCGCGACCAGCTTGCCATGCGCAGCCGGCAGCGGGCCAAAGCGCGTGGCGGCCATGCCCAGCGGCCGCAGCACATGCTCTTCCAGGGCCTGGTCCAGGGGCATGCCCAGCAGCCGCTCGATGACCAGGCCGAGGATCAGGGCCGCGCGGTCCGTGTAGTCGACCGCCTGGCCTGGTACGCCTTCGAGCGGCTCGCGCAATACGCCGCGCACGATATCGTCGTACACCTCGCCATAGCTGGCGCGCAGGCGGGCGCGCAGCGGCAGGCCGGCCGTATGCGTGAGCAGCTGGAAAATCGTGACGGGCGCCAGCGCATAACCGTGCGTGCCGGGCAGCACGTCGGCCAGGCGGGTGTCCAGGCCCAGGCGTTCCTGCTTCAGCAGCCGGCCCGTCAGCGACCAGACGCTGATGATCTTGGTCAGCGACGCGATGTCGAACAGGGTATCGACCTGCATCGCGGCACTGGCTGGATCGGGCGTGAGCCGCCCGGCCGCGCCCGCCACGCCGTCGTCGACGGTGCCCACGGCCCAGGCCGCACCCGGGAAAATGTGCTCGCGTACGCCGGCCTCCGCCAGCGCTGCCAGTTGCTCCGTACTGCTGCTTGTTATCTGCATGATGATTGTGCCGTCCTGCCGTGGTCTGTCATTTCTTCCCCCAGCCAGCGCGCCACCGATTGCGCCAGCCATTCGCCCTCATCGAGCGGCAAGTCGTGGCCCGCGTCGCCATGGATCAGGCAATCGGCTTGCCAGGCGCGCGCCAGGCGCTGCGAGCAGCGGTGGTCGACCAATTGATCTTGCGCGCCGGCCATCACCAGCACGGGCATGGCCGGACGGCTGGCGGGGGCGCGGTAGCGGGCGGCCGACAGCAGCTGGCGCAGCGCATTGCAGCGGTTGACCGGATATTGCTGCTGGTAGCTGAGCCAATCGGCCAGCAGCGCCGGATTGCCATGGGCGTGCCTGCGGCTGGTCAGGCGCAAGATCAGCGCTTCCTGGCTGCGTGCATCGCCGGCCAGCAACTGGCGCAGCAGGGCGCCGTAGTTTTGCCAGCGCAGGCGCCGGTAAAACGGATTGAACGGCCGCATGCTGGTATTGACGAGTACGCAGCGTGCGATTTCCTGCGGATAGCGGCTTGCCCATTCGACGGCCACCATGCCGCCCAGGGACAGGGCCAGCAAGTGGTATGGCGCGGGGATGCCGCGCGCCAGCAAGTCCTGGCGGCAGTCTTCCACCATGACGGCCACGCGGGTGGCGCTGTCTTCGTCGTGGCGCGTGCCGTTGCCGGGCAGGTCGGGCGTGACGATGCGGGCGCCGGGCAGGGCGCGCGCCAAGGTGGCGGGGAAGCTGCCCCAGTGGCGCTGTTCGCGCATCAGGCCGCGCAGCAAGACCCAGGTAGGCGATCCGCTCATGATTCGTACCATTGCGCCAGGGCGCGCCGACGCTGCGCCTTGCGCAGCAAGCCTTCCGGCATCCAGCGGCCGTGGCTGCTGGCGGCGCGCATGAGGAAATCGAACCACACCAGGTGCCGCCGCAGCACGCGCTGCAAGCGGTGCGCGGCCGTGGGGTTGAAGATGCTGACCCGGTTGAACAGCTGGCGCGGATTTTTCTTGACCCACAGCCACGAGCCCATTTCCAGCGTCAGGGGCAGGAACACGCGGCCCGTGTAGCTGGTGCCGTTCAGGTAGAGATAGTCCCACAGGTCGCCATGCGTGCGGTATTGCCGGCTTTGCGGCTCGAACACATAGTTGTGGTTGGGGTAGCTCTGGCTGAACAGCTCTTCCAGCGCGCCGATCTCGGCCAGGTGTTCGATCGGCACCTTGGTATGCGCATGGGGAAACCAGATGCGGTCGCGCAAGCCGAAGCCGGAATGGCAATCGAGGGCGATGCTGAACTGGCGCGACAGCAGTTCGCGTTCGACGAGGTCGCACACGGCCTGGCTTTCCGCCTCCATCGGCCCTCCGGCCGCGCCCCGGTACCAGGGCAGGCGGGGGCTGTAGCGCTGGCCGCCCAGCATGAACGGCACTTTTTCGCGCGCACTCAGCGGCGCGTTGCGCATCAGGTCCACGCCGCGCGGATTGCAGCGCGTCGCTTGCCACATGCCGCCCGGATTGACCAGCGGCATGAACACGAGGCGCATGGTTTCCAGCTGCTGGTGCAAGGTGGCGTCCCAGCGCAGGCGCGCGACCAGGCTTTCCAAAAAGGACAGCAGCACTTGCGTGCCGATGCGTTCGAGGCCGTGGATGCCGCCGAAAAAGCCCAGCACGGGCACGTCGGGGCTGGGATTGCCCATGGCGATCGAATACACGGGAAATGCGCGTCCATCGATGGCGATGCTGCAGGGCGCGGCAACTTCCAGGTGACTGCCGCCCTCGTTGATGAGGCGCTTCAGCATGACCAGCTCGGGCAGATTCTTTTCGATCATCAGGCGTCTGAAAGGGAAAGTAGCAGCCAGTGTAGCCGAAATCATTGCCGCGTCCGACGTCCCGCATGGCGAAATTTATTGGTGATAAGCATGTCACGAAGCCGTCATGTTTGCTGTGTAGTCTGTTGCAGTTGACGCAAGGATTGTTCATTGTAAACACCCCAGGCGTCCGCTTTACTCCTCACACGATAGCGACACGATAGCGATATGACAGGCAGCCCGGCATCCGTCCATGTGCTTGCGCTGGCCGGATGCCTGGTACTGCTGGGTTTCCTGGCCGCGGTGGGGCCCGTGCGGGCGCACCCGGCCGACGGCGCCGTCTTGCAGTTCGATATCGCCGCGCAAAACCTCGGCGACGCGCTGGATATATACAGCCGCCGCACGGGCATCGCCGTGCTGATCGACCAGCGTTACGCGCAGCGCCAGTCGGCCGCCGTGCGCGGCCCCTATGCGGCGGGAGCGGCCCTGCAAGTCTTGCTGGAGGGCACGGGACTGCAATCGCGCCTGTCCGACGCGCAAGCCGTCATCGTGTATGCCCCGGCCGGTGCCGCGGCAATTGCAGCGGATGTGCCGCCGGCCGCCATTCTGGCCGCCGCCGACATCCCGGGTGCCACGCAGGGCGGCGGCGACCATGCGGCCTATGTGGGCCGGCTGCAGCACGTGCTGCTGGGATTGCTGTGCCGCGCCGCGCAGACGCGTCCCGGCGGCTACCGCCTGGCGCTGCAGCTGTATCTGAACCGCGCCGGCGTCGTCGACCGCGTGCACCTGCTCGACAGCACGGGTTTGCGCGCGCGCGACACGGCCATTGCGCGCGTGGTGCTGGGCATGCGCGTGGGCGCCGCGCCGCTGCCGTCAATGCCGCAGCCCGTTTCCATCCTGCTGCTGCCGCAAGGTCCGGGCAGCGAAGTCGATTGCGCCGCTGGCGCGCAAGGAATCTCCGCGCCATGAGCCTGCCCGACCTGCGCACCAGGCTCAAAGGCCACCTCAGTGCGCGCTACGCCGTGCTGCGCTGGCGCCTGGAAAGGGTCGTCGGCTGCAAGCACCATGCGGCCGATGCGCTGCAGGAAACATGGCTGCGCCTCGAAGCGATGGTGTCGCCGGGTCCCGCCGCCGCGCCCGTCCACAATCCCGACGCCTACCTGCTGCGCATGGCGGCCAATATCGCCACCGATGCCTACCGCCGCGACCGCATCATCGTCACCGAGCGCGAACGCGAGGAGCTGATGCACATGGCCGACGAACCCGGCGACGACATCAGCGACCCGGCGCGCATCGTCTCGGCGCGGCTCGACGTGCAGGCGCTCGATGCGGCCTTGGCTGGCCTGTCGCCGCGCCGCCGCGCCATCCTGACGGCGGCGCGCATCGACGGCATGCTCAATGCGGAAATCGCCGAGCGCTTCGGCATTTCCGTGGCGATGGTGAAGAAAGAATTGCAGGCCGCCATGCAACACTGTAAAACGTGCATGGCCGACGCCGATGCGGCCCAGCGCAGCGATGTGTCGGGCCGCCGTAAATATTGATGAATCCCATGACCGCTTCCGACCGCGATCCACGCGACCTTGTTGAACATGACGACACTGCCATCGGCCGGGAAGCCGCCGCCTGGTGGGCACGCCTGCGTGCCGACGATTTCACGCAGGCCGACGCCGACGCCTTGCGCGCCTGGTGCGCGCGCAGCCCCGCGCATGCGCGCGCCTGGCGCGAACTCCGGCAGGTGTGGCAGGCGCTCGATCCCGCCTTGACCCGCGCCGCCGCCGCGCCGCCGCAGGCGAACGTGCTGGCGTTCCCCGTCCGTCACGGACGGCGCGCCTTTCTCGGCGGCGCGCTGGCGGCCGGCGTGGCCGTGCTGGCCCTGCGCCCGCCGCTGGGCGCCTGGCCGTCGCTGCAGGAGCTTGGCGCCGACTACCGCACGGGCACGGGCGAGCAGCGGCAACTGGCCCTGTCGCAGCAGATGACGGTGCAGATGAATACGCAGACGCGCATCGATGTGCGGGCGCCCGAGTCGATCGAACTGCTGGGCGGCGAAGCGGAAATCCTCGCCAGCGGCGCGCGCCAGCCCGTGTCGGTGGTGGCGGGCGCGGGGCGTTTATTGGCGCAGTCGGCCCGCTTCAATGTGCGCCACACGGGCGATGCCGTCTGCGTGACTTGCCTGGCGGGCGCCGTCGAGGTGGTCTGGCAACAGCGGCGCCAGACTCTTGATGCAGGACAGCAACTGGTGTACGACGACGGGGGCGCGCAGGCGGCCACGGCCGCACCAAAGGGCGAAGCGAGCGCCTGGCGCACGGGTGCGTTGTCGTTTGCCGGCCAGCCGCTGTCCCAGGTCGTCGATGAAATCAACCGCTACCGGCCCGGCCGCGTGCTGCTGCGCAATCCCGAACTGGGCCGCCGCCTGGTGCGCATGCGCTTTTCCATCCGCCAGATGGATGGCGCGCTGGCGATGATACGCGACTTGACGGGAGCAGAAATGATCAGTTTGCCGGGCGGCATCGTCTTGCTGAGCTGATCTCGGCGGATGCCGGATGCCCCGGCGGCACGCGTATCAAAATATTTTTCAAAAAACATTATCCCTTCCGCCGCCCAGCTACGTCATGGAGGCATGGACGCTTGCGCTAACGCCAGGCTCCGTTCCCATCCCACTAGCCAGGAAACCATTGCCATGACTAAGCTTCACACTGCCCAGCGCCCAGTCCCAACCGTTGACACGGGCGCGCAGCGTACTTCCACGCTGGGCAGCCGCCTGCGGCTCACGCCGCTTGCTTACGCACTGACCACCATGCTGATGGCGGGCGCCTTCAGCACGCCGGCGCGGGCGCAGCAGGCGTTCAGCGGCGGCTGGTTCGCGGCCAAGGGGGCGGCGCAGAATACGGCTGCCACCTCGGGCCGATTGCCGAATGGCCAGCCGCTGCCGTTGGGCAGCCGGCCCGAGGGCCAGCAACAGGCCAATCAGCAGTTGCAACGCTCGCTCAACAACCTGAACCTGGCCGCGCGCGCCATCGCCGCGCAGCAAGCGGCCCAGGCGCAGGCGCGCCAGAGTGCCGCCGGCGGCGCCAGCGCGCCGAACGGCCTGGCGCAGGGCGGCTTGCAGGTCGACACCAACAGCCTGACTGCCGGCTGGCTCCATGCCCAGGCGCCCGTGCAGACGGTGGCGAACGGCAAGACGACCGTGGTGGTGCAGCAGACGGCGGACAAGGCCATCCTGAACTGGGAAACATTTAATGTGGGCAAGGACACGACCCTGACCTTCCAGCAGCAAAAGGACTGGGCCGTGCTGAACCGGGTCAACGATCCGCAAGCGCGTCCCAGCCAGATCCAGGGGCAGATCAAGGCCGACGGCACGGTGCTGCTCGTCAACCGCAACGGCATCGTGTTTACCGGCACGAGCCAGGTCGACACGCGCAGCCTGGTGGCGGCCGCGGCCCGCATCAGCGATACGCAATTCCAGAAAAACGGCATCTACAGCGCCGGCACGGCCGGTGCCACGACGTTGACCGATGCGGCCGGCAAGGTACAGGTACAGGCGGGCGCGCGCCTGGCCAGCAATGCGCCCAAGGGCAGCACGGAAGGCGGCGGTTACGTGATGCTGCTGGGCAAGGAAGTGCACCAGGCGGGCGAGATCGCCACGCCCAAGGGCCAGGCCCTGCTGGCCGCCGGCGACAGTTTTACCATTAAAAAAGGCGTGGGCACGGATGGCAATCCGCTGTCGAGCACGCGCGGCAGCGAAGTCACGCCGCAGTTCGCGGCCGGCAGCACGGCGGGCAAGGTCGTCAACACGGGCCTGATCCAGGCGCGCGAAGGCGACGTTACCCTGGCCGGGCGCGACGTGCGCCAGGAAGGCGTCGTGCTCGCCTCCACCACGGCCGCCACGCGCGGCACCGTGCACCTGAACGCCCTGGGCAGCGACGCGGCCGTCACCGTGGGACGGGGCGCCACCACGGCCATCGTCATCGAGGACGACGGCAAGACGACGGCGCTCGACAGCCAGCGCGACGCCATGCGCGGCCCGGCCGCGACGTCCACGGAAAACATCGTTGCCGTCAACGACCGCCGCGACCAGTCGCGCATCGAGATCGGCAGCGCCGGCACGGTGGAATTCCTCGGCGACTCGCTGACCCTGGCCACGGGCGGCCAGATCGCCGTCAACGCGGCCAGCCGCAGCCTGCTGCGCGACGGCGCCCAGCTCGACGTCTCCGGCGCCGTGGGCGTCAAGGTGGCCATGGAGGCGAACAATGTCGAGATCAACGTGCAGGGCAACGAGCAGCGCGACGCGCCCGTCAACCGCGACGGCAAGGCCTTGCTCAACAGCAGTATCTGGGTCGACCGCCGCAAGCTGGTATTCGTACCGAAAGGCACGAACGGCTACGACAGCGACCGCTGGTACACGGCCGGCGGCTTGCTGGAAGTGGCCGGCTACCTGGGCACGCAGGGCCACTCCGTCAGCGAGTGGATGGCGCAGGGCGGCACCGTCAGCTTCGGCGGCAAGGATGTGGTCACGCAAGCCGGCTCCGCCATCAACCTGTCGGGCGGCACCCTGGACGTGCAGACGGGCGCACTGCGCCAGACCTGGCTCAAAGGCTTGGACGGCAAGCTGTATGAGGCGGGCAGCGCGCCGGCCGACTTGCCGTACGCGGGCGTGTACAAGGGTTACGAGGAAGAACATGCGCGCTGGGGCAAGGATGCCAGCGCGTTCTACGCCAATCCATTGATCGCCGCGCAACAGCGCCTGGAAAACGGCTACACGGTGGGCCGCGACGCCGGCAAGCTGGTGGTCGCCACCGGTTCGGCCGTACTGGAAGGGGGCATCGCGGGCGATGTCTTCCAGGGCGAGCGCCAGACGCAGGCGCCGCAGGCGCTGCTCGACGGCTACCAGCAGTCGCAGCTGGCCGCCGCGCAGCGGGGACAATTGATCGTCGGACAGTACCAGCCCATGTTCGACAAGCGCACGGGCGTGCTGCAGCACGCCTTGTCGGCCGTCATGGACGAGGTGCGCCTGACGCGCGTGCAGGACGGCATCGCCGCCGGCCTCGACCTCGCTGGCGTGCTGGCACCCGAACGCCAGGGCAAGCTGCTGCTCGACACGGGCTTGCTCAATGACCAACATCTGGGCGCCATCCGCCTCGCCGCGAAAGGCGCGATTACGGTCGACAGCGCGCTGCAGGTGGCCGATGGCGGCAATATCACCCTGTACGGCAAGGACGTGGCCATCAACGCCAGCCTGCGCAGCCATGGCGGCAGCATCATGGCCGGCAACGTGCTGAACCAGCTTGGCGCGCTGGGCATGGTCGATACGTTCGTCAATCCGGGCGGGCCAGCGGGCAAGCTGGTGCTGGCCGATGGCGTCACGCTCGATACCAGCGGGCTGCTCAGTAATGTGCTGCGCGATCCGCTGGCCGCCGCCGGTTTGCCCTATATCAATGGCGGCAATGTGTCGCTGCGGGCGAACGGCGATGTGCGCATCGGCAGCGCCAGCCTGATCGACGCCGGCTCGGGCGCGGCCATCCTGGCGCAGGGCAAGCAGCAGGGCGGCAAGGGCGGCAGCGTGACCCTGGCCAGCTATGGAACGACATCGGACCTGGTGCTGGGCGAGGGCGCACAAGTGCGCGGCCATGGCGTGACGGGCGGCGGCAAGCTGGAATTACAGGCGAACAAGATCGTCATTGGCGACATTGAAAAACCCGGGGCCGGCACCCTGCAGCTGGGCGGCGACTTTTTTGAGCAGGGTTTTTCCAGTTACAGCCTGGTCGGCAAGCAGGGCTTGACGGTGGCGGACGGCAGCCAAGTCGACGTGCGCATGCCCGTGCTGCGCGTAGTGGACAATGAGAAACTGGCCCTGTGGACGCCGGAGCCGGTCACGGAAAACGCGCTCAAGGGCACCTTGACCCAGCGCAAGGGCGCCAGCCTGGCCCTGCAGGTGGGCGATATCCTGTCCGGCGCGGCCGACATGGCCGGCGCCGAGTTGCTGATAGGCAAGGGCGCCGTGGTGAGCGTCGATGCTGGCCAGTCCATCAGGCTGGCCAGCGTGGGCCAGCTGACGGTGGACGGGCGCCTGAACGCGTGGGGCGGCAAGATCAGCCTGGGCGGCGTGGGCGTGGACGTGAACGTGTCCGAAGCGGTGGAAGCGGCCGGCCATGGCCGTTCCATCTGGATCGGCGACAATGCCGTGCTCGACGTCGCGTCGCGCGCCGTCACGGCCACCGATGCGCAGGGCCGGCGCTACGGCAAGGTGGCGGACGGCGGCAGCATCGTCGTCGGCGGCGAAATCGACCACGCGCAGGGCAGTACGTCGGCGGCCAGCCTGTTCGTCGTCGTGCGCGACGGTGCCGTACTCGACGCTTCCGGCGCGCACGCCGTGCTGGACGTGAACGGCGCGGCCATCGACGTGGCCAGCGCGGGCGGCAGCATCGCGCTGGCGTCGAACAATGGCTTGTACCTCGATGGCCAGCTGCTGGCCAGGGCGGGCGGCGCGGGCGCGGCGGGCGGCAGCCTGTCCGTGGCCACGGGCACCCCGGTCTACCTGAAAACGCTGGCGACGGACAAGGTGCTGCAGGGGCGCCAGCTGATCCTCTCGCAGCGCCAGCTTGCCAGCGACCTGGCCGCAGGCATCGGTGCGCAGGACGGCCAGCAGGCGCTCCAGTACGGCCATGGCCGCTACTCGGTCGAGCAGGTGGAGGCGGGCGGCTTCGGCAACCTGGCCCTGCTGGGCGCCGCCTCCTTCGATGGCGACGTGTCGCTGACGCTGCAGCAAAGCTTCCAGTTGTATGGCGCGCCCGTGCTGGCGCCAGGCAGCAAGCCCGGCGCGAAGGTCGGCATCGCGGCGCCGTACGTGCGCCTGGCCAGCGTCAAGCCGGCAGGACGCGATTTCTATGTCACGCCGGGTACGGCGGGCCAGTCGCCGGTGGCCGGCCAGGTCAGCATAGCTGGCGACCTGATCGACGTGCGCGGCCTGGTCGACATTCGGGCGGACGACGTGCGCCTGACGAGCCGCGGCGACGTGCGCTTCCTGCTGTCGCCGCTGGGCTGGGACGGCAACCAGCCGACGACGGTGCTGTCCACGCCGGGCGACATGACCCTCAGCGCGGCCCAGCTGTACCCGGAAACGGGCGCCGGCGCCGCCGTGCGGGCCGGCTATGGCATCGTCAACGGCAAGATTGGCTACGATCCGGCCCACAGCCTGAACATCGCCCGCAGCACGGCTGACGTGCCGCTCATGCCGTATTCCGCTTTCGGCTCGCTGGAACTGGCCGCCGCGCACATCGAGCAGGGCGGCGTCGTGCGCGCGCCGCTGGGGCGCCTGGCCATCGGCGCGGCCGGCTATGAGAACGACAGGAGCCTGACCGTTAACTTGTTGCCAGGTAGTATCACCTCCGTCAGCGGCGCCGGCCTGGTCATGCCGTATGGCGGCACCGTCGATGGCCAGACCTGGAACGTCAACGGCAAGCCGGTCACCCTGATGGGCGTGGGCGGCATCAATGTGCAGGGCGGCCTGCGCATCGGCGTGGACATCGCCGGCGTGGCCGTGGACGTGCGGCCGGGCGCGCTGCTCGACCTGTCGGGCGGCGGCGAACTGACGGGTGCAGGTTTCATTTCCGGGCGCGGCGGCTCCACCGACGCGCGCACCCATCCGCTGGTGCAGGTGGGCCCGAATGGCGGCTTCATCCTGCCGGGCCTGGCAACCAACCCCGTGTACGCCATCGTGCCGGGCGCGCAAGCGCCGCAGGCGCCGTCGGGCGGCGACAAGGGCGCCGCCGATGCGGCCATCGGCCGGCAGGTGACGATAGGCAGCGGCGTGCCGGGTCTGCCCGCCGGCACCTACACCCTGATGCCGTCGACCTATGCCTTGCTGCCGGGCGCTTTCCGCGTGGAACTGAACGGCCTGGCGGGGCAAGGCAGCGCCGGCTCGCTGGCGCAGCCGCTGCGCAACGGTTCCTGGGCCGCGCCCGGCACCTTGTCGATCGCCGGCACGGACATCCGCGCGCCGCTGGCCAGCCAGCTGATACTCACGCCGGCCAAGGTCTTGCGCACGTATTCGCAATACAACGAAACGGGCTATGCGGCGTTCGCGCTGGCCGATGCGAAAACGCGCGGCATTCCCCGCGCACTGCTGCCTGCCGACGCGAAAACGCTCAAGCTGACCCTGGCGCAAGGCGGCGGCCCGGACACGTTCCAGTTCAAGGGCACGGGCAAATTCTCCACGGCCGAGGGCGGCTACGGCGGCACCGTGGTGCTGGGGTCGAGCAATGTCACCGACGGCGACATTGAAATCCTCGCCGACGGCGCGCCGGCCACCAGCGTCGCCGGGCAGCTCAGCGTGCGTGCTTCAAGCCTGAACAATATCGGCGCGGCCCGTATTGTGGTGGGCAATGCACCGTCTGTGGAATATGGCCAGGGCGGCAACTACGTGAACTTCGGTTTCAACTCGGCGCGTGCCATCTACCTGCGCGCGGGCGCCATCCTGTCGGCGCCGGAAGTGTTCCTCGTCGCCCAGGACCCGGGCAATGACCAGCTGGGCGACGGCTTGATCGATATCGCGCCCGGCGCCGGCATCAGCACTGTGGGGCGCGGCAAGGCCGCGTACGACGCCAACGACGGCTTTATCTACCAAAAAGGCCGCGCGGACGTGCACATGCTGGCCGCCTCGAACGGCTTGCTCAACGTGGCGCCCGTCAGCGGCACGGCGCGCGGCGGCATCCGCATCGGCGTGTGCGGCGACACCTGCACCGACAAAGGAACAGCGAGCCTGTACTCGGAAGGCACCTTGCTGTTGTCGACGAACGGCAGTTTCGCACTGGACGACACGGCCCGCTACGGCACGCGCAACCTGAGTCTGGCCGTGGGCGCCATCAACATGGGCAGCAGCGAGGCGCTGGCGGCGGCCCAGGCCAACGGTACGCGCTCGAGCGGCCTGGCCATGAACCAGGGCGTGCTGGACCGCCTGCTGCGCGGCGACACCAGCACCGGCGCGCCAGCCCTGCAGGCGCTGATGCTGAACGCGGCCGACAGCGTCAATTTCTATGGCGACGTGGTGCTCGACACCTACGACAAGGGCTCGGGCAAATCCACCTTGGACCGCCTGGTGCTGACCACGCCGGCCATGTATGGCCAGGGCGGCGCCGACACCGTGGCGACCATCCGCACTGCCAACCTGATCTGGGGCGGTGCCCTGTCGCCGGCCGGCAATGTCATCACGCATGGCGCCGGCACGGGCAGCGGCACCCTGAACCTGGAAGCGGAACGCATCGATTTCGGCTTCGGCCCGTTCACGCAGCCGGCCGGCGTCGCCTCGTTCGACCGCCTGGCCCTGGGTTTTGGCTCCGTCAACCTGAAGGCGTCGGGCCAGGTGACGGCCAACCACAAGGGCAGCCTGTCCGTCTACCAGGCGCAGGGCGCATATGAAACCGGCAAGGGTTTCCAGTACAGCGGCGGCAACCTCAATATCAGCACGCCGCTGCTGACGGGCGAGGCCGGTTCGGCGCACAGCTACACGGCGGGCGGCGCGCTGAAGGTAGCGGCGCCGGCCGGTATGGCGCCAGCGGCTCCCGTCAAGAATAACGCTGCGCTGGGCGCGCAGCTGGCGCTGAACGGCGACAGCGTGAGCGTGGCGACGGCCGTGGTGCTGCCGAGCGGCAAGCTGACCATCAACGCGCAGCACGACATCGCAGTGGCCGACGGCGCGCGCATCGACATGGCGGGCCGCAAGAGCGCCTTCTTCGACGTGGACAAATACAGCTGGGGCGGCGACGTGATCCTGGACAGCCGCGCCGGCGATATCGGCCAGGGCGCGGGCAGCGTGATCGACCTGTCGGCCGAGAACAACCGCGCCGGCAGCCTGAAGGCCGTGGCCCTCGATGGCGCGGCCGGCATGGTGGATTTGCAGGGCAAGATACTGGGCGGCGCCAGCGGCAGCTACGACGCGGGCGGCACCATGGTCCCGTACAAGAAGGGCAGCGTGGACGTGCGCGCGCAAACCCTGGGCGCGGGCGGCGCGCCGGACAGCCAGTTCGCGTTGCTGAACACGCGCCTGAACGAAGGCGGCGTGACGGGTGCGCGCAGCTTCCAGCTGAAGCAGGGCGACCTGACCATCGGCAATGAGCTGAAGGCGGGCGAAGTGCAGGTATCGCTAGACAACGGCCGCCTGACGGTGGCCGGCACGATCGACGCCAGCGGCGAGCGCGTGGGCAGCATCCGCCTGGCCGGCAAGCATGGTCTCACCCTGGCCGGCAACGCCGTGCTCGACGCGCATGGCACGCTGTTGCGCGTTGACAGCTACGGCAAGATCATCGACAGCCCGAACCGGGCCATGGTCGAACTGAACGCGGGCGAAGGCGTATTGAGCCTGGCCGGCGGCGCGCAGATCGACGTGCGCCATGCCACGGCAGCCGTGGCCGGCAAGGGCAAGGGCGAATACGACGGCGCCGCGCGCGGCACGGTGGAACTGAGCGCGCCGCGCCTGGGCAGCGGCAGTTCCCGCACGGATGCGGACGCGGCCACCTTCGGCGACATCGCCATTGCGGCCGGCGGCGGTTTGACGATACGCGGCGCGAAATCGATCGCCGTCAACGCCATGCAGCGCTACGACGACGCGGCCTACGCCGCGGACCTGTCGGCCAGCGGCCGCCCCTACCAGGTGATCAACCAGGCATATCTTGACAGCAAGCATGCGGACAGCACCGCCTTCATTGACGCGGCGCTGGCCAACACGAACTTGCGCAATATCAAGCTGGCGGGCCTGGCCACGGCCGCGTATGCCGATGCGCTGCATCTGCGTCCCGGCGTCGATATCGTCAGCAAGACGCCGGACGGCGACCTGGTGGTGCAGGGCGACCTGGACTTGTCGGGCATGCGCTACGCCAGCCTCAATCCGCGCTTTCAGGCAACAAATGTGCGCGGGTCGGGCGAGGTGGGCAGCCTGCTGCTGCGCGCCGGCGGCGACTTGAGCATCTACGGCAGCATCAACGACGGCTTCGCGCCGCCGCCCGCCACCAAGGATGACGGCGGCTGGGTCCTGCTGCCGGGGCGCGACATCAATGGCAGCGACGTCATCGTCCCGGGCCAGGGCGTGACCCTGGCCGACGGCACCTTGTTCCCGGGCGGGATCGCGCTCAATTACGACGTGCCCGTCAAGGGTTTCAATCTGCTGGCCAATACGCGCCTGCCCGTGGCCGTCGTGCTGGACCAGGCCATGACGGTGCGGGCGGGCACCGTGCTGGCCGCCGCCGTGCGCGACAGCGACGGCAATATCGTCCACGCGGCCGGCACCTTGCTGACGACGCAACAAGTGTTTACGCCCGGCATGCGCCTCGATGCGGGCAGCGTGCTGGCGCAAGCGGTCAAGGTGCGCGCCATGAGCTGGCCCAAGGGCGTGCCGCTGCCGGGCGTGGCTGGCGAACGCAGCGTTTTCGTACTTGATGGCAACCTGGCGCTGGCCGTGGGGGCATTGATCCCGTCCGGCACCGACGTCAAGCTGATGCCCGATGTGAAGTCGATTCAGCTGCGCCCGGAAGTGGCGGGCAGCCAGGGCAAGCTGTGGGCCATCGCGCCCATGCTGGCCGAAGGCTCGCAAGCCTGGGGCATGCGCCTGGTGGCCGGTGCCGACCTCGATGCGGCTGACACGCGCAGCGTACAGGCGCACCCAAGCCACGGCACCCTGCGCCTGGCCGACAGCCATTACGGCATGTATGGCATCCTCGTGCCGCCGAAGGGCGTGCAGTACTGGAGCGAAGCGGCTGCGGAACTGGGCGTCGAAGGCATCGTGGCGGGCGAAGTCATCACCGAGGAATTCACCAGCCAGTTCGGCCAGACTGTGGCGGAGCTCTGCGCCAGCGACCCGTCCCTGTGCGTGCTGAAGGTGGCCTACGTGTGGACCAAGGCCGGCGCGGAAGAGTTTGCGGATGACAACGTGAAGGCGGGCGACCTGCTCGACCCCGTGGCGCTCAAGTGGCCGACGGTTTGCGAGGAAAAGCCCACCTGGTGCGGCACGGCCAACGCCACGTTCGACTACAAGGCCTCGAGCCTGCGCCACAGCGTGCTGCGCACGGGCACGGGCGACCTGGACCTGGTCAGCGGCGGCGACCTGCGCATGGATAGCCTGTATGGCGTGTACACGGCAGGCATGTCGTCCGTGGCGACATCGGCCGGCGATCCGTACAACCAGGCGCGCGGCCGCAATGCCGACGGCAAGGTGCTGAGCAATCCTGACGGTGCGCACGAACACCTGGTCGACGGCGGCGCCGACAGCGTGTACCGCGCCTGGTACCCGGACCAGGGCGGCAACCTGCTGCTGAACGTGGCGGGCAACCTGACGGGCTCGCTGATGACGGGCAGCAGCGCGATCAATCTGCGTCCCGTCGGTTCGGACAGCGGCCACGACAGCGCGGCCGTCGGCAACTGGCTGTGGCGCCAGGGCAGCGGCGCGGTCGCCACGGGTGGCCAGGCGCAGCCGGCGGCGTGGTGGATCAACTTCGGCAGCTATGTGGGCGATGCCAGCGGCAACAAGGGCGCCGACAAGCTGCTGGGCTTTACGGGCTTCGGTACCCTGGGCGGCGGCAACGTGCGCGCCGACGTGGCCGGCGACGCGGGCGTGCAGGCGCTGCTGTCCGGCAGCAGTTTTGACAACAATATCAATACCCGTTCGCAGGGCCTGCTGTTGGCCGTGGGCGGCACGGGCCGCGTGCAGGCCGATGGCAGCCTGCTGCTGACGGGCGGCGGCGACCTCGATCTGCGCGTTGGCGGCGCCCTCAATCCGGCCGGCACGGCAGGCCTCAACCACATGAATGGCGCGCTGGTCGATGTGCGCGG
Source organism: Janthinobacterium sp. GW823-FHT06H09 (assembly GCF_058794735.1). Classification (NCBI taxonomy): domain Bacteria; kingdom Pseudomonadati; phylum Pseudomonadota; class Betaproteobacteria; order Burkholderiales; family Oxalobacteraceae; genus Janthinobacterium; species Janthinobacterium sp. GW823-FHT06H09. The sequence goes on along the minus strand of NZ_JBXAHC010000002.1, from coordinate 250,061 downwards.
CCACGCGGCCACGTCGGCCGCGCAACTGGGCAGCGTGGCGCTGGAATACGGCTCGCAGCCTACCCAGCACGTGCCGCTGGAAACGCGCGCCTACGATGCCTTCACCGCGACGCGCGCCGCGCCGAAGGGCGGCATGACCCTGGTGCCGGGCGACGCCACCTTCACGGTGGCGACCCTGGGCGACCAGGTGTTGCAGGACGTGGCCGACCCCGGCCGCGTGCCTTTGCTCAGCGCATCCCCGTTCACCAGCGCCGCCGGCGAGGCGGGCGTCGGCTACAGCTGGTTCAGCCTGTGGACGCCGCGCACGGCGCTCGACCTGTTCTCCGCCGGCGGCAACATGACGCCGTTGACGGCACCGGTCGGCACGGCCACCGACCTGGCCATCGTTTACCCGTCCATCGTGCGCGTCGCGGCGCCGAATGGCAGTTTGTACTACGGCAAGGCAACCGCCAGCTGGAATAGCGCCAACAGCTATGCCGAGCCGCTGGTGCTGGCGCCATCGCCGAATGCCCAACTGGAGTGGCTGGCCGGCGATTCCATCTATGCGGGCGGTTATGCCGTCAGCCAGTCCGGCGCCGGCGCGGACAGCATGGCGACGCCGTTCAAGCCAGCCTTCGTGGGCTGGAGCGCGAATGCGGCCGATGCTAATCCCGTGACGGGCAACATTTCCAGCACGGGCGCGCCGGCGACGCGCTCGAACTTCCCGCTGTTCGCCTTCGGCCCCGATTCCGCCGCCGGACCCGCCAACAGCGGCACGCAAGCGGCCCGCATCTATGCCGTGAAGGGCGATTTGATCGGCGTCAATAGCGGCCGCATGGTCGCGTTCTACGACGCCAGGCATGCGGGCACCACCTGGTATGAGGGGGCGCAACCGGTGTGGATGAAGGCGGGCCGCGATATCGTCAGCAGCGGCACGGCATTGCTTGAGGGGATAGACGGTAGCGAGAACACGAGCGGCATGATATTCAGGAATTACAGCAACCTGTTCGTGCACAACAATGCGTTTGACGTCTCGGTGGTCTCGGCCGGGCGCGATATCCTGAACAGTTCCTTCAACGTGGCCGGCCCCGGCACGCTCGACATCAGCGCGGGACGCAATATATTGATGCAGGACAAGGGCAGCGTCGTCAGCCTCGGTCCCGTCGTCGCCGGAGATAAACGCCCGGGCGCCGGCATCGCGATGCAGGCGGGCGTGGGCGCGGCCGGTCTCGACTACCTGCGCTTCGTCAAGCCGTATCTGGACCCGGCCAACGTGGCGCAGGCGGGCGTGCCGCTGGCCGAGCAGGCCGGCAAGGTGGTGAAGTCGTACGCGACCGAATTGACGACCTGGCTGAATGAACGCTACGGCTTCAAGGGCACGGCCGCCGAGGCGCAGGCCTTTTATCTGGCCTTGCCCGAGCCGCAGCAGCGCGTCTTTGCCCGCGACGTGTATTTCGCGGAACTGAAGGCGGGCGGGCGCGAGTTCAACGATGCGGACAGCGCCCGCTACGGCAGTTTCCTGCGCAGCCGCAATGCCATCGCGGCCCTGGCGCCGGCCAAGGACGCCAGCGGCAAGGCCATCGATTATGCGGGCGACATCGTCATGTACCGCGGGCTCTACGCCAAGCGGAACGACGGCGAGCAGCGCTGGGACTATTTCCCCCGCAGCGGCTACGTGCACACCAACTTCGGCGGCGGCATCCAGTTGCTCACGCCGGGCGGCAAGCAGGTGTTCGGCATCGAAGGCGAGGCGCCGCCGTCGACCTCGGGCGTCATCACTAAAGGCGGCGGCAACATCGAGCTGTTCTCGCGCGGCAGCATCCTGCTGGGCCAGAGCCGCGTCATGACGACGTTTGGCGGCGATATCCTAGGCTGGTCGTCGGAGGGCGACATCAACGCGGGGCGCGGCTCGAAGTCGACCATCGTCTACACGCCGCCCAAGCGCGTGTATGACAACTGGGGCAACGTGACCCTGTCGTCCGACGTGCCGAGCACGGGCGCCGGCATCGCCACCCTGGCGCCGATCGCGGAAGTGCCGGCCGGCGACGTCGACTTGCTGGCGCCGCTGGGCACCATCGACGCGGGCGAGGCGGGCATCCGCGTCTCGGGCAGCGTCAACCTGGCCGCGCTGACGGTAGTGAACGCGGCGAACATCCAGGTCAAAGGCGAAGCGAAGGGCATGCCGACGGTGGCGTCCGTCAACGTGGCCGCCATGACGAACGCCAGCGCGGCCGCCACGCAGGCCACGGCCGCCGCGCAGGACGTGGTGCAGCGCGAGCGCGCCGCCACCCGTGCCGCGCAGCCGTCCGTGTTCACGGTGCGCGTGCTGGGCTTTGGCAACGACGCCCCGCCCGACAGCGCGCAAGCGGCGCCGCAGGATGGCGCACGCACCGAGGCGGCCGACTACAACCCGCGCAGCGCCGTGCGCGTGCTGGGTCTGGGCACGCTGCCGGAATCGGCCACGCGCCAGCTGACGGCGCAAGAGCGCAGCAGGTTGTCGCCATGATGGCCGGCATGGCTGGCGCCTTGCCCTTGCGCATGACAGGTGCCATGCGGCAGGCAGGCATGGCCTGGTACCGGCCCGCCATCCGGCCCCGCATGCAGGCGGCCAACGATATGGCGCCCGTGCCAACGTCGGCGCCGGGGCAGGGCGCAAGGCTGCAGGCGGTGTTGGAAAGCAATTACGCGGCCCTGCACCGGCGCCTGGCGCGCCACCTGGGCTGCGCCGAACTGGCCAGCGACAGCCTGCACGACGCATGGCTGCGCCTGGGCGCGCTGACGGCCGGGGACGGTGCGGCGCTGGCGCACAGCCCCGTCGCCTATGTGTTTCGCGTGGCGTGTAACGCGGCCATGGACAGTCTGCGGCGCAATCGCGCCTGGCTGTATGCGGACGAGGAGGATGGCGTCGCCGGCCTCGTCGATTTCCTCGCCGATACGGCGGCGGGACCGGAGCGCCTGGCCGAGCTGCATGCCGACGTGCGCCGGCTGGCGCAAGCCGTCGACTTGCTGCCGCGGCGCCACCGGCAAGTGCTCGAAGCGCTGCGCGTGGATGAGCTGACCCGCCAGGAAGTGGCCGAGCGGCACGACATGTCGCTGCGCAACGTCGATACGGCCTTGCGCCAGGCGCTCGACCATTGCGCCCGCCACACGGGCTACGCGGCGCAGGGCGGCGTCGGCACGACCCGGCGCAGCTTGAGGCTGAACGTTCGTTCGCGTACAGACGCTTAGGCATCCGGCCGTCAGACTGCTGCTTCGGGCCTGCATGCGCCCACCCAGCCAGTCCACAGCCAGGAGGAAGCGCGAGATGACAGACTGTAATCACATCAATGCCGGCAGGCGCGGCTTGCTGATCGCCGGTGCGCTGTCGGCCACGGCGGTGGCCGTGCCCGGCGTGACGGGGGCAGCCGAAGCGGCCCATGGCGCGGCCCAATCCGGACAGGCGCCGCCCGTCCTGATGAAAGTCGGCCTGAACGTCAACGGCCGGCGCCACAGCCTGGAACTCGACACGCGCACCACCTTGCTCGACGCCTTGCGCGAACATTTGCAACTGACGGGAACCAAAAAGGGCTGCGACCACGGCCAGTGCGGCGCCTGCACCGTCATGCTCGACGGCCAGCGCATCAATGCCTGTCTGACCCTGGCCGTGATGCATGACGGCGCCAAGGTCACCACTATCGAGGGGCTGGGCACGCCGGAGAAACTGCATCCGATGCAGGCCGCCTTCATCGCGCATGACGGTTATCAATGCGGCTACTGCACCCCGGGGCAGGTCTGTTCGGCCGTCGCCGCGCTGGGCGAGATCCGCCAGGGCATCCCCAGCCACGTCAGCGCGGACCTGAACGCGGCCCCGCAAGCGACGCCCGAAGAATTGCGCGAACGCATGAGCGGCAATATTTGCCGCTGCGGCGCTTATTCCAACATCATCGAAGCCATCACCGAGGTGGCGGGGAGGCCCGCATGAGAGTGTTCAGCTATCAAAAGCCCGCCACGCCGGCCGAAGCGGCGGCCGCCGCCTTGACTACGCCGGGCGCCCGCTTCATCGCGGGAGGCACGAATCTGCTCGATCTGATGAAACTGGAAATCGAGACGCCCGCGCATTTGATCGACGTCAATGGCCTCGCGCTGGACAAGGTGGAGACGACGAAGGACGGCGGCTTGCGCATCGGCGCCCTCGTGCGCAACACGGCCCTGGCCGCGCACGCCACCGTGCGGCGCGACTATGCCGTGCTGTCGCGCGCCTTGCTGGCCGGCGCCTCGGCGCAATTGCGCAACAAGGCGACGACGGCCGGCAACCTGCTGCAGCGCACGCGCTGCCCGTATTTCTATGACACGAACCAGGCGTGCAACAAGCGCGTGCCGGGCAGCGGCTGCTCGGCCATAGCCGGCTTCAGCCGGCCGCTGGCCATCCTGGGCGGCAGCGAGGCGTGCATCGCCACGCACCCGAGCGACATGGCCGTCGCCATGCGCGTGCTCGACGCCGGCATCGACACGGTGCGGGCCGACGGCAGCACGCGCAGCATCCCCATCGCCGACTTTTACCGCTTGCCGGGCAGTACGCCGCAGCTGGAAACGGTGCTGCAGCCGGGCGAATTGATCACCAGCGTGACCTTGCCCCGGCCTATCGGCGGCACGCACGTCTACCGCAAGGTGCGCGACCGCGCCTCGTACGCGTTCGCGCTGGTGTCTGTCGCGGCGATCATCTTGCCCGATGGCACCGGCAGGCTGGCCCTGGGCGGCGTCGCGCCGCAGCCGTGGCGGCTTGCCGCCGCCGAGCAGGCCATGCCCGCTGGCGCGGCCGCCGTCAGCGAACGCCTGCTGGCCGGCGCCAGGCCGACGGCCGATAACGGCTTCAAGCTGATCCTGGCGCAGCGCACCGTGGCGTCCGTCCTGGCGCAAGCACCAGCGAAGAAAGGCTAGAGCGATGAAATTCACGACACCTGCGACCACCAATCCCATCGACCAGCTGAAGGTCGTGGGGCGCCCTACGGACCGCATCGACGGCCCCCTGAAAACCACGGGTACGGCGCCGTACGCGTATGAGCAGAACAAGGCCGCGCCGCATGCCGCCTACGGCCACGTCGTCGGCGCGGCGATTGCCAAGGGGCGCATCGCTTCGATCGACACCAGCGCCGCGCGCCGCGCGCCCGGCGTGCTGGCCGTGGTGACGGCGGAATCGGCGGGCAAGCTGGGCAAAGGCAAGATGAACACGGCGAAGCTGCTGGGCGGGCCGGAGATCGAGCATTACCACCAGGCCATCGCGCTGGTGGTGGCGGAAACGTTCGAGCAAGCGCGTTCGGCCGCGCAGTTGCTCGACGTCAAGTATGTCGAGCAGCCGGGCGCCTTCGACCTGGCCAAAGCAAAGGGCACGGCGGCCAAGCCGAAGGACGGCAAGCCCGACAGCAAGACGGGCAACTTCGCCGGCGCCTTTGCCCATGCCCCCGTGCGGCTGGACGCGACCTACACGACGCCTGACCAGTCGCACGCCATGATGGAGCCGCACGCCTCGATTGCCGCCTGGGAGGGGGATAAATTGACGGTGTGGACGGCGAACCAGATGGTGGACTGGGGCCGGGGCGACTTGGCCCGCACCCTGGGAATGCCGAAAGACAAGCTGCGCATCGTCTCGCCGTATATCGGCGGTGGCTTCGGCGGCAAGCTGTTCGTGCGCGCCGAAGCGCTGCTGGCGGCCCTGGGGGCCCGGGCGGCGCAGCGTCCCGTCAAGGTCGCCCTGACGCGGCCCATGATGATCAACAACACGACGCACCGGCCCGCCACCATCCAGCGCCTGCGCCTCGGCGCCACGCGCGACGGCAAGATCACGGCCATCGGCCATGAATCGTGGTCCGGCGACCTGAAGGGCGGTCAGCCGGAAACGGCCGTGATGCAGACGCGCCTGCTGTACGCGGGGGGCAACCGCATGACGGCCATGCGCCTGGCCGTGCTCGACTTGCCAGAAGGCAACGCCATGCGCGCGCCGGGCGAGGCGCCGGGGCTGATGGCGCTGGAAATCGCCATGGACGAGCTGGCGGAGAAATTGAACATGGACCCCATCGTCGTGCGCATCCTGAACGACACCAAGGTGGACCCGGAAAAACCGGGCCGGCCGTTTTCCCAGCGCCGCCTGATCGACTGCCTGCGCACGGGCGCCGTGGAATTCGGCTGGAAAGAGAGAGCAGCGCAGCCGGGCATGCGGCGCGACGGCCGCTGGCTCGTGGGCATGGGCGTGGCGGCCGCTTTCCGCAACAACCTCGTCATGCAGTCCGCCGCCAGGGTGCGTCTCGATGGCAACGGCATCGTGACCGTGGAAACGGACATGACGGATATCGGCACGGGCAGCTATACGATCATCGCGCAGACGGCGGCGGAAATGCTGGGCGTGACCTTGAACCGGGTCGTCGTGCGTCTGGGCGACTCGGATTTTCCCGTCTCGGCCGGTTCGGGCGGGCAGTGGGGCGGCAACAGCTCGACGGCCGGCGTGTACGCTGCCTGCGTGCGCCTGCGTCAGGCCATCGCCGGCAAGCTGGGCTTCGACGAGAAAGAGGCGCGCTTTTCCGATGGCCAAGTCAGCCAGGGCGAACGCAGCGTGCCGCTCGCCGCCGCCGCCGCCCATGGCGACGTCGTCGCGGAAGACCATATGGAATACGGCGAGCTCGATAAAAAATTCCAGCAATCGACGTTCGGCGCGCATTTCGTCGAAGTGGGCGTGGACAGCGACACGGGCGAAGTGCGCGTGCGCCGCATGCTGGCCGTGTGCGCGGCCGGCCGCATCCTGAACCCGAAATCGGCGCGCAGCCAGGTGATCGGCGCCATGACCATGGGCGTGGGCGCGGCCCTGATGGAGGAACTGGTGGTCGACCGGCGCCGTGGCTTCTTCGTCAACCACGACCTGGCCGGCTACGAAGTGCCCGTGCACGCCGACATCCCGCACCAGGACGTGATCTTCCTCGATGAAACGGACCCCATGTCCTCGCCCATGAAAGCCAAGGGCGTGGGCGAGCTGGGCATCTGCGGCGTGGCGGCGGCCGTCGCCAACGCCGTCTACAACGCGACGGGCGTGCGCGTGCGCGACTATCCGCTGGCCCTCGACAAGTTGCTGCGCGGACTGCCCGTCATGAGCTGACATCTGCCCGGCGCCGGCTCGCGCGTGACAAAGCGTGTATTTTTGGTAATTTCCAGATGCTATGCTCGGAACGCATGCTGCGGGGCAAGTTCCCTCTCCGCAAGGCCATGCCGCCAGGAGAATGCATGAACAGATCATCAATGCCGCCCCGGATACTGATCGTCGATGACGAGCTGGCGCACGTGCGCGCCCTGTGCGACACCTTGCGCGGCCAGGCGTACGACACGACGGGGCTCGCTTCGGGCGAGGCGGCGCTGGCCCTGCTGGCCGTCGAATCGTTCGACCTGCTGCTGGTCGACCTGATGATGCCGGGCATGAACGGCATCGCCGTGGTGGAAGCGGCGCGCAAGATCGATCCGGACCTGGCCTGCATCATCATGACGGGCGAAGGCACGATCGCCTCGGCCGTGCAAGCGATGAAGGCGGGCGCGCTCGATTACGTCGTCAAGCCGTTCAAGGTGTCGGGCATCCTGCTGATACTGGCGCGGGCGCTGGAGACGCGCCAGCTGCGCATCGCCAATGCGCGCCTGGAACTGCTGCTGCGCCAGCACACGGCCGAACTCGACGCCATGAACCGGGATTTGCGGCTGGCCCGCGAAGTGGCCGAGCGGGCGAACGAGGAAAAGACCAATTTCCTGGCCAGCATGAGCCACGAGCTGCGCACGCCGCTCAACGCCATCCTCGGCTTTTCGCAGATGCTCACGTCCGATTCCATCCCCTCGACGGCGCAGGAAAAGAAAACCTTTGCCTCGCACATCTTCGGCGCCGGCCGGCATTTGCTGACCTTGATCAACGATATCCTCGACATCGCCAAAATCGAGTCGGGCAATATGGCGCTGTCGATGGAGTCCGTGGGTCTGGCCGGCATTTACCACGAATGCTGGCAAATGATGGAGCCGCTGGCGCGCAAGCGCGGCATCATCTTGACGTTCGTCGAAGCGGGCAGCGTGCACGTGCTGGCCGACCGCACGCGCCTCAAGCAGGTGCTGCTCAACCTGCTGTCGAACGCCGTCAAGTACAACCGCGATCAGGGCGAGATCCACGTCGATTGCCAGCCCGTCGATGCACGGCAGCTGCGCCTGTCCGTGCGCGACACGGGCGGCGGGCTGAGCGCCGCGCAGCTGGAGGTGCTGTTCCAGCCCTTCAACCGCCTGGGACGCGATGGGCGCGACGAGGAGGGCACGGGCCTGGGACTGGTGGTCAGCAAGCGCCTGGCCGAAGCCATGCAGGCGACCATAGGCGTGACCAGCACGCCCGGGCGCGGCAGCACTTTCTGGCTCGATATCGACAGTTGCCCCGCGCGCTACCCGCTGCAGGAAAGCCCGCGCCTGTCGGCCATTGCCCGGCCCGCTGAATCGATGCCCCTGCCGGAGCGCAAGACGCTGCTGTATGTGGAAGACAATCCCCTGAACGTGACCCTGGTGGCGGGCTTGGTGCATTTTCGCCCCGATCTCGACCTGCTGTCTGCCGGCGACGGGCAGACGGGCCTGGACATGGCGCGCCGCCACCTGCCGCAGCTGATACTGATGGATTGCGACTTGCCCGACATCAGCGGCACGCAAGTCATGCAGCTGCTGCGTGCCGATGCCCGCACCGCGCACATCCCCGTCATCGCGCTGACGGCCGTGGCCGGACCCGGCGATATCCGCCAGGGCCTGGCGGCGGGCTTTTTCCGCTATCTGACCAAGCCGATCGACGTGGCGGCGTTTTCCGAGGCCGTCAACAGCGCGCTGGAGTCGGCCACGGCGCAGTGCAACGCATGAACGGCCCGGCGCGGCGGACGGTCTGGCTGGCGGCCGCACTGCCGCTGCTGGCGCTGGCCGCCGTGGCCGTCTGGCGGCTCGCTGCCCGTCCCGCGCCGCCGCCCGGCCCCGTGGAAGTGCTGCGCCTGGCCGTGAATGCGGAGTACGTGGGCAGCTGCCCCGTGCTGGCCGCGCGCGGGCACGGTTATTTCGCGCGCGAAGGCATCGACGCGCTGGTGCAGCCGTATTCGTCGGGCAAGGCCTCGCTGGAAGCCGTGCTGCAGGGCAAGGCCGACCTGAGCACGGTGTCCGATATTCCTGTGGTGCTGGCCAGCCTGCAGAACCAGTCCGTCGTCATCATCGCCAGCATCTTCGAGGCCGAGCGCGACCACGGCATCGTGGGGCGCCTGGACCGCGGCGTGTCCACGCCCGCGAGCCTGAAGGGCAAGCGCATCGGCGTCACGTCGGGCACATCCGGCCAGTTCACGCTCGAAGCCTTTTTGAACCGCCAGAAGCTGCTGCCCGCCGAAGTCAGCGTGCGCAACTACGCGCCCGAGCAGCTGGCCGGGGCGCTGGCGCGGGGCGAGGTCGATGCGGCGGCAGGCTGGGAACCGTTCCTGACGGGCATGACGCACGCCATTGCCGGCAATGCGGCCATCTTCTATGGCGAAGACGTGTATGCGGGCCTGTTCAACGTGGCAGGCACGGGCGGCTATGTGCGCAGCCACCCGGCGACGATGCGCAAGGTGCTGCGCGCACTGATCGCCGGCGCGCGCTTTTGCCGGGACGAGCCCGATGCCGCGCGGGCGCTGTTTGCCAAGGCGTCGGCCAGCGAGGCGCAGCGCCTGCAGGCGGCCTGGCACGGTTATCAGTTCGGCATCGTGCTCGACCAGCGCTTGCTGCTGGCGCTGGAAGACGAGGCGCGCTGGGCCATCAAGAACCGCCTGGCCGGGAACGGCGAGATGCCGAACTTCCTCGATGCCGTCTACCTGGACGGCCTGGAAGCCGTGGCGCCGTCGGCCGTGACGGTCATCCATTGAGAAGGCCACCGTGAAAATCGTCACGCGCTTCAAGCTGGCAGAACTGTTTTGCGTGCTGCTCGTGGCCATCATCGTCGCCGTGCTGTTCTCCACCAGCATGGCGATGCAGCGCGAACTGGCGAAGAACAAGGCGGCGGCCGATATCCTGCAAGCCGTCACGTCGCTGCGCTACCTGTCGATCGAATATGCGCTGCACCATGGTGCGCGCACGCGGGCACAGTGGCAGCTGCGCAGCGAGTCGCTGTCCACCGGCTTGCTGGCCACGCCGGCCTTCGCCGCCGGCGAGGAGCGCGCGCTGCTGCGGGAATTGCGGCGCGACCTGGCAAGCGTGGACGGCCTGTTCGAGCTGTTTGTCGCCAATCACCGCGAGCTGGGTCAGGACCCGCAGCGGCGCGAGGTGCTGGGCGAGCTGGAGTCGCGCCTGTCCGGCCAGATCATGGGCAAGGTGCAGGGCATGATCGCCGATGCGATGCGGCTGTCCGCATTGAGCCGGCAAGGCGTGCTGGACGCCCAGCAGCAGGCCAACGTGGCCGTGATATTGTTCGGCGGCATGATCATCGTGCTGGTGGCCGGTTTGATCTATTTCACCATGACCAGCGTCACGGGGCCGCTGGAGAAGCTGCGCCAGGGCACCCTGATCGTCGGCGAAGGCAAGCTCGATTTTGCGCTCGGCGTGCATACCAGGAATGAAATCGGCGACCTCGCACGCGCCTTCGACGGCATGACGGAAAAGCTGCGCCGCACCACCGTCTCGCGCGACGAACTGGCGCAGGCGAATGCGGCCCTGGAAACGCAGATACAGGAACGTCAGCTGGCCGAGCGCAAGGTGCATGAACAGCTTGAGCGCCTGAATCTGCTGCAGCAGATCACGCGCTCGATCGGCGAGCGGCAGGATTTGCGCAGCATTTTCCAGGTGGTGGTGCGCAGCCTGGAAGAGCAGCTGCCCATCGATTTCAGCTGCATTTGCCTGTACGAACCGTCCGAACACGCGCTGCAGGTGATGTGCGTGGGCGTGCGCAGCGAGGCGCTGGCGCTATCGTTCATGATGGGTGAACACGCGCACATTCCCATCGACGAGAATGGCCTGTCGAGCTGCGTGCGCGGCAAGCTCGTGTATGAAGCCGACATCGCCGACGTGGCGTTCCCGTTTCCGCAGCGCCTGGCGCAAGGGGGGCTGCGCGCCCTCGTCATGGCCCCGCTGCCGGCCGAAAACACGGTCTTCGGCATCCTCATCGTGGCGCGCCGCGCCGCGCACAGCTTTACCAGCGGCGAGTGCGAATTCCTCAGCCAGCTGAGCGAACACGTGGCGCTGGCCGCCAACCAGGCGCGGCTCTACGGCGCGCTGCAGCGCGCGTATGACGATTTGCGCCAGACGCAGCAGTCGGTAATGCAGCAGGAGCGCCTGCGCGCGCTGGGGCAGATGGCCAGCGGCATCGCGCACGATATCAATAACGCCATTTCCCCCGTGGCCCTGTACACGGAATCGCTGCTGGAGACGGAAACCAATCTCAGTCCGCAGGGCCGGCACTGCCTGGAAGTGATCGAACGCGCCATCGACGACGTGGCCGCTACCGTGGCGCGCATGCGCGAATTCTACCGCCAGCGCGAACCGCAACTGGCGCTCTCGCCCATCGACGCGAACCTGGTGGTGCAGCAGGTGCTGGACCTGACCCGCGCGCGCTGGAGCGACATGCCGCAGCAGCGCGGCATCGTCATCTCCCTGCACACGGAGCTGGCGCACGGCCTGCCCATGCTGCCCGGCAGCGCGGGCGAGCTGCGCGAAGCGCTGACGAACCTGGTCTTCAACGCCGTCGACGCCATGCCGGAGGGCGGCACCCTGAGCGTGCGCACCAGCTGCGCCGACGTAGCGGGCGAGGCGGCGCGGCAGGTGCGGATAGAAGTAGCCGACACGGGCATCGGCATGGACGACAATACGCGCCGCCGCTGCCTGGAACCGTTTTTTACCACCAAGGGCGAGCGTGGCACGGGTCTGGGCCTGGCCATGGTGTACGGCATGATGGAGCGCCATGGCGCCAGCATCGACATCGTCACGGCGCCGGGGCAGGGCACGGCGGTGCGCCTGGTTTTTCCCGCCTGCGCGGCGCACGAGGAAAATGAAGCGCCCGACACGGCCTACCTTGTGCCGCCGCGCCTGCGCATCCTCGTGGTGGACGACGACCCGATGGTGCTCAAGTCCCTGCGCGACATCCTGGAAATCGATGGCCACGACGTGGTGTCGGCCGATGGGGGCCAGGCCGGCATCGACTGCTTCCGCGCCGCATACGAGCGGCACGAATACTTCGCCGTGGTCATCACGGACCTGGGCATGCCTCACGTGGACGGGCGCAAGGTGGCCAGCGCCGTGCGCCAGTGCTCGCCGGCCACGCCCATCATCATGCTCACGGGCTGGGGTCAGCGCCTGGCCGCCGACAGCGACTATCCCGAGCACGTCAACTGCGTGCTGGGCAAGCCGCCCCGGCTGAAAGAATTGCGGCGCGCCCTGAATGCGGTCATGTCGACGGGGTAGAGCCTATCCCAGCAGGGAGCGTCTTCTGCTGGCAGTTCATCAGGAGTGCGGACAAGGCGTGAGGAGGACGCGTGGCGAGCCACGCGACGACGATCAACGCAGTCCCCGCTTCCGAGGGGCGCCAGCAGGGGATGCATTCATCTACTGGGATAGGCTCTTAGCCTGCTGCGGCATCTCTCATCGCTGAAAAACCAGCCAGGACCAGCTGACTCCCGCGTGGCGGTTCTGCTGCTGAACGGACAGCGCCTGCGCACTCAGAACGACTGCGAGATGGTGGCGTGCCGCAAGGTCTATCGTTTCACTGGCAGAGACGTCAAAGATGCGCCGGTTCTCCGGGGCGGGGCCATGCCTGAGCGACATGACGAGCAGCGCGCCAGGCTTGAGCAACTGGCCGATGTTTTCCATCGCCGCGTTTCTTTCTTCCGCTGCAAGATGCATCCAGACGGCGGCGAGTACAACCAGGTCGAACCTGGTTTCGCGCGCCGTCATCACTGACAGCGCGGGCAGGCTGTCGTCCACCCACTCGATATCGGGCGAGGCATGCGCCTGCATGCCCGCTTCCCGGAACGCGGCGACGGGCTCCACTGCCACCACCTTGTGCCCCAGGCTCGCAAGCCACGCCGAATCGGCGCCTGTGCCGGCACCGATGTCGAGCACGGCGCCTGCCCGGCGTGGCAGCAGGTGGCTGACCACTTTGTATTTATCAGCGGCGATCACGCCGGCATACCGGGTGATCAGCTGTCCGGCATTGTCGGCATATCCTTCGGTGCCCGGGACCGGGGATGCATGCATGCGATGGCGAGTGTCCAATGGGATGGAGGTCAAATCAACACCCTGCGCGCGGCGCGTGCGATCGGTGGTGTTGCCTGCGTAGGACAACTTTAGCAAAATTGCGCGACATCTTCCAGTCCCTGCCATATAATGAGAATCATTATCATTTATATCGCCGGATCCGCTCTTGTCTGCCTTTTCTTTTCCCCCGAATGACGCCGCCTTGGCCGCCAGCCTCTTTACGGGCCACCAGGGCTGGCTGCTGCAGCGCTTGCTGTTGCGCTTGCGTAATCGGGCGGAAGCCGAGGATGTGGTGTCGGAAACCTTTGTGCGCGTGCTGCATGCGGGAAGATTGTCCGCCATCCGCGAGCCGCGCGCCTACCTGACGACGGTAGCGAAAAGCATCTTGCTGCAGCAGTGGCGGCGGCGCGATATCGAGCAGGCGTATCTGGAGACCCTGGCGCTGCTGCCCGATGCCGTCCAGCCGTCGCCGGAGGAACGCGCCGTGCTGCTCGAAGCGCTGGAACGCCTGTCGCGCGCGCTCGATACCCTGTCCGCCAAGGCCCGCAGCGCTTTTCTGATGAGTCAGCTCGACGGCTTGACGTATGCGCAGATCGCCGCCCGCCTGGGCGTGTCGGCCAGCATGGTGCGCCAGTACATGGCGCAGGGCTTGCGCTGCTGCCTGGCGGTGGCGGACGCGGCATGAGCGTTGCTACGTCCGTCCAGGATGCCGCCATCGGCTGGCTGGTCGAACTCAGCTCGGGCGAAGCGGACGAAGGACAACGCCAGGCCTTCGCCCGCTGGCTGGCCGCCGATGCGCGCCATGCGGCCGCTTGGCGTACGTTGGGGCAGGCTGTCGAGCACAGCGTCGGCCCGCTGCAGGCAGCGGGCGGGGCGGCGGCCGTCGGGCACACCCTGGCGCGCGCCGCCCGGCACGATGACCAGCGGCGCCAATGGCTGCAGGGCTTCCTGTGCCTGGCGGGCGCGGCGTTCGGCGGCGCCTGGCTGCTGCGCGGCAGCCCGTTTTTGCCGGACTGGAGCGCGGACCTGCACACGGCCACGGCCCGGCGGGGCCGCTACACGCTGGCCGATGGCAGCGTGCTGACCCTCGACGCCCGCTCCTCGGCCGATACGGATGTCCGTCATGAACACCGGCAAGTCGCCTTGCGCCAGGGCCAGTTGCTGGCGCGCGTGGCGCCTGGCGCCAACGCGCCCTTCGTGCTGCGCAGCGCGCATGGCGCGGTGACGACGCTGGGCGGCGAGCTGATGCTGCGGCGCGAAGCGCGCGGCACCGTGGCGCTGGCCGTGCGGGGCGATCTCGACGTGCGTCCGGCCGGCAAAGGCCTGGCGCGCGTGCTGCGCCAGGGCCAGGCGGCGCGGTTTGACGAGGATCGATTGACCCTGCTGCCCGGCATGGCGGCAGGGCAGGCGACGGCGTGGCAACAGGGCATGCTGGTGGCCGTCGACCAGACGCTGGGCGACGTGGTGGCCGCCTTGCGCCCGTATCGCCACGGCTACATCGACATCACGGCGCAGGCGGCGGCGCTGCGCGTGTCCGGCAATTATTCGCTCGACGACAGCGGCGCCACCCTGCTGGCCCTGGCCGAAACCCTGCCCCTGACCTTGCGCCAGGGCCCTGGCGGCTGGTGGACGGGACTCGACCTGAAGACAAGCTGACATATTTTTTGCGCCGGCACTGTCACTTTCGGCGCGCCGCGACTCATACCTGGTGTAGCCCCACTTTTCCTTCACCATCAAGATAGAGTCCCAGCATGCCACCATTGTTGATGCGCCAGATTCCCCTGGCTGTAATGTTACTTTCCTGCGCCGCGCCCACCGTCCTGGCGCAGACGCCACCGGCCCACGTCGCGTCGGCCACCATGCGCTACGATGTGCCGGCGCAGCCCCTCAATGCCAGCCTGATCGCCATTGCCAGCCGTGGCGGCGTGCGCATTTCCATCGATGCGGACCTGCCGCGCGGCGCCAGCGGGGCGGCCGTGCAGGGCGATTTCACGGCGGAGCAAGCCTTGCGCCGCGCCTTGCAGGGCACGCGGCTGGCCCTGCTGAAGACGGACAGCGGCGTGTATACCGTACAAAGCGCCGTGCAAGGCGCCGTGCAAAGCGCCGCGCAAGCCGCGCCGCAGGTCGCCGCCCAGCTTGAGGCGACCATGCCGGAAGTGGTCATCACCACCAATTACCTGGGCCAGGTGACGGAGGACACGGGTTCCTACACGACGGGCGCCGTCAGCACGGCGAACCGCCTGGTGCTGTCGCCGCGCGAGACGCCGCACGCGGTCAGCGTGGTGACGCGCCAGCAGATGGATGATTTCGGCCTGGTGCAGCTGAGCGAGGTGCTCAATCACACGCCGGGCGTGTATGTGCAGCACATCGACAGCGAGCGCACGATTTATTATGCGCGCGGCTTTTCGCTCGACAATTTCAGCTACGACGGCTTGCCGTGGACGCGCGACGCCTCGCTGAACCTGGGCGAATCGCTGGCCAATATGGATCTGTACGACCGGGTCGAGGTGCTGAAGGGCGCGAATGCGCTGATGAGCGGTGCCGGCACGCCGGGCGCCACCGTCAACCTGATCCGCAAGAAACCCACGCGCGAATTGCGCGCGCTGGCCGACCTGTCGGTCGGATCATGGAGCAATTACCGCGGCATGGCGGACGTGGGCGGTCCCCTGAACGCCAGCGGCAGCGTGCGCGCGCGCGCCGTCGCGTCCTACCAGGACAAGCACTCGTTCGTCGACCGCTACCAGCGTCGCTCCGAACTGGCGTACGGCACGCTGGAGGCAGATCTGTCGCCGCGCACCTTGCTGACCGTGGGCGCCGACTACCAGCACACAGTGCCGCGCAATAGTGACTGGGGCGGCGCACCGCTGTTCGACGCGGACGGCAAGCGTTTCACCATGTCCCGCTCGTTCAACGGCGCGCCCACCTGGAGCACGCAGCAGACGGAGGCCAAATCCGTCTTCGCTTCGCTCGAGCACACCTTCGACAATGGCTGGCTGGCCAATTTGCGCCTGATCCACCAGGCCAACGCCCTGTATGCGCCCGTCGCCTACCTTGACGGTTTTCCGAAGGCGGACGGCAGCGGCACGGCCGTCACGGCGCGCCAGTACAACAGCGACGCCACCAGCAATGGCCTGGACGTGTACGCCAAGGGCCCGTTTTCCCTGCTGGGCCGCACGCATGAACTGGTGGTGGGCGCGAACGCCTACCGCAAGCAATCGGACGACGTCTTCAGTCCGTATACCTTCATCAAGGTCGACAATATCTATACTTACCGTGGCGTCGTGCCGGAACCGCGCTGGGAATTGGACACGGCCCGCGAAGTCATCCGCCAGAAGGCCGTGTACGCGACGGGCCGCTTTTCGCTGCCGCAAGGCGTGCACGTGATTCTGGGCGGCCGCCTGTCGTCCTACGTCAACCCCACGGCCGATATCGACGAGTCGTCCATCTTCACGCCGTATGCGGGCCTGACGTGGGACTTCGCGCCGAATTTGACGGCGTTTGCCAGCTATAGCGACATCTTCAGTCCGCAAAACAGCCGCGACGTCGACAACAGGACCCTGGACCCCGTGCTGGGCAAGAATATCGAGGCGGGCGTAAAGGGCGTGTTCCTCAACGGCCGCCTGAACGCCAGCGCGGCCGCCTTCGAGGTGCGGCAGGACAACTTCGCCGAGTCCGTCGATGCGGTCAACAAGGTGACGGGCATGGACGCCTACCGCGCCATCGACGGCGTGCGTTCGCGCGGCGTGGAACTGGAAGTGTCGGGCCAGCTGATGCCGGGCTGGCAGCTGCAGGCCGGCTACACGCACAAGGTGGCGCGCGATGCGGGCGGCAAGGTCAATACCCTGGCGCCCGAAGACCAGCTGAGCCTGTACAGCACCTGGCAGCCGATGCCGCGCCTGACCGTGGGTGGCGGCGCCCGCTGGCAATCGCGCACCTGGCAAAACACTCGGGCCGTGCGCGGCGGCTTGACCACCGTGCACCAGGGCTCGTATGCCGTGTTCGACGCCATGGTGCGCTACCAGCTCTCCGGCCGGCTTGCCCTGTCGTTCAACCTCAACAACCTGACCGATCGCGCTTACTACGGCATCAGCACGGGCCGCAGAGTCAGTTACGGCGATCCGCGCAATGCCATGCTGAGCCTGAATTACCGCTATTGATGCCGGACGGGCCAGTTAGCCTGGCACTGGCCCGCCTGGCGGAACAGTGAATATGGTCTTTCCGCTATACTGGCCCCCCAATAATATTGCCGCCACCAGCCGAAAATCACCATGGACCTCAGTACCCACGCCGCCGTCGTCAATTGCGAAGCGTATCGCGACGGCAGGAAGATCGCCCACTTCGACATCGACAAGGTGGGCGACTTTCTTGGCGACCCCGATTGTTTCGTCTGGATCGGCATGGCCAGCCCCGACGCCACGGCCATGCAGGCGCTGCAATCGGCCTTCGGCTTGCACGAACTGGCCGTCGAGGATGCGCAGGGTGCGCATGAGCGGCCCAAGCTGGAAGAGTACGGCGACACGCTGTTCATGGTGATGCACACGGCCACGCTGGACGGCGACGCCATCGTCTACGGCGAAACCCACGTCTTTCTCGGCCCCCGCTTCATCATCACGGTGCGCCACGGCCCTTCGGCCGGCTATGCGAAGCTGCGCGAGCGCAAGGAAAGCGTGCCCGAGAAGCTGGCCAGCGGCCCCGGCTACGTGCTGTATTCCATCATCGATTTCATCGTCGACCAGTACCAGCCGTGCATCGACCATTTGCAGGCCCGTTTCCAGCACTATGAATTGCAGCTGTTCAAGCCCAGCCTGAGCGAAGACAAGCTGCAGGATTTCTACCAGCTCAAGACGGAGCTGCTGAAACTCGATGCGGCCGTCAATCCCCTGCACGACATCTGCACCCAGCTGATCCGTTTCCATGGCGACATAGTGCCCAAGGAAAACCGCATCTATTACCGCGACATCCTCGACCACGTCAAACGGGTCACGCACACGGCGGGGCAGATGCGCGAGCTGGTCAATTCGGCCATGCAGGTGGCGCTGGGGCAAATTTCGATCCGCCAGAACGAGGTCGTCAAGCGCCTGGCCGCCTGGGCCGCCATCCTGGCCGTGCCCACCATGGTCTTCAGCCTGTACGGCATGAACTTCGAATTCATGCCGGAACTGAAGTGGCGCGGCAGCTATCCGGCCGTGATCGTCGTCATCATCGCCGGCTGCTACTGGCTGCACCGGCGCCTGAAGCGCGAAGGGTGGCTGTAGCGGCAGATGGCCGGCATGCAAATATTGGAGAGTTTTGCCGCGCAATCAGCTGCTACGATGAAGTGGCATGGCAATGCGGTTGACGGCAGGTGGCTGAACCTCCTTGGCGTGGATGGTGTGTCCGGCCGGCGCTGTACCCCAGAGCTGCCGGTGCGGACCACATTGCCTGTCCGGCGCCACAAGGCTCCTGTAACCCGGGAGCCTTCTTTTTTGCCTATTTCACCAGCACCGCCGCAGCCGCCTCGAGGATCAGCGCGGCCAACTCCACGGGACGCGAGGTCAGCGAGGCGAGGCTGCTGGGTTTATGCTTGCGGTCCGGGTCGCCGAAGGCAGAAGGGCCGTCAATGCGGCTGTGCCCGGCAATAGCAGGCGGCGGGCGTGGCAACGCGTGCTGGCGGCCGATGCGCTGCTCATGCCGTACTCCCGTGAAGGAAGGCCGATGGCCTGCCGGCCCCGCTAGTGCGACACCAGCACCGGTAACGTCATCTCTTGCAGCACCGTGCGCGTGACGCCGCCCAGCAGCGCCTCGCGCAGGCGCATGTGGCCGTAGCAGCCCATCACGACCAGGTCGCAGTGCCGCTGGGCCGCCATGGCCAGCAGGGCCGTGCCCACGTCCTGGCCCGGCGGCGTGTCGTGCTGCAGCACCTCGACGTTGACGCCGTGGCGCGCCAGGTACAGGGCCAGGTCGGCGCCCGGCTGCTCGCCGTGTGCGGCCGGCTGGGCGTGCGAATTGACGACGGCCAGGGTCACTTGCCGGGCCCGTTGCAGCAGCGGCAGCGCATCGGTGATGGCGCGCAGCGCTTCGGCGCTGCCGTTCCAGGCCAGCAGCGGATGCTGCGCGATGCCCGCTGGCGCGGCGCAAGGCGCGTGCGGCACCATCAGCACGGGCCGGCCGCAATGGAGCATCAGGTATTCGGCCGTGCCGGCGATGACGCGCGACGGCGTATCCTGCGCATCCGTCTGGCCCAGGATCAGCAGGTCGCAATAGCGCGCCTGCAGCAGCAGCGCGCCTTGCGCATCGTCGTCGACGAAGCGCGTTTCGTAGGTGCCCAGGCCTTCCTCGCGGGCAATGCGCTCGAAGTCGTGCAAGGCCTCGCTGGCCTGGGTGCGCAGCGCCTGCATCTGCGCCGGTGCAAACTGCAGCGCGTTGACGCCGCCGCCATATGCGTAGCGCGAAATGCCGCTCATGGCCGAGCCGATCAGGTGCGCGCCTTCGGCAACGGCCAGGCGCACGGCCAGGCGGATGCGCTGGGCGCAGTGGCGGGAATTGTCGACGTGGACCAGCAGGGTGGTGTAGGGCATGGCGTTTTCCTCGGTTGTTGGTTGTCAGGTCTGCAGCACGTAGCTGCCCGGCGCATCGCCCAAGTCGGGTCCCATGGCCGGCGGCGCCGCTTGCGCGCCAGGGCGTTCTGCCAGCCAGGCTTGCCAGGCGGGCCACCACGAACCGTCATGGTGCGCCACCTCGCGCTGCCAGCTGTCCGCGTCGATGTAGGGCGCGTCGTGGCGGTGCGTGGCCAGCTGGTAGCTGCGGTGCGGCTGGCCCGGCGGCGAGACCACGCCCGCATTGTGGCCGCCCGAGGTGAGCAAAAAAGTGACGTCCGTGTCGGTCAGCAGCTGCAGCTTGTAGACGGAGCGCCACGGCGCCACGTGGTCCGTCAGGGTGCCGACGGCGAAGACGGGCGCCTTGATGTCGGGCAGGGCGATGTGGCGGCCGGCCGTGCGGTAGCGCCCTTCGGCCAGGTCGTTGTGCAGGAACAGACGGCGCAGGTATTCCGAGTGCATGCGGCAGGGCATGCGCGTGGCATCCGCATTCCAGGCCATCAGGTCACTATCCTGTTCGTCGAGGCCAAGCAGATAATGGCGCAGCTGGCGCGACCAGATCAGGTCGTTCGAGCGCAGCAGCTGGAAGGCGCCCGCCATCTGTTTCGTATCGAGATAACCCTGCTTCCACATGGCCGCTTCCAGGAAACTGACCTGGCTCTCGTCGATGAACAGCGACAGTTCGCCCGGCTCCTTGAAGTCCACTTGCGAGGCCAGCATGGTCAGGCTGGCCAGGCGCATATCGCCGTCGCGCGCCATTGTCGCGGCGGCGATCGCCAGCAGGGTGCCGCCCAGGCAATAGCCGGCCGCGTGCACCTGCGGCGCGCCCGTGATGCGGATGACGGCGTCGAGCGCCTCCATCACGCCCAGCTGACGGTAGTCTTCCAGCGACAGCTCGCGGTCTTCTTCCAGCGGATTTTTCCAGGAAATCATGAACACCGTGTGGCCCTGGCCCACCAGGTAGCGCACCAGCGAATTGTGCGGCGACAGGTCGAGAATATAGAACTTCATGATCCATGCCGGCACGAACAGCAGGGGCGTCGCATGCACCCGGGCGGTCGCGGGCGCGTATTGGATCAATTCGATCAAGTCGTTGCGGTAGACCACCTTGCCCGGCGTGACGGCCACGTTCACGCCCACTTTATACGTGCGCCGGTCGGGCGCATGCGCACCCATGGCGGCGCGCTGGCAGTCCTCGGCCGCGTGGATCATGCCGCGCGTCAGGTTGGCGCCGCCGCTTGCCAGGGTCGCTTGCTGCACCACGGGATTGGTCAGCAGGAAGTTCGACGGCGCCAGCATGTCGAGCCACTGGCGCACGGTGAACGTGACGACATCCTCGTGGTGCGGCGCGACGCCGCGCACGCCCGTGGTGGCGCGGTGCCACCATTGCTGCTGCAGCAGGAAGCCCTGGTAGACCAGGTTGTAGGGCCAGCGCCGCCAGGCCGGGTCTTCGAAGCGCCGGTCCTGCGGCAGCGGCGCGATGCACGGCGGCTCGGCGGCGCCGCCAGCGATGGCCGATTGCATGGCGTACTGTTGCCAGCGGCCGATCTTCTTCCACGCTTCCTGCAGCAGCGCCTGCTGTTTCGATGGCGCCAGCGCCAGATGGCTGAGCCAGTCGGCATAGGCGTTGCCCAGCGCGGCCGGCGAAATACCGCCCGTAAACTTGCCGAGCCAGGCATTCAGCAGCAGGTCCAGGGTGGCGCCTTCCGGCGCGCTTTCCGGGTAGTCGGGCGCCGGTACGCCTTGCCAGGCGCTGCCCAGGCGCTCATGTTCCACGTTGTGCTGCGCATCGCTCGGCTGCGTCTTGCTCATCCACGGCTCCTGTCATTTTTTTACAGGATAGCAAGAGCTTGTTTAAAAAATTATGATCTACATCAAGTTTGGCCGGATGCGTGCAGCATATGGCTTGCCGCCTGGATGGCCGCCTCCGTTTCCTGCACGAACAGGCGCAACTGCTCTTCCAGCGCATCGAGGCGCGCCAGCAACGCGTCCTGCGGCGCCTTGGCTGCTTCGCGCTCGATGGCTGCGGCGATGGCGACGGCCGGCGCGGCGCGGAAGTTGGCCAGCAGGCCGGCCAGGGTGTGGGCTTGCCGGCTCACGGTGGCCCGGTCGCCTTCCTGCATGGCCGCCCGCAAGGCCGCCAGCTGCGCCGGCAGGGCGGTCAGGAACGATGCGCCGATGATGTCGATCACGTCGGCGTCGGCCTCGGCCAGCGCGGCGCCGTAGCCGAAGCGCGGCGTGTGCTTGTTTATTTTCAGCACATGCTGCTCGATCAGACTGTGGAAGGCGGCCGCGCGGAACGGCTTGGACAGGTAGTCATCCATGCCGCCGGCGATGCAGCGTTCGCGGTCGCCTTCGAAGGCGCTGGCCGTCATGGCGATGATGACGCTTCTCGGCATGCCTTGCGCTTCGCGCGCGCGTATCTGCGCGGTGGCTTCGAAACCGCCCATTTCCGGCATTTGCAGGTCCATCAGGATCATGTCGAAATGGCCGGCGGCCTGGCAATCGAGGGCGATGCGGCCGTTGGCCGCATGCGTGACGCGGTGGCCCGCGTTCGACAGCAGCACGGTGGCCAGTTCGCGATTCATGGCGTTGTCCTCGACGAGCAGGATGTCCAGGCCGGGCGTGCCTTCGCTTACGGTCTGGCGCGTCGCCACGGGCTCGGCGCTGGGCATGCCGCGGCAGGTGCCCAGCACGCTCATGGTGATGGCCAGCAATTCCTCGGGACTGGCAGGCTTGAGCAGGTAGCCGTCGATGCCCAGTTCGCGGCAGCGCGCCGCGTCGCCCAGGCTGCCGCAGGACGACAGCACGACGACGGGGACCTGGCTCCAGTGGGGCAGGGCGGACAGCGCCGATGCCGTGTCGAAGCCATTCATGCCGGGCATGGCGAAGTCCATGATGATGCAGTCCGCCGGCAAGGCGCCGCGGCAGTGCTCCAGCGCCGCCTCGCCGGACTCGCAGGCCGTGACCATGGCGCCGCTGTGCTCGAAGATCCGGCGCAGGATGGTCAGGCTGCTGGGATTGTCGTCGACCAGCAGGATGGCGCGTCCCGCCAGCGAGGCACCGGGCGACGGCAAGGGCTGCTGTTCGCCGATGGGCAAGGCCAGGTCCACGGTGAAGCAGCTGCCCTTGCCCAGTTCGCTCGACAGGCCGATGCGGCCTCCCATCATCGTCACCAGGCGGCGCGTGATCGACAGGCCCAGGCCCGTGCCGCCGAAGCGCCGCGTGGTCGAACCGTCTTCCTGCTGGAAGGCGTCGAAGACGGCCTCCTGCATGTCGGCGGCGATGCCGATGCCGGTGTCGCGCACGCACAGGCGCAGGCGGGCCATGCCGTCGCCGCTGGCGCGCAGCCGGGCGCTGACGACCACTTCGCCCTGCGGCGTGAACTTGATGGCGTTGCCCGCCAGGTTGGTCAGTACCTGGCGCAGCCGGCCCGGGTCGCCGAGCAGGGTGTGCGGCAGCGCGGGATCGACGTCGAGCACCAGTTCCAGGCCGCTGGCCTGCGCCCGCATGGCGTGGGCGCGCATGGTTTCCTGCATCAACCGGTGCAGGTCGAAGGGGATGCTTTCCAGGGTCAGCATGCCCGCCTCGATCTTCGAGAAATCGAGGATGTCGTTGATGATGCACAGCAGGGCGTCGGCCGAGGCCTTGACGATTTCCAGGTACTTGCGCTGGTGGGCATCGAGGTCGGAATCGAGCACCAGGTCCGTCATGCCCAGGATGCCGTTCATCGGCGTGCGGATCTCGTGGCTCATGTTGGCCAGAAATTCGCTCTTCGAGCGGCTGGCCGATTCGGCCACTTCCTTGGCCAGCAGCAGCGCGCGCTCGGCCGCCTTCTGACTGGAAATGTCGACGATGGTGCCCACCAGGCCGTGCAGGCTGCCGTCGGACTTCAGCAGGGCCGCCTTGCTGCACAGGACATCGACCTGCCGCGTGCCGACGATCAGCCGGTCTTCATATGTGTGGTTGCCCCGGTCCTGCAGCAGCGCCACGTCGTGCTGCCGCGCTTGCTGCGCCTGCTGCTGCGGCAGGATGTCCGCCACCGTCAGGCCCGCGATGCGCGCCTGGTCGAGATGGAAGAAGGCGCAAAAGGCGCGGTTGGCGCGCAGGTAGCGGCCGTGCACGTCCTTCAGGTACAAGGGGATGGGAATGGTCTCGATCAGCGCATCGACGAAGTTGAGGTTGTGCCGCAGCTCGCGCGCCGCCTGGCGCCGCTCCGTGATGTCCGTCAGGCTGCCGGTGATGCCGGCCAGCTGCCCCAGGCCATCGCGTTCGGCGCGCGCGCACACGTCGATCCAGCGCACGTCGCCGTCGCGGGTGACATAGCGCGCTTCATGGCGCATGCTGTCCACCTGGCCGCCCAACAGCTGGGCCAGGCCGGCCGCGGCGCGCTCGCGGTCGCGCGCATCGACGAATTGCAGGATATGCTTGCCCAGGCTGTCGGCGGCGTCGAAGCCGGTGATGGTGTGCCAGGCGGGATTGAGGAAGGTCCAGGCGCCGCGCAAATCCGTGCGGAAGACCACCTCATTGAGGCTGTTGACGACGTTGCGGTATTCGCGCTCGCTTTTCGCGATGGTCTCGGCCATGCGCTTGCTGTCGCTGATTTCCGTGCGGATGGCGATGTACTGGTATGGCTTGCCGGCCGCGTCGAGGAAGGGCACGATGGTGGCGTCCACCCAGTATTGCCCGCCATCCTTGGCGTGGTTGCAGATTTCGCCATGCCAGACCCGGCCGGCCGTAATGGTTTGCCACATCTGCGCAAAGAAGGCGTCCGTATGCGTGTGCGAGTTGATCAGGCGGTGCGTCTGGCCGACCAGCTCTTCGCGCGCGAAGCCGCTGATGGCGCAGAATTTGTCGTTGACGTAGATGATGACGCCGGCCGTATCGGTGACGCTGATAATGGCGTGCTGGTCCATCGCAAAGCGCTGGTTCTGCAGTTCGATGCGGCGCAGCTCCTGCTGCGCCACCAGTTCGGCCAGCAGCACCGACAGGCCCTCGATATCGCCTTCCTGCGGCAGGTGCAGGCCGGATTCGTCGTTGTCGAGCAGGCGCACGGCCGCCACGCGCAGCGACTGGATCACGCGGTTGCGGCTGGCCAGTTCCGTACGCAGCAGGTCATTCGTCATGCTCAGTTCATTCGAACTCAGTTCCAGGCTGCGCGAGCGCAAGTCCAGGTCGCGTTCGGACTGATCGTAGGCGCCGTCGATGCGCTGCAGCAGGGCCGGCAAGCCGGCCAGGAAACCGGCCAGTTCACGCGGCGTGTCGGCTTTCCCGCACAGTGCCTGTGCCTGTTCCAGCAAGGCGGCGCAGGCGCTTTCCGAGTCGATATCGCAGACGCGGTTCAATTGGCGGGCGAGGGTGCGGTTCATGCTTCGCTCAACACAGTCACGGTCATCGTCTGGTTGTGCAGCTGGCAGCTGCCATGCGGCTGGGCGATGCCGATTTCGCCGTTGGAGTAAAAGCCGGCGATGCAGGACGCGCCGCCCAGCAGGTCGGCCACCGCTTCGACCTCTTCCTCGGCCCGGTCGCCCATCACCAGCTTGCGGCCCACGCAGCTGACCAGCAGGGCCAGCTGGTCGCCCTGCGCATCGGCATGGGGCACGACGCCGCGCGCGGCCGTCTCGGCCCCGTCGATCAGCCGGTTGGTACTGGAATGCATGAGCTTCAGGTAGCCGTCGGCGAGGATGTCGCCGGCCAGGGTCAGCGAACCCTGGTCTTCGTCGACGGCGAGGATGGTGCGGAAGACATTGCTTTTTTCATGCGCGGCCGTGAGCATTTCAAACGGGAACAGCAGGCCGGAAGCGGGCAGATCGCGCGCATGGTCGCCCAGGTACAGCTTGTAGATGTCGAGCGCCCGCGCGCCATCGAGGCCATACAGCACGTTGTCGACGCAGCGCGTCACCTTGCGCGCGGGGCCGAACGCTTCCCAGCCCGCATGGCTGCCGTAGCCGAGGCGGATATGCTCGCCGTACAGGCCGACGGCGACGATGGTATTGTCGGCCGCGCCGCGCGGACCCAGGGTCCAGGTCTGGCGAAAGGCGCCGCCGTCCGCCGCCAGCCCGCCCGACACCGTCACGCCCGGCGGCAGGTTCGCCTGCAGGCCGGCGATGAGGGCGCTGCCGTTGATGGCCACGCCCGTGCCCAGCATGAAGACGGCCGTCAGACCGTCCTGCGGCAGCGCCTGCGCCAGGCGCTCGCCCGCCTCGTGCGAGTCCGCCATGTCGCAGATGATGGCGTCGGCAATCGCCACCGTCGTGCGGGCGAAGCGGATGGCCGTGATGACGCAGCTGTCGTCGTAGACGCGCTTGCCGGCGATCTCGCCGGCCGTGGAGCAGCCGGCGATGACGGCGCCGGGCAGCTGGCGGCGCAGCGCCGCGTTCAGGCCGGGCGTGGCAAAGTAGGGGCAGGCGCCGAACACCAGCACCAGGTCGGGCGCCATGGTGGCCAGGGGCGCCAGGGCGGCATCGAAGTCGGCATGGTTTTTCAGGATCAGTTGTTGCACGCGCATGGCGGGCTCCTCGCTTACAGTGGGTGGGCGTGTTGCGGGACGGGGTCGGGCAGGCTGTCGCGGATGGCCAGCACCTCGTCCCAGGCGCCCAGGAAGGCGTCGAGGCAACGCGGGCAGAAATGGCTGCCCCTGTTTTGCTCCAGGTACTGGCGCGCCTGGGCCAACGGCCAGGCCGGCTTGTACGGGCGCTCCGAACTCAGCGCGTCGAAGACGTCGGCCACGGCGACGATGCGCGCCGACAGCGGTATCTGCTCCTCCGCCAGGCCGTCCGGATAGCCGCTGCCGTCGTATTTTTCGTGGTGGCCGCAGGCGATTTCCTCGGCCAGGCGGATCAGCGGCGAGTCGCTGCCGGCGAGGATATGGCCGCCGATTTTCGCGTGCTGGCGCATGATGGCCATCTCATCGGGGTCCAGCCGCCCCGGCTTGAGCAGAATATGGTCGGGCGTGGCCAGCTTGCCCACGTCGTGCATGGGCGCCGCCTTGAGCAGCAGGTCCTGCCATTGTGCGTCGAGGCCCAGCTCCCTGGCGATCAGCGCCGAGTAGCGCGCCATGCGCATGATGTGGGCGCCCGTTTCGGGGTCGCGGAATTCGGCCGCCCGCGCCAGGCGCGTGACCAGTTCCATCTCCCTGGCCGTGACGTTGGCGATCGCCTGTTCCACTTCGTGTTCGAGCAGCTTGGCGCGGTCGGCCAGCATGGTTTGCGCCGTGCGCAGGGCCAGCAGGTTGCGCACGCGCAGGCTGAACTCGATGGTGTCGACGGGCTTGGTGAGGAACTCCGTCACGCCCAGCGAAAAAGCCTGCTTGCGCACGGCGTGGTCGTTTTCGGTGGTCACCATGATGATGGGGATGTCGGCCATGCCCGGCATCTTGCGGAAAATGCTGAGGAACTCGTTGCCCGACAGGCTGGGCATCCGGTAGTCGAGCAAGACCAGGTCCGGCACATGCGACTCGCACCAGTACAGCGCATCGACGGGATCGTTCATGCAGACGGGTTCGATGCTGCTGGCCTTGCCCGCCAGGGTCGCCAGCAGGCTCAGGTTGGTGTCGTTGTCATCGACGATCAGGATGCTCATGGTGTCTCCGGCGGGGCGGGTTCGGGTGGTGGCGTGGCTGGTGGCTGGCTCAGGCCGCCAGTTTTCCGCCGGCGTGCATGCCCATGCCCGCCAGCAGGCTGTCGATGTCGAGCACGATCAGCATGCGCTCGTCGAGGGCGCCGATGGCCGTCACGTGGCCGGCCATGGCCGAGCCGTGCAGCTGCGGCCGCGGCTTGATCTGCGCCGGCGCCAGCGGCACCACGTCAGCCACGCGGTCGACCACGATGCCGGTGGCGCCATGCGCGAAGATCAGGATGATCACCACGGTCGAGGCGTCGTACGCGGGTTCGGCCTGGCCCAGCGCGATGCGCAGGTCGACCAGCGGCACGATGCTGCCGCGCAGGTGGATGAACCCCTTGAGGAAGGCGGGTGCGTTGGCGATGCGGGTGACGGCGCCGTAGCCGCGGATTTCCTGCACCAGGCCGATGTCGATCGCATATTCTTCCTTGCCGAGTCCGAAGACCAGCAATTCCCGGGCATCCGCTTGCGCCAGCTGGCTCGCTGCTGCGGCATGTGTCGTGATGGTTTCCATGTGCTTGCTCCTGTCAGGTGCTGCGTGATGCATGAAACTGCGAAGGGTGTCGGGCGGGATTCAAGCCTGCTCGACGCGGTTGCGGCCATTGTTCTTGGCCTGGTACAGCGCGGCGTCGGCTTGCATGAAGGCCGCCTTCCAGTCGCCGTTGTCGGGCAGCGGCGCCATTCCGATGCTGATCGTCACCGGAATGGACAGCTTGCCGAACTCGAAACGCGTCTCTTCCACGGCGCGGCGTATGCGCTCGGCCACCTGGCAGGCCATGCTCATGTTCGTATGCGGGAACAGGAAACCGAATTCCTCGCCTCCCACGCGGGCGACGACGTCCGAGGCCCGCGCCTGGAACTGGAACACGGCGGCAATGGTTTGCAGGACGGCATCGCCGGCGGCATGGCCATGCTGGTCGTTGACGTGTTTGAAGAAGTCGATGTCGGCGATGCCGATGGCCAGTGGGGTGTGGGCGCGTCTGGCACGCGCGGCCGCGCGCACGGCTTCGACCTCGAAGGCGCGGCGGTTGGGCAGATGGGTCAGCGGGTCGCTCAGGGCGATGCGCTGCAACTGCTGCCAACGGGCCGCATTCTGCTGTTCGAGCGCGCGCTCGCGGCGCTGGTCGATGAAAAAGGCGCCCATGTAGTTTTCGTCGCCGAGCTTGCCCAGGTCCATGGCCTTGAGCACGATGGGCAGCATGGAGCCGTCGTGGTGGCGAATGGCGAAATGGCGTTTGTGCCCGAGTACCCTGGACTTCTTTTCGCCGGCCAGATAGGCGCCGATCTGCGCGCCATGCTGCTCGCGCACGGCATCCGGCAGCAGCGCCTCGATCTGCTGGCCCGCCAGGCTGCCCTGCGCATAGCCGCTCAGCGCATACATGGCGTCGTTCGCATACTGGATGCGTGAAGCGGTGTCGATGATGACGGCAGCGTCTTCTGCGGCGTCGAGCAAGCGCAAGGCCAGGACTTTGTTCATGCGTATCTCCCTACATTGGTGCGGATTTCCCGAGTGGCGAAAGGCACGATGTCGTCGCATCGTTTTTGTTTCCCCATATCAATCATCATACCTCAAATAAAATAGAATGCAATGAATTTCATGATTTTAATGATTTGTGTTTGCCGTGCAACTGCCGTCTTGTTTGCAATATTGCCTCGAGACGCTGTGTTTTTCCTCTGTTGAGGCGAAAATCTATCCATTTGTCATCATTTCAAAAGTGATAAATTCGTTTAAATTTTTTATTTAAATGTTGTAATTGGTTAAATCATGGAGCAAAATGAATTTGATCTAAGTCAAAAAGATGGCAAATAGAGGCAAGTTGTTGGCAAGGCGCCTCTCGTCACTTGTCAGGATCTGTACAGGAAAGAGCAGTGTTGTTCAGGCCAGGGCGCGAGCCCGCTTCTTTTCGGGTGGCGCCGCCATTCGCTTGTGTAGGACAGGGGAGACAGAAATGCGTACAAATATGCCGGTAACGAACAGGGAATATGTGCTTCATGACGGTCAGACGGTGGTATCGAAGACTGACCTGAAGGGCAACATCACCTATGTCAACCAGGATTTCATCGATATCAGCGGCTTTTCGGCCGAGGAGCTGATCGGCGCGCCGCAAAACATCGTGCGCCATCCGGATATGCCGGCCGAGGCCTTCGCCGACTTCTGGCGCACCATCAAGAGCGGCAAGGCGTGGACGGGCATGGTCAAGAACCGCTGCAAGAATGGCGATTACTACTGGGTGGAAGCGAATGCCGCGCCGATGCTGGAAAATGGCCAGATGGTGGGCTACACCTCGATCCGCGTCAAGCCCAGCCGGGAACAGGTGGCCGCCGCCGAGCAGGCATACCAGGCCATCAAGCAAGGCAGCACGACGCTGGAAGTGCGCGAAGGCGTGGCCATTCACCGCTCGCTCGTGCGGCGCCTGAATCCGCTGGCGCAATTGACGCTGCGCGCCCGGATGTCCCTCGTGTTCGGCTCGCTGGCGCTGCTGTTCGTTGCCGCGCCGGCCATCTCCTATGTGGCGTCGGGACACGCCGGCATGCCGATGCTGTTCAGCACTCTCTGCGGCGTGGTGTCGTGCGCGGCCGGCGGCTACACCGTGCAGCGCGCGGCCGTGGTGCCGCTGGAGCGCATGCGCGGCGATATCGAGCGCATGAGCGCGGGCGACCTGTCGGGCAACATCAGCGCCAGCGGCAACGACGAACTGACGGCGGTGGCGCAGGCGCTGCGCGTCCTGCAGACGAACGTCAAGCTGCTGGTCGGGCAAATCAAGGAATCGACGGGCGTGGTGGGCCGCGGCGCGGAGGAAATCGCCGCAGGCAATGCGAACCTGTCGCGGCGCACGGAGTCGCAGGCCAGCGCACTGGAAGAGACGGCGTCGTCCATGGAAGAACTGACCGGCACGGTCAGGCAGAATGCCGACAATGCGCGCGAGGCGAACCGCCTCGTCAATACCGCCTCCGAGACCGCGCACAAGGGCGAACAAGCCATGTCGCAGGTGATTGCCACCATGGGCTCGATCCAGGACAGCTCGCGCAAGATCGTCGACATCATCGGCGTGATCGACGGCATCGCCTTCCAGACGAATATCCTGGCGCTGAATGCGGCCGTCGAGGCGGCGCGGGCCGGGGAACAGGGGCGCGGCTTTGCCGTGGTGGCGTCCGAGGTGCGCAGCCTGGCGCACCGCTCGGCGCAGGCGGCCAAGGAAATCAAAGTGCTGATCGGCGATTCGGTGGACAAGGTGGGGGCGGGCAGCCGGCTGGTGCAGGACGCCGGCAAGACGATGGGCGATATCGAGCAGTCGGTGCGCCAGGTGGCCGGCTACATGGCGGACATTACGGCGGCCAGCCAGGAGCAGAGCGAGGGTATCGAACAAATCAACCAGGCCATCACGCAGATGGACGACGTGACGCAGCAAAATGCGGCCCTGGTCGAGCAGGCCGCCGCCGCCGCGGCCGGCATGCAGCAGCAGGCCGTGCAACTGGCGACGCTGGTCGATTCCTTCCAGCTGGTGCGCAGTGTGGCGGCCGGCGCGGCAGCCCGGCCGGCAGCCCGGGCTGCCGCGCCGCGCAAGCAGTTATCAGTGACGAGCCTGCTGAAACCGCAGCTGGCGTGATGCCGCGCCAGGCGCTGGCGCTGGAAAAGCCCGCTTACACCGCCTGGCTGACGGCATGAATCAGCAGGCCGGCCAGGCCGCCCACGATGGTGCCGTTGATGCGGATGAATTGCAGGTCGCGCCCGATGGCCAGTTCGATGCGCTCGCTCATTTCTTCCTTGCTCCACAAGTCCAGGCGGGCGGCGATGAAGGCGCCCACTTCGCCCCGGTAGCGCCGTACCAGCGCGCCGCTGCCGGCGACGATGGCGCCGTTCAGCCATGCCCGCGCATGCTCGTCCTTGCCCAGCACCTGACCCGTGTTGCGCGCCAGGCTGGCGACGGCTTGCGCCAGCACGGGCGCGTCGGCGTGCAGGTCGGCCAGCACGCGCGCGCGGATGGCGTCCCACAGCTCGCCCAGCATCGCTTGCACCGTATCGCTGGCGATCAGCTGCAGCTGGTAGCGGCGCACCGTGTCCTGCCACTGCGGGTCGGCCTTCAGGTGCAGCGCGCTGTCGGCGATCCAGCCGGCGATGCGCTGGCGCAGCGGGTGAGCGGGGTCGATGCGCACGGCGAGCGCGAATTTTTGCAGCGAGGCGATCATGCGCGGCTCGTACGCCTTCACGGCTTTTTTCACCAGCGTGTTTTCGATCTGGAAGGCGCCCAGCACGAAGTCGCCGATGGCGGCGTGGTGCGCCTCGTCGTCCAGGTAGGCGGCGCCCCGGTCGAGCAGGAAGTCCAGCAGCTGCTGCGGCTTGCCGTCCGCGATCAGCGCGTCGATGCAGTCGGCCGCCACGTCCGATACATTCAATTGACCGAGGTAGCCGCTGGCCTGCTCGCGCAGCAGGCGGCCCAGCGTGTCATGGTCGGCCATCGCCAGCAGCTGTTTCACCACGCCGGCGCTGGCCATGCCCAGCTGCCGCGCATGGACCTCGTCACTGAGCCAGGCGCCCAGGCGGGCAGCGGGATCGGCTTGCACGATGCGCTCGGCGATGCCTTGCTCGGTAATGAAATGGTTTTCCACGAAGGCGCCCAGGCTGCGCCCGATATCCGCCTTGCTGTTCGGGATGATGGCCGTATGCCACAGGGGAATGCCGAGCGGGTGGCGGAACAGGGCGACGACGGCGAACCAGTCGGCGATCGCGCCCACCATCGATGCTTCGGCGAATGCCTCCACATAGCCCCATGCGGGATGGCCGCCCCGTTGCGAGCGGGCAACGGCGAAGACCAGCGCGGCGAGCAGCAGCAGGCCGGCGGCCAGCCACTGCATGTTGCGCAGGCGCGCGCGCTTGAACTGGTCCGTGCTCTGGTCCAGTTGGGCGATAAGGTCGGGGGAAGGTTGCATGGATGGCGGTCTGCACAGTTGCGTGACCGCCATCTTACTGCGATGGCGCAGTGACGGGCTTACTGTTGCGGATGCAGCAGCGAACGGCGGCGCGCGTAGCCGAAATAGATGGCCAGGCCGATCACCAGCCAGATGGAAAAGGCCATCCAGGTGACCCAGCTGAGGAAGGTCATCAGGCCTACGCACAGGATCACGGCCAGCGCCGGCACGAACGGCACGCCGGGGCAACGGAACGCGCGCGGCAGGTCGGGACGCTTCTTGCGCAGCACCACCACGGCGACGGAGACCATGGTGAAGGCGGCCAGGGTGCCGATGTTGATCAGCTCGGCGAGGATGTTGAGCGGGATCGTGGCGGCGATCAGGCCGAAGACGATGCCGACCAGCCAGGTGGCGAAGAACGGTGTGTGGAAGCGTGGGTGCACGGTCGACAGGCGCTTGGGCAGCAAGCCGTCGCGCGACATGGCGAAGATGATGCGCGTCTGGCCGAAGGCCATCACGAGGATCACGGTGGTCATGCCGAGGATGGCGCCCAGGTCGACGAAGCCGGCGATCCAGTTTTCGCCCGCATACTGCAGGGCCAGGGAGACGGGATGGTCGACGCCGAGGAATTTCTGGTACGGCACGATGCCCGTCATGATGGCCGAGACGACCACGTACAGCACGGCGCACACGGCCAGCGAGCCGATGATGCCGATGGGCAGGTCGCGCGACGGTTTCTTGACTTCCTCGGCGGCCGAGGTGACGGCGTCAAAGCCGATGAAGGCGAAGAAGACGAGGGCGGCGGCGCTCAGCATGCCGTGGTAGCCGAACGGCATGTAGGGCTGCCAGTTGGCCGGCTGCACGTGGCGCGCGCCGAAGATAATAAACAGCAGCACCACGCCCACCTTGATGGCCACCATGATGTTGTTCAGGCGCGCCGATTCGCGCACGCCCCAGCCCAGCATGGCCGTCAGCAGCAGCATGATGACGAGGGCCGGCAGGTTGATGAAGGTGGTCACGCCGGGCAGGGCGCCCGGTGCGGCCGTCAGGGCCACGGGCAAGCTGATGCCAAAGCCCGACAGCAGCGACTGGAAGTAGCCGGACCAGCCGACGGAGACGGCGGCCGCGGCCAGGCCGTATTCGAGCAGCAAGTCCCAGCCTATCATCCAGGCGGCCAGCTCGCCCAGGGTGGCATAGCTGTAGGTGTAGATGGAGCCGGCCACTGGCACGGTGGAGGCGAATTCCGCATAGCACAGGGCGGCGAAGCAGCAGGCGACGGCCGCCACGACGAAGGACAGCGACAGGGCGGGGCCGGCCGTCAGCGCACCCGTGCCGGTGAGTACGAAAATACCGGTGCCGACGATGGCGCCGATGCCCATGAGCACAAGGTCGAACGGTCCCAGCACCTTGGCCAGACCTCCCGGCTTCTTGCTGTGGGCAATCATGTCATCCAAATTCTTGGTTCTAAATAAGCTCACTGTGTCTCCTGGTGGTTTTTGTCATGGCGCCATTGCCGCCTCGTGAGTAGCACGACGCAGCCAGATTCTAGCCCACGCGCCCGTGATTCCAGAAGGAAAACCGTACGCTACCGTGCGCGCCAGCCCTGTCAACTTGCCCGGCAGGCAAAAAAACAGCCCCGGACGGTGGGCCGGGGCTGGAAAGGAGACTGCTACAGTTGGTTACTCGGGCTTACTTGGAAAAGTGCGCTTCGATCTCTTCCAGGGTCTTGCCCTTGGTCTCAGGCAACAAAAACGCGGCCGCCAGGAAGTACAGCACGGTGCAGCCGGCGCCGAAGAAGAACAGGGTCGAATAACCGTGCAAGCCCACGGTCGGCAGGAAGATGGCGGCGATCACGGTCGAGACGAACTGGTTGACCAGCAGGGCGATGCTCATGCCGTTCGAGCGGATGCGGGTCGGCATCAGCTCGGACAGGGCCAGCCACACGCACACGCCCGGTCCCACGGCAAAGCTGGAGACGAACACGCAGATGGCGATCGCCACCAGCCAGCCGTGCGTGGACGGGGGCACGGGGCCCAGGCTGGCCTTCTCGATGCGCAGCGGCGCCTCGCGTCCGGCGGCCGGGTCGGCGAACGGGTTCAGGTGCAGCTTGCGGAAGAACACGCCGATCACGCTGTCGGCCTGCACGGCGTCTTCGCGGGCGATCGTCACCTGGCGCAGTACGGGGTCGTCGCTGCGCAGGCTTTTCACGTTGGTGAACGGACCGTAGGCGTAGGCGATGGTCAGCTGCTGCGGCGTGCCGTCGGCGGCCGCGCCCAGGGCCGTCAAGGTGGCCGCATCGAGGTGCACGGCCAGGCCGTCGTTTTGCACCTGGGCGGCGATGGCGGGGCGCACGTCGGCCAGGTGGGCTTCGGCGCCGCGGAACAGCAAGCCGGCCGCCAGCAGCGAGACGACGATGCCGCCCGTGCCCAGCATCAGCAGGAACTTGCGGCCCTTGCGGTCGACCAGCAGCACGGCCACCACCGTCATCACGGCGTTCAGTACCTTCAACAGCACGTCCGCCATGTTGGCCGAGGCGCCCGACAGGCCCGCCTGGTTCAGGATATTGACGACATAGGCGAGGATGGAATTGATGCCCGTCGCCTGCGTGCAGGCGAGGATCAGGCAGGCCAGCAGGAAGGGCAGCACGTAGCGGCGGCTCAAGAGCGGGTCTTTTGCCCTGGCATGGCCGCTGGCCTTGGCCGCGTTCTCGGGCGTATCGAGCATTTCGCGCAGTTCCAGGTCGGCGGCGGCGGGCAGGCGCGTGCGCAGCAGCGACTGGCGCGCCTGTTCGACGCGGCCGCGGCGCGCCAGCCAGCGCGGCGACTCGGCCAGCAGCAGGGCGCCGACGGTAAATACGAGGCCAGGCGCCAGGCAGACCCAGAAGATGCTGCGCCATGCGTGGTCCTTGGCCGCGAAGATGGCGGCGATGCGGCCCGCTTCCGGCAACGACTGCGCCGCTTGCGTGGCCGTTTCCACCGTTTGCGCCTGCAGCAGGCCGATCAGGGCGGCCGCTACCAGACCGATGGTCAGCAGCAGCTGGAACAGGGCGGCACCGCGCCCACGCTGTTGCGCGGGCAGGCATTCGGCCAGGTACAGGGGCACGACGACGCCGATCAAGCCGCCGCTGATGCCTTGCAGCAGGCGGCCCAGCAGCAGCGGCGTGTAGCCGTCGGCCAGGGCGATCAGCGGGATGCTGGCGCTGAACAGGGCGCCGGCCAGGAACATCACCCAGCGCCGGCCCAGGATGTCGGCCAGGGCGCCGGCGAACAGTGACGACAGCACCGAACCCAGGAGCACGGCGGCGACGATAAAGCTCAGCTGCTGGGCCGTCAGTTTCCAGGCCACGGAGGCCGTCGATTCCAGGTAGGGCAGGGCGCCGGCGATGATGCCGATGTCTATGCCGTACAGCAATCCCCCCATGCCGGCAATAAATAGCAGGTAGCGCATGGCCCACACGGGGGCCTTGTGTGACGTGTCGTGCATGGTAACTCCGGGACGGGGTTGAGGTTGGGGGCTGGTTCTAGAGACGGAATCTAGCGGGTGGAAAGATCGATGGCCGCGCCTTCGACGAAGACGGACACGGGCTGTAGTGTGGAATCGAGGACGACGATATCGGCCCAGGCGCCCGGTGCCAAACGGCCTCGTTCGGATTCGCCCAGATAATCGGCCGGGTACAGCGAGAGGCGGTTCGAGGCGTCGGCCAGGTCCAGGCCCAGGTCGACGAAATTGCGCAGGGCCTGGTCCATGGTCAGCACGCTGCCGGCCAGCGAGCCCGTGGCCAGGCGCACGCAGCCCATGCATTTATAGACGCGCTGTGTGCCCAGGCCGTATTCGCCGTCGGGCATGCCGGTGGCCGAGGTGGCGTCGGTCACGCCGTACAGGCGCGGGATGGCGCGCAGGGCCGCGCGCAGGGCGCCCTTGGCCACGTGCTGCAGGTCGGGGATGATTTCCGCATATTCGGCATGCGCGAGCGCCGCGCCTACCATGCCCGGGTCGTAGTGCGTCATGCCCGTCATGCCGTTGTACAGGTGGGTAAAGCCGGACACGCCGGCCTTGAGCGCGGCCACGCCATCGTCATACGTGCCGGCGCTGTGGCCGATCTGCACGCGGATGCCCATCGCCGCCAGTTGCGGGATCAGTTCCAGGTGACCGGGGATTTCCGGCGCCATGGTCAAGACCTTGATCGGGGCGATGGCATGGAAGCGCTGCACCAGCGCCAGGCTCGCTTGCACCACGTCGGGCGGCTGCGCGCCCAGGCGGTGCAGGTTCAAAAACGGTCCTTCCAGATGCACGCCCAGCATGCGTGCGCCGTTGGCGGGACGTTCGGCGATAACGCCGGCCAGTCCTTGCAGCGCGCGCACGATCGACGGCTCCTTGGCCGTCAGTGTGGTGCCCAGCAAGGCCGTGGTGCCGTGGCGCGCATGCACCTGCGCCACGGTGGCGCCCGCGTTGCCGCCTTCCATGATGTCGACGCCGGCCGCGCCGTGCACGTGCAGGTCGATGAAGCCGGGCAGGATGGTGAGCGCGCTGTCGGCGGCAGGGTCTTCTTGTATCTGGACGATGCGCTGGTCAAAAGTGATGGTGCCCGTGATCCAGCCAGATGGGGTAAGGATTCTGCCGCTCAGCATGTGTTATTCCGCTATAAAAAGTTCGATGCCCAGCTTGTGCAGCCCTTCGCGGTATTCCTGGCTGATGCTGGCATCGGTGATGACGGTATCGACGCGGTCCAGCTGCACGATGCGGTGCAGGCTGACGCGGCCGAACTTGGAGGCGTCCGTGAGGACGATGATTTTCTTGGCCCGTTCCACCATCTTGTGGTTCAGGCTTGCTTCCGCTTCGTGGTGGGTGGTGACGCCGAACTGCAGGTCGAAGCCGTCCACGCCCAGGAACAGCTTGTCGAAGCTGTAGGCCTGCAAGCAGGTTTCGGCCTGGCTGCCCTGGATCGACAGCGACTGCTTGCGCAGCAGGCCGCCCGTGAGGATCAGGTCCACGCCGGGCGCGTCGGCCAGCTCCCACGCGATGTTCAGGCCATTCGTGGCCACCGTCACGCCGGTGGCGTCGCGCAGATGGCGCGCCAGCGAGATGGTGGTGGTGCCCGAGTCGATGATGATGTTGTCGCCCGGTTCCACCAGCCGCGCCGCATAGGCGCCGATGCGCTCCTTCTGCTCGTGGTTGATGGCATCCTTCTGGCGTATCGTATGCTCGGGCGGCGGCGTGCGCGTCAGGGTCGCGCCGCCGTGGCTGCGCGTGGCCATGCCTTGCGCTTCCAGCGCATTCAAGTCGCTGCGGATGGTGACCGCGGACACGCCGAGCTTTTCCACCAGATCGGTCACCTGCACCGAGCCCTGCTGGGCAAGCATTTGGAGGATGGATTCACGGCGTTGGCTGGTATTTCGCATGGTGGCGGGCTCAGTAAAAAATGAAAATACCGAGCTTAACAGATTGCCGCTTCGGCAATGACAGCCACTGCCGCATTGCGGTTGCAGGCGCGCGCATATTGCGCCAGCAAGCTGCCGATCTTGTGCTCGATCAAGGCCGGTGCCTGCGCTTTCAGGCTGCCCTGCACCACGGCCAGATACTGTTCCGGCAAATGCTGGCTCAGCAGCGGCAGTGGAATCGCCACGGCATCGAGGTTGGCCAGCAGCTTGCCGACGGCGGCCGCCACTTCCGGCTCGCCCCAGTAATAGCGGCAACGGTCGCTCAAGCCGTAGCGGCGCATCAATCGCTGTTCTTCCGGCGTGCCCAGGTAATGCTTGATCCAGTTTTTCGGCTTGGCCACCATCACGTCGTCGAGCACCTGCATCAGCTGCGAGGTGGCGTGCGCCGGCAACAGTTCTTCCTCGATCTGGCACAGGGCGAACAGTGCCTCGCGCAGGGCGAAGGTGGCGGCCGGGCCCACTTTCAGGATGGCGAAATGGTCGCGCACCATGGCGTGCAGGGCCGATTCGCGCTGGTAGTCGGTCGAGTGGGCTTCGAACACGAGGCCAGGCTGCTCGGCCACGAAGGCCGACAGCTCGGCGGCGGCCTGCGCATCGTAGTGCTGGATGCTGCTCTGGTCGAAATCGACGCCCGGCTGCACCACCATGGCGATGACGCGGCGCCAGGCGTCGTGCAGGCCGTTGTCGAGGAAGGCGCGGCAATGCACGTCGAGGGTGCGGCGCGCGGCCTGCGGGCTGGTGACGGCGCCGGCCTGCGCCAAGGACGCTTCGCCGCCGGGAACCGGCACTTCCGTGCCGATCACGTAGACGGGCGGCGCGAAGCCGGCGGCGGCGGCCGCCGTTTCGGCGACGATGCACAGGCGCGCCGAACGGGCGGCCACGGTTTCATCGTCGAGCTGCAGGGGATCATCGGCACAGCGCATGCTGCAATCGAGGTGGATTTTATGGAAGCCGGCCGACGCATACGCGGCGATCAGGGTCTCGGCGTGGGCCATGGCGGTGGCCGCGTCGAGGTGCTGCCAGGCGTTCGGACCCAGGTGGTCGCCGCCCAGCACCAGACGGCTGGCGGGGAAACCCTGTTCCCGGGCCAGTGCCAGCATGGTGTCGCGGAAAACGTTTGGTGTCATGCCCGTGTAGCCGCCGAACTGGTCGACCTGGTTCGAGGTCGCTTCGACCAGCAGCACGGTGTCGTACTCGCTGGCCACGCGCATGGCGGCGCGCAGCACGCTCGGGTGGCTGCAGCAGACGGCGTACAGGCCCACGCGCTCGCCGCGGCGGTGCGCCTTGATCACTTGCTGGATGGGCGACAGGGTAAAACTCGGGTTTTCCGCTTGCTTCATCATGTTGACGCCTTTATATGTTGTCGTATCAAAAGGGCCGCGCCGCGCGCGCCGCCGGCGTCGCCAAAGCGGGGCGGCAGGATGGGCGGCACGTGCACGCCGGGGAACAGGTGGCGCTTCACGGCGGCCGGCAGCTTGTCGTACAGGTGCGGCAATTTCGACAGGCCGCCGCCGAGCACGATGACGTGCGGGTCGTAGGCCAGCACCAGGCCGGCCAGCGCGTGGCCCAGCACGTCGAGGTGCACGGCCACCGTGCGTTCGGCCACGGCGTCGCCCATGTTGGCGCGTGCCACGATGGCCAGCGGCTCGGCGCCGTCGCCGCCGAAATGCGCGTGGAGCTTGCTCATGGCGGGTCCGGAAACGTAGCGTTCCAGGCAGCCCGCCTTGCCGCACGGGCAGGCGTAATCGATCAGGCCATGCTGCGCCAGCAGGGAGGCGGGCAGGCTCCAGTGGCCCCATTCGCCGGCCACGCCGTTCAAGCCGCGCAGCAGCTGGCCGCCCACGCAATAGCCGCCGCCGGCGCCCGTGCCGAGGATGGCGCCGAACATGCTGGCGGCATGGTCGGCCGTGCCGCCTTGCGCTTCCGACAAGGCGAAGCACTGGCAATCGTTGCCGATGGCGACAGGGCGCTGCAAGGCTTGCTGCAGGGTTTGCGCCACCAGGCGGCCGTTCAGGGCCGGCACGTTGGAGCTCAGTTGCCGGCCGCTGGCGCTGTCGATCACGCCGGGCAAGCCGATGCCGACGGGCGCCGTCGTGCCCAGCGCCGCGTCGCCGCGCGCCACCAGGTCGACGATCGCCTGCACGAAGGCGCTAAAATCGTCGCCCGGCGTGGCGACTCTCTCGCGGAACGTTTCGGTCAGTGCGCCGTCGCGGTCGGCAAAGGCGACCAGCTCCATCTTGCTGCCGCCGATGTCGATGCCGTGGTAGCCGGCCGTGTGATTAGAATTGGTCATGGCCATAGATGGTGACGCCCTGCACGACACGGTTGACGATGCCGCCGGCGAATGGATTGTCGGGGCGCAGTTGCAGCAGCGCGGATTGGTGCAGCGCATATTGCTGCGCCATCAGCAGCCATAGCGGGGCCAGCCAGGCGTCGGGCCAGGCCGGCGCGTCGGCCGACAGGTCGCCGCCGATGCCGACCGTCAGGCACGTCTGCGCCACGCTGTCGCGCTGCAGTTCCTTGAGCAAATCATATTCGTACTGGCGCGCCAGTGGCTTGCTGCTGCGCAGCAGGATCACCAGGGACTCCGTGGTGACGGCCGATTTCGGGCCATGGCGGAAACCCAGCGGGGTATTTGCCATCGCCATCACGCGGCCGCCCGTCAATTCCAGGATTTTCAGGGCCGCTTCCTTGGCCAGCGCTTCCAGCGGGCCGCTACCCAGGTAGACCACGCGCTGCACGGGTGTCGAGCCCAGGTCCGCCACGGGAGCCGACCAGTCGCGCAGGGCGTCTTCGCCCAGCTGCGCCAGGGTCTCGAGGCGCGCCACGTCGACGTCCTTGCCCAGTACCGACAGGGCCGCCAGCAGCATGCTGCTAAAGCTGCTGGTCATGGCGAAGCCGCGGTCGCAGCTGCCTTCCGGCATCAGCAAGTTATATGTATTGCTGTCGTTGGCGCCCTGGCGCGCCAGCTTGCCATCGGCGTTGCAAGTGATGTTCAGGAAGCGCGCACCGGGCACGACCTGGCGCAGCAGTTCCACGGCCGCCAGGCTTTCCGGGCTGTCGCCGCTGCGGGCAAACGAGACGAGCAGGGTGGGCGCATCCGCTTCCAGGTACAGCTCATGGTGCGTCAGCAAAGTCGTGGTGGCGATGGCGCGGATCTGCGCGGGCCAGGCGGCATTCAGGGTGTCGACGACGATTTCGCCCACATACGCCGAGCTGCCGGCACCCGTCAGGATCACGCGCTGCTGTGGATGGGACAGCGCATCGCCCAGAAAGGCGGCCAGGCTGGCTTGCTCGCTGCGCAAAATGCCGGCCAGCGCGCGCCAGATGGCGGGCTGATGGGCGATTTCCTCGGCCGTGTGCAGGCCGCCGATGTCGCGCCAGGTTTGAATGTCACGCTGAAGAAGGGTAGTCATGAGAGGTCAGTAAAGTGTTTGTTGGAGAAAGCATAAATACTAAATTTCGAAAAGTCAAATACGAAAGTAAAACGAAAGTAAATAGTTGTGTGGCTTGCGAATAATGTCGTCTTACTGGTGCTTTTCTGGACGCCGATCATGTTGCGCTGCCGCATGAAACCCAGTCGTGCCGCCGCCTGTCGCTGAAATGCGACGATAACGAAAGTATGTTTTGTGACATTTTGGTGAAACGTAAGAAAAATGCGCCAATTCTGGGCATTTTATTAATAAATCGGTCCAGGAACTTTCTTTTGATTGACGATATTTATTTTTCTTCTTAAAGTATTTCCATCACTTCGATTTTCTGAAAGCCCGCAGATGAAACCTCTCCCGCTTCCCCGCCGCGCCCTTGCCGCCTGCGTTCTCGCCGCCCTTGCCACCCTGGCCGCTCCTGGCCTGCAAGCCGCGCCTATCGGCAATCTGCAGTCGCTCTCCGCCGTGCATGCGGCCGACGTGGCCAAGGGCGAGGCGCTGGGCTGGGATCTGCGCAGCGACACGGGCATGCAGCTGCGTATCAGCCTGCCGCAGGCGGACGTGTTGCGCATCCAGGCGGGCGGCAAGGGGGGCTTGACGGGTCCCGGCGACAAGGCCGCGCCCATCGTCGTGGGCCAGCCCGCCGCACAAGTGGCATACGAGATCAGCGAGCATCCCGACCATATCCTGATCAGCACCGAAGCCCTGAACCTGCGCATCGACCGCAAGCCCTTGCGCCTTACCTTGTACCGCAAGGGCGATGCGGTGCCGCTGTGGCGCGAGGTGCAGCCGCTGTCGCTCGACGACAAGCAGGGCGTGCAGGTGCTGTCGAGCCAGCCGGGCGAGCGTTATTTCGGCGGCGGCCAGCAAAATGGGCGCTTCGAATTCAAGGGCAAGCAGGTGCCCGTGTCGTATTCGGGCGGCTGGGAAGAGGGCGACCGCCCGAATCCCGCGCCATTCTTGATGAGTTCACGAGGCTGGGGCGTGCTGCGCAATACCTGGTCCGACGGGCACTACGATTTGCGCGACAAGGAACAGATCTCGCTGCAGCACGCGGAAGGGCGCTTCGATGCGTATTTCTTCGTCGGCAAGGACTTGCGCGACGTCGTCGCCCGCTACACGGAATTGACGGGCCGCGCGCGCATGCTGCCGCGCTGGGCGCTCGAATACGGCGACGCCGATTGCTACAACGATGGCGACAACGTGAAAAAGCCCGGTTCCGTGCCCAAAGGCTGGACTGACGGCTCCACCGGCAAGACGCCGGACGTGGTGGAAACCGTGGCGCGCCAGTACCGCGAACACGACATGCCAGGCGGCTGGATACTGCCCAACGACGGCTATGGCTGCGGCTACACGAACTTGCCGGAAACGGTGAAGGGCCTGGCCGGCTATGGCTTCCGCACGGGCCTGTGGACGGAAAACGGCGTCGACAAGATCGCCTGGGAAGTGGGCCAGGCGGGCAGCCGCGTGCAAAAGCTGGACGTGGCGTGGACGGGCAAGGGCTACCAGTTTGCCATGGATGCGAACAAGTCCGCGTATGACGGCATCCTGAACAACTCCGACAGCCGCCCCTTCCTGTGGACGGTGATGGGCTGGGCCGGCATCCAGCGCTATGCCGTGGCGTGGACGGGCGACCAGAGCGCCAGCTGGGACTACATCCGCTGGCACATTCCGACCCTGATCGGCTCGGGCCTGTCCGGCCAGGCATATGCCTCGGGCGA
This sequence comes from Janthinobacterium sp. GW823-FHT06H09, assembly GCF_058794735.1. NCBI lineage: Bacteria > Pseudomonadati > Pseudomonadota > Betaproteobacteria > Burkholderiales > Oxalobacteraceae > Janthinobacterium > Janthinobacterium sp. GW823-FHT06H09. Next base: position 207,171 of record NZ_JBXAHC010000002.1, on the reverse strand, counting down.
CGTGGATGCCATCTTCGGCGGCAGCCCGGAAACCTATCTGCGCGACTTGCAGTGGAAAAGCTTTACGCCCGTGCTGATGGGCATGTCCGGCTGGGCCGCGGCCGAGCGCAAGCATCCGTGGTGGTTCGAGCAACCGTACCGCGACATCAACCGCCGCTATCTGAAGCTCAAGATGCGTTTGACGCCGTATATGTACACCCTGGTGCGCGAAGCGGAGCAATCGGGCGCGCCGCTGGTGCGTGGCCTGATGTGGGATTACCCGCAAGACCCGGCCGCCTACACGGAAGCCTATAAGTATCAATTCCTGCTGGGGCGCGACGTGCTGGTGGCGCCCGTTTACCGCAGCCAGGCCGTCAGCGGCGGCTGGCGCAAGGGCATCCACCTGCCGCAAGGCACGTGGTACGACTACTGGGATGGCCGCCAGGCCACGGCGGACGCGAAAGGGCGCGACCTCGATATGCAGGTGACCCTGGACAAGCTGCCCGTGTTCGTGCGCGCCGGCGCCATCCTGCCCATGTATCCGGAAATGCTGTACGACGGCCAGAAACCGAAGGACCAGCTGACCCTCGATATCTACCCGCACGGCGATTCCGAATACACCCTGTATGAAGACGACGGCAACACGCGCCAGTACCAGGGCGGCGCCTTCAGCCAGCAAATCATCCGCATGCGCCAGACGGGCGGCGACGTGCAGGTCGACATCGGCGCCGTCGATGGCAAGTACCAGGGCCAGGAAGCGCGCCGCGGCTATGCGCTGCGCATGCTGGCGGGCCAGCGACCTGCCGCCGTCAAGGCGGGCGAACGGCTGCTCGCGGCGTCCGCCGACCGCGCCGCCTACGACAAGGCGCTTGATGCCTGGTTCTTCGATCCTGCCGACCGCCAGGGCACCTTGCACGTGAAAGTGGCGGCGCAGGATATCCGCCAGCCCTTGGCCTTGCAGGTGGCCGGCGCGCTGGACGTGGCGCGTATCGATGCCGACTTCCCCGCCGCCCCCGTGCCGGGCCGCGCCTTGCCGGCCGACGCCATGCAGGTGGTGTCGCGTCCTGCGGAAGAAAGCGGCTATCCGCTGGAAAACGCCTTCGACGGCAAGCCCGAGACCTGGTTCCGCACCGTGCGCAGCCCGTCCGTGAAAAGCGGACCGCATGAATGGGTGATCGGCTTTACGGAACGCCGCCTCGTCGATGGCATCGAACTGGCGCCGCGCAACGATCAGCACTGGAAGCATGGCCAGGTGCTGGATTACGAAATCTACATCGGCGACAACAACGGCGAGTGGGGCGCGGCGCTTGCGCGCGGCACGCTCAAATTGCAAGAGGGTACGCAGACGATCAATTTCCCCGCCACGGCCGGGCGCTTGCTGCGCTTCCGCGTCATGAGCACGCAAAATCCGGAAGGCGATGGCGCCGCATCCACCGACCCGATGGTCACGGCGGCGCAGGCCGGGCCGGTGGCGCGCGCGTTCGACGCGGCGCTGGCGACCGACGTGGCGCCCGTGACCTTGTCCGCATTCCGCGTGCTCGAGCACCGCGTGGCCGAAGCAGAAGAGGTGCAGCGCTATCTGTCGGACTTGGCGCTGCCGAAGACTGTCGCGAAAGACCGGCCGGCCGGCAAGGCCGCCGAGATGCGCATGAACGGGCTGTGGTTCCGCAAGGGCCTCGGCGTGGGACCAGCCAGCCGCATCGACTTGCAGCTGGCGGGCAACTGGAATCTGCTGCGCGCCGACCTGGGCGTGGACGATAGCTGCCGCAGCGCGGGCGGCTTGCAATTCCAGGTCTGGAGCGGCGAGCGGCTGCTGTATGACAGCGGCCTGGTCACGGCTCCCGGGGTGGTCAAACCCGAAATCGATGTGCGCGGCCTGAGCCAGCTCAGTTTGCGCACCCTGGGCGCGCGCGGCGCCCACCCGGCCCAGGTCTGCGGCAACTGGGCCAACGCCGTACTGACCGGCACGGAGGGCGCGACCGTCAAGCCGCGCTAACTACTTCAATCATTTCACTAACAACGAGCCCCTCTTCGGACCGGGGAGGGGCTCTTGCAGCCTGACGAAAACAAATCACTTATAAAAGGGAGATGGGAATGCACTTGAAAAAACTGATGTCCGCCATGGTGGCGGTCGGACTTGGCTCAACCGCGCTGGCGTCGACGGCGCTGGCAGCGGAGGAGGAAAAACTGGCGCGCGTCGAAGTGACGGGTTCCAGCCTGAAGCGCATCAATGCGGAAACGGCGTCGCCCGTGCAGGTGATCAACGCCAAGCAGATCGAAAACATGGGCGCGCTCACCTTGCTGCAAGTGCTGGACAACCTGCCCGCGGCCCGTCCGGCGCAGCAGGACTTCCGCTCTATGTTCACGGGTTCCGATGGCGGCTCGCAGGCGAACTTGCGCGGCATGGGCGCGCAGGGCACGCTGGTGCTGCTCAATGGCCGCCGCCTGTCGTTCTATGGCGCGCCGGCCGGTTTCCAGACCATGTTCGTCAATATCGACGCCATTCCCGCCGCCGCCATCGAGCGCATGGAAATCCTGACGGACGGCGCGTCGGCCGTGTATGGCTCCGATGCCGTCGCCGGCGTCATCAACGTGATCACCAAGAAGTCGTATCAAGGGCTGGAGGCGCGCGCCAACGGCGAGTTTTCGCCCAGCGTGAAAGCCTATGGCGAACGCCAGGCCAGCGTGCTGTATGGCGTGGGCGACCTGGCCAGCGACGGCTACAACGTCTACGGTTCCGTCAACGTCTACCAGCGCGACCGCATCGCGCTGGCCGATACCTGGCAGAAGCGCCCCTCGTATTTTTATGTGAACAATCCCAATTTCATCCCGAACATGCGCGTGGGCGTGGGCAGCGAGCCGGGCGTGATGAATCCGGGGACCTTCTTTGTCTTCGACAAGGCCAACAACAATGCCCGCACCCAGCGCGCCGCACCCGGCTGCAACAACAGCATCACCGAAGCGTCGGGCACGCGCTGCGTGTGGAATGCGCTGCCCAACCAGCTCGATACGGGCCCCACTTCGGAGCGAGCCACGGCCTACCTGAGCGGCCGGCTGAAGCTGGGCGGCGACATGGAAGCGTTCGCGGAAGGTGCGTTCACCCACATCAAGATGCGCGGCGAGAATGGCCCGTCCAGCTTCAACAGCGGCAGCACGAACAACTGGTTCGCGCGCAATACGGGCACTACCCTGAACACCTTCGCCACGCCTTTCCTGAGTCCGAACAACGTCTACCTGAAGGGCAAGCTCGATGCCGACATGGTGGCCAAGATGGGTGGCGCCGCCGGCTTGAACTACCTGCTGCAGGATGCCACGGGCCACTTCGGCCAGAAGAATGTCGATGAAAACTACCGCGCGCTCGTCGGCCTGCGCGGCAGCATCGGCGGCGGCTGGGATTTTGAAACGGCGCTCAGCGTGGCTGGCAGCCATTCCACGCTGTTCCAGACGGCGAACGTGAATATCAATGGCTTCAAGCAGGCGTTCGGCCCGTTCACGAAAGATCCCGTCAGCGGGCGCACGTATATCTCCGACAATCCCGCCTACAAGTTCGGCGAAATCAGCGAGGCCAATGCGGCGCTGCTGCGCGCCGCCTATCCGACCTTCGCCATCGAATCGTGGACCAAGCTGATGATGTGGGACGCCAAGCTGGAAGGCACGCTGTTCAAGCTGGGCGAGCGCGAAGTGCGCGCCGCCGTGGGCACCAACGTGATGCGCGAGAGCTTCCTCACGCCCGGCAACGCGGATGCGGCCAATGGCCTGATCACGCAGCAGGGCGGTTCCTGGTTCGATGGCAAGCGCACCATCGCCGCCGTGTTTGGCGAAGTGGTGGTGCCGCTCAGCGATACCCTGGAAGTCAATGCGGCCGCGCGCCTGGACAAATACCCGCATTTCTCGGCCAACCTGGCGCCCAAGCTGGGCGTGATCTGGCGCGCGCGGCCCGACCTGATGCTGCGCGGGACGTATTCGGAAGGCTTCCGCGCGCCCAACCTGGCTGAATCGGGCTCGGGCGGCGTCTTTGCCCAGGTGGGCGGCATCCGCGATACGGTGCGCTGCGATGAGACGAATGCCATGGCGCGCGCCCTGATGAAGTCCAGGGTGGCGACGGATGCGGACCTGGGCAAGAGCCTGCTCAATTCGAACTGCTCGACGACGGTGGGCGGCCTGACGCCGCCGAACCAGAACCTGCGTCCGGAAAAGGCCAAGATTTCCACCGTGGGCCTGGTCCTGCAGCCGGCCAAGGACGTGAGCATCTCCATCGATTACTGGTTCATCAACCGCCGCGACGAGATCGTGCGCCAGGACTTCAACGAACTGTTTACGGAACTGGTGGACAAGTACGGCCCGACCCTGGCCGGCACGTCCAGCGCCATCCGCAACGACTTGACGGACACGGACCGGGGCAATATGGCGGCGGTGGCGGCCATGTGCGCCAATCCCGCCAATGCGGGCGTGTGCGCGGGCGGCGTGCCGGGCTACTCGGTGGGCAACCTGGGTGGCTTGATCAACTCGTATTCGAACCGCGGCCGTACCCTGATGGACGGCGTGGACATCGACGCGCGCACGCGCTTTGCGCTCGGCGACTGGGGCAAGCTGAGCACGGGCATCGCCGCCACCATCCGCAAGCGCGACACCCACGACAGCGAAGACGGCAGCGACATCAAGGGCAATACTGTCGGCTACTACGATTCGCCGCGCTACCGCGCGACAGTCAACGCCGACTGGAGCTACCGCAACTTCGTCAGCAGCGTCTTCATCAACTATTCGGGCAAGACGCGCTGGGCCTACGGTCCGTGGGACAAGGACAACACGCCGGAAAACTGCACCGCCGCCTCCTTATCGCTGCCGGCCGGCCAGTGCAAGGGCGCGCCGTCGTACACCACGGTGAACCTGGCCTTCAGCTGGAAGCCGCTCAAGAACCTGGACGTTGGCCTGAACGTGAAGAATGCGTTCAACAAGCAGCCGTACTACGACCCGAACGGCTGGGAAGGCTACAACCATAGCCAGGACCTGTTCGGCCGCCAGTTTGCCCTGTCGGCCAGCTACAAGTTCTTTTAAGACGTGACGCCGCCCCGGCCTGCCAGCGGGCCGGGGTATCGTCATGAAAAGAAAAAGACAATATTCCGAAATGCATAATACGAAAGATAAACGTAAGTGAAAGGGGATTGCCATGGCTACTTTCGCGTTTTTCCATCAGGATTGCCGTGTGGAATGTCTCCTGCAGGCCGCCTTCTTGCCTGCTCGTGTATCCGCCACGCCACGATAACGAAAGTTATCTGCCGCATCGCGGATTGAATCGAAAGATAAAACGTCTTTATTTACTGAATTTAGCGATAAATTTGCGCTGTAACTTTCTTTTTGTTGACGATACTTATTTTTCTTTTTAAAGTAATCCCAAGAAAACGAAAATAAGCCGAAACGGACTGATTTCCCGGAAGGGACGGCTGCCTGGCTCTACCTTCCGACGCTCATCATAAAAATTGCATCCCCCCGACTTCGCCCTGGAGCGGGGAGGGCGCGTATAACCCTCGATATAGACGGAGAGACACATGCATACCACCCGACTCAAATTGCGCGACATCAGCCGCGCCGCCGCGATCGTGATCGCCCTGGCGGCCGGCGTGCCAGGCCAGGCCTGGGCACAGTCGAACGCCACCAGCACCATCTTCGGCGAAGTGAGCGCGCCCGCCGGCGCCACCGTGGTGCTGGAAAACCTGGCGACGGGCGTGCAGCGCACCCTGACGCCGGATACGTCGGGCCGCTATGTGGCCAACTCCATGCCGCCGGGCCGTTACGCGGTGCGCGTGCTGCGCGCCGGGTCGGTCGAAGCGTCGCAGGAAGTCGAAGCCCTGATCGGCGCGGGCGCCGAAGCGAACTTCGGCCCGGCCAGCGCGGCCGGCCCCGTGGGCCAGGAACAGACCGTCGTGGTGAAGGCGTCGCGCAATCCGATCGACGTGTCGAACACGAACAATGGCGTGATCTTCACGGCCAAGGAATTGAAGGCGCTGCCAGTCGGCAATGACGTGGCCTCCATCGTGCAGCTGACGCCGGGCGTGTCGCGCGGCACCAATAGCGTGTACGGCAATGCGCCATCGATCGGCGGCTCGGGCCAGTCGGAAAACGCGTTCTACGTCAACGGCTTCCCCATCACCAACATCCTGACCCAGGTGGGCGCGTCGGAACTGCCGTTTGGCGCGATCTCCAACCTGCAGGTGCTGTCGGGCGGCTATGGTTCGGAATTCGGCCGCTCCACGGGCGGCGTGATCAATATCACCACCAAGAGCGGCGGCAACAAGGTCGAATTCGGCGGCAAGGTCTCCATCATTCCCCGTTCGCTGAAAGGCGAGCCGGAAAACACGTATTACCCGAACACGGGCGCCAATCCCAAGACGGACGGCAATCTGCTGTACTGGAACCGCGACAACGGCAGCACCAGCAAGGTGGTGGGCCTGTACGGCAGCGGTCCCCTGATCAAGAACAAGCTGTTCGCCTTCGTGGCGCTGGAACAGACGCGCACCGACAGCCAGGCCGTCGCCGCCGCCGCCGACTCGGGCACGGCCCTGGCGCGCGGCTGGAGCACGAGCCAGAGCAAGGTGGACCGCATGACGGCCAAGCTCGATTTCAACCTGACGGACGACCATCACTTCGAATATACCAAGCTGTATGACCGCACGAAGACGGACAGCCAGGCGTATGGCTACAGCTACGCCACGCATGCGAGCAACGGCGTACAGGCAGGCAAGGGCGAGACGACGGTCAACTGCTGTGGCTCGTCGGCCGCGCCGGGCGCCAATATCGACATCTTCAAGTACACGGGCTACCTGACGGACAACCTGACCGTGACGGCCATGATGGGCGAATCGCGCACCTCGCACACGCGCACGCCGAATGGCTACAATCCGCTGCTGGCGCAAACGTCGTCGAACGCATCGACCCAGGTGCCGGGCCTGACGTACGCCAATCCGCAGACGGTGACGGGCACCCTGGTCGACCCGTCGTCGGAAGACCGCCAGAAAGCCAAGCGACTCGATCTCGAATACAAGCTGGGCAAGCATTCGCTGCGCGGCGGCATCGACCGCATCGACGTGGAATCGAAAGTGGGCCTGAGCCTGGCCGGCGGCTACCGCTGGAGCTACCAGCGCGCGACCGATCCGAACCGCCCGATCAACGGCGCGTTTGAAACGCCGGCCCAGGGCGGCGGCTACGGCGCGCAAGGCTACTACGTCAGCAAGGACTTGAACGCCAACCTGGCGCGTCCGACCAGCGTGCAATCGGCGCAATACATCCAGGATCACTACCAGGTCACGGAACGGGTGCTGCTGGACCTGGGCCTGCGCCGCGAACAGTTCACCAACTACAGCACCGATGGCGTGGCCTTCATTTCGCAGCGCAATATGATCGCTCCGCGCGTGGGCGCCACCTGGGATTACCTGGGCGACGGCACCCTGAAATTCTTCGCCAACGGCGGCCGCTACCACCTGCCGGTGCCATCGAATTTGTCGAGCAACATGGCCAGCCCTTTCCTGGCCACCAGCGAGATATACACTTACACGGGCGTCGATCCCGTCACGGGCGCGCCGACGGGCCTGCACGCGATCAGCAAGCCGTATTCGGCCAACAACGCGTATGGCCAGAGCCGCGATGCGCGCGAAGTGACGGCCATCGGCTTGAAGCCGCTGTCGCAGGATGAATTCTCGCTCGGTTTTGAACGGGCCCTGAGCAAGAAGCTGGTGGTGGGCGCCAGCGTCCTGTACCGCAAGCTGAACGACACCAACGACGACACCTGCGACGCGCGTCCGCTGCAAGCCTGGGCCACGCGCAACAGCGTCGACACGAGCAACTGGGGCGGCTTCCAGTGCGCCATCATCAACCCGGGCCGCGACAACAGCCTGATGGTGGACTTCGACGACGGCAAGGGCTTGCGCCGCGTGGATATTTCGGCGGCCGAGTGGGGCAATCCGCTGCCATCGCGCACCTACCGCGCCCTGAACCTGTTCGTCGAGCACCCGTACACGAACGGCTGGTACGGCAAGCTGACCTACACCCTGTCTGCGCTGAAGGGCAATATGGAAGGCCAGACGGACAGCATCGGCGGCGGCGACGTGGGCCTGACGGTCAGCGACGACCACAAGGAACTGATGTACAACGCCTATGGCTACCTGCCGGGCGACCACCGCCATGCGTTCAAGGCCTACGGCTTCATGCAGGTGATCCCGGACGTGACGGTCGGCGCCAACCTGTCGCTGACCTCGGGCGCACCGCGCAACTGCATCGGCGCGCTGCCCGATAACCTGAGGTTCGAGAACGACTACGGCGATTCCTACTTCTATTGCAATGGCAAGCCGGCGCCGCGCGGCAGCCAGGGCCGCCTGCCATGGCAAGCCCAGCTGGACATGAATCTGGCCTATACTCCCAGCGCCGTCAAGGGCCTGAGCCTGAAAGTGGACGTGTTCAATGTGTTCAACAGCCAGACCGTGACCCGCTACAACGAAACGCGCGAAGACCACGGCGCCATCGCCCGCAGCTATCTGCAGGTGGCCGGCCGCACGGCGCCGCGTTCCGTGCGCTTCACGGCGGAATACACTTATTAAATTGCAACCGGCCCGCCGCGCGGCGGGCCGGCGACGATCATTACCAATGGAAGCGAGAAGAGACCAATGACGACACAATTCAATCGACGCAATTTCCTGTCCGCCAGCGCCGCGCTGGTCGGTGGCGCCATGGCAGGCAGCGCCTTGCTGCCTGGCGAGGCCAACGCCGCACCCGCCGCCGGCCGCGACAAGGTTCGCCTGGGCCTGATCGGCACGGGCATGCGCGGGCAGGTGCTGCTGGCCGAACTGGTGCGCCGCGACGACGTGGAAGTCGTTGCCCTGTGCGATATCGAACCGATCATGCTGAAACATGCGCTGGGCCAGGTGGAAAAAGTCGGCAAGCCGCGCCCGCGCACATATGGCGAAGACCGCGACCAGAAAGCCTACAAGCGCATGCTGGACGCGGGCGGCCTCGATGGCGTGATCATCGCCACGCCGTGGGAATTCCATGCGCCGATGGCCATCGCCGCCATGCAGGCGAAAATCGCCGTCGGCTGCGAAGTGGTGGCCGGCATCACCCTGCAAGACCACTGGGATGTCCTGAACACCCAGCTGAAAACGGGCACGCCCTACATGTTGCTGGAAAACGTGTGCTACCGCCGCGACGTGATGGCGGCGCTGCAGATGGTGCGCGCCGGCCTGTTCGGCGAACTGCTGCACCTGCAGGGCGGCTACCAGCATGATCTGCGCGCCGTGAAATTCAACAGCGGCAATCCGGCCAAGCCGTACGGCGGCGGCGTCGAATTCGGCGAAAAGGGCTGGTCCGAAGCCCATTGGCGCACGCAGCACTCGGTCGAGCGCAACGGCGAACTGTATCCGAGCCACGGCATCGGCCCGTGCGCCATGTACACCAACATCAACCGCGGCAACCGTTTTACGCGCATCAACGCCTTCGCCACCAAGGCGCGCGGCTTGCATGACTACATCGTCAAGCAGCCGGGCGGCGCGCAGCATGCGAACGTCAAGGTGAAATTCAAGTTGGGCGACGTGGTCACCACCACCCTGGCGTGCGAAAACGGCGAAACCATCATCCTGCAGCACGATACGAGTCTGCCGCGCCCGTATTCGCTGGGTTTCCGCGTGCAAGGCACGGACGGCCTGTGGATGGACTTGAACAATTCCATCCATATCGAGGGCGTCAGCAAGCCGCACCAGTGGGATGACTTCAAGGCTTACCAGGACAAGTATGAGCACCCCGTCTGGCGCAAGTATGCGGCGCAAGCCGAGGGCGCGGGCCACGGCGGCATGGACTTCTTCGTCATCCACGCCTTTGTCGAAGCATTGAAGGCCAACGCGCCGATGCCGATCGATATCTACGATGCCGTCACCTGGAGCGCCATCACGCCGCTGTCCGAGCAATCGATCGCCGCCAACTTCCAGACCCTGGACTTCCCGGACTTCACGGGCGGGCAGTGGAAATCGCGCAAGCCGATCTTCGCCCTCGACGGCAAGTACTAAGCCTGAACGACCCGCTACCGCACCAGTTGCCGTAGCGGGTTTTTTCTATCCCCATGCGTTTTTCAACCGCGGCGCAGGTGCGCAGGCCCGTGTTCGCCCGTCGCAAAGCTTCACCACCAGGAGACGTCGATGAAACACAGAAGTGCATTATTCCATGCCATCCTTCCCGTCATGCCCTTGCTGCTGGCGGCCTGCGGCGGCGCCACCGCCACGGGCAACGGCAATACGGCCTTGCTGGCCGCCACCGTGGCCGCGCCCGCCACGTCCGCCACCGTGGAACTGGCCGGCAACGCCTTCATCACCAGCGGGAACGAGGGCGCCGTCATCAGCGAGCGCGGCCTGTCCGGCTGGAGCAATCCCGCTGCCGTCGCCAGCACCTACTTCCGCGTGGCCGGGGCGGGACCCGTGCAGGTGGCGCTCGACGCCAGCCTGGCCGATGGCGGCAACAGCACCATCCGCGTGAAGGTCAACGGCACGCCGTTCGACGTCAAGCTGGCCGGCAAGGAACGCAAGACCTATGCCGTGGGCACGGTGAACGTGGCGGCGGCCGGCTATGTGAAGGTCGACTTGCAGGGACTGTCGCGCGTGAAGGACACGTTCGGCGACGTCTCCGCGCTGAAGGTGACTGCCAGCGCCGCGCTCACCTACGCCAACGATCCCGCCAATTACTACTGGTCGCGGCGCGGCCCGTCCGTGCACATGGGCTACACGGTGCCCGCCAATACCGAGTATTTCTATAATGAGATGACGATTCCCCAGGGCCAGGACGCGATCGGCTCCTACTTCATGGCCAACGGCTTCAGTCAGGGCTACATGGGCATCCAGGTGAAATCGCCGAGCGAGCGCTGGATCTTGTTCTCCGTGTGGGATGCCGACAATGGCGCGAAAACCACCCTGGTCAGCAAGGGCGCCGGCGTGGTCGACAATGCGTTCGGCGGCGAGGGCACGGGCGGCCAGACCTATCTGTCGTATAACTGGGCGGCCGGCACGACCTACCGTTTCATCACGCGCGCGCGGCCCGACGGCAATGGCGGCAGCGATTACTCGGCCTGGTTCTTCGCGCCCGAGACGGGCAAGTGGCGCTACATCGCCACCTGGAAGCGGCCGGCGATTTCCACGTATTTGACGGGCGTGCATTCCTTCCTCGAAAATTTCATCGATACCCTGGGCTACACGGAGCGCCGCGTCCAGTTCGGCAACCAGTGGGCGAGGAACGTTGCCGGCACCTGGTCGGAAGTGACGGCGGGGCGCTTCACGGGCGACGCCACGGCCACCAATGCACAGCGCATGGATTACGCGGGCGGCGTGGAGAACGGCAGGTTCTATCTGCATAACGGCGGCTTCTTTGCCGATGTCGTGAAAAGCAGCCAGAACTTCACGCGCCCCGCGACAGGCCAGGCGCCCGCCGTCGATGTGAGCGCCTTGCCGATGCAATAGGCGTGGGTGCTTAGCCCGGCCGCTTGCCCGCCATCGCTTCGATGCCGCGATAGTAGGTAAGCGGCCGGCCTATCGTCACGCCCATCAAGGCCGCCGCCTGGATGATGTCGTTTGTATCGCGCCGGTACACGAGCAGCGCATCCATTTCGTCGGAGCCGTTGCCGTCGATCTGGATCAGCTCATAGCCGCCTTCGTCCACGGCGCGCTGCGCCAGTTCCGTATCGAGCCACTCGAAGTACGGCAGCGCGCTGCCGCGGCCTGCCTTGAGCAGTTCGTACGGGAAGTCGGGGAATTCGTCGAACATGTCCTGTATCTGTTCGTGCAGCTCATCGAGCTTGTCGCTAGACGCCATATAGCCGCCCAGCTGCGAGAGGATCTCCAGCGCATAGGCCTGGGCATCGCTGTCGATCCACTCGTCGCGTGGCGCGGAGGGCGCAGCGGTGATGGCGGCGACGGCCTCGTCGAGCTCCTCGCCTTCGAGGTCACCGCAGGTCAGTTTGGTCAGCAATTCGGATAGCAGCATGTTCGCCTTTCAATGGGGGATGCATGGCCAGGGTGGCCGGCTTGTCGATGATGTTGCCGATACTATCATTGCCGCGTAGCCGGGAGCGTTCTGCTGAATTTGCAATGCAGGCTACGCCACCGGATACGATCAGCAAGGAAATTTTGGAAAGAAGCGCGTCAAACAAGCGCTGGCAGGGCGCTTGCGCCGCAGCAGCGCATGGATATAGAATGCGAATCATTATTATTTGTGAATCAGGGAGTATGCGACGTGTCGGCTGCCCAACCCGGCGCTCACCAGGAGGTGGGCAGCCTGTATCACGAACACCACCGGTGGCTGCAAGGCTGGCTGCGGCAAAAGCTGGGCAACGCCTTTGACGCGGCCGACGTGGCGCACGACACCTTCATGCGCCTGCTCAATCGCGACGAAGCCATCGCCGCGCGCGAGCCTCGCGCCTTTTTGACGACGGTGGCCAAGGGCGTGCTGGGCAATCTGTACCGCCGGCGCGACCTGGAGGCGGCTTACCTGGAAACGCTGGCCAGCCTGCCGGCGCAGCACGCGCCCGATCCCGAGGCGCAGGCGATCCTGCTCGAAGCCCTGTTCGACATCGACCGCCGCCTCGATGGCCTGGCGCCTGCCGTGCGCCGCGCGTTCCTGCTGTCGCAGCTCGATGGCATGCCGCAGGCGGCCATCGCGCTGGAATTGAATGTCTCGCTGGCGACCGTGCAGCGCTACCTGGTCAAAGCCATGCATCAGTGTTTCTTTGCCCATCCGGCATCGTGATGGGCGCCTTCACGCCGGAAGCGGCCAGCCTGCAAGCGGTGGAATGGCTGGTGCGCCTGCAGGCCGGCGACGCCACGCCGGAAGTGGAGCAGGCCTGGCGCGCCTGGCGCGACAGCGACCCCGAACATGAGCAAGCCTGGCAGCATGTGGAGGGCTGCATGGCGCGCATGCGTGCCTTGCCAGCGCCGCTGGCGCACGGCACGCTGGCGCGCAAGCCGGTCCATGCGCAGGCGAATGCGGCGCGCCGGCAGTCGCTCAAGCTGCTGGCGCTGCTGGCCGTGGGCGGCGGCGCCTGGCTGGCAGGCGGCGATGAGCAGGCGCGCTTCTGGCTTGCCGACTACCGCACGGGCACGGGAGAATTACACCACGTCGTGCTGGACGACGGCACGCGCATCGCGCTCAATACGGCATCCAGCATCGATGTGCGCTATGACGCGGGCCAGCGCCTGGTGACGGTAGTCAAAGGCGAGATCATGGTCAGCACGGCGCGCGATCAGGCCGGCCGGCCATTTGTCGTGCAAACGGCACAAGGCCGCTTGCAACCGGTGGGCACGCGCTTTGCCGTGCGCGTGGAAGGAGAGCGCACGCAGCTGGGCGTGTTCGCCGGTGCCGTCGACATTCAACTGGAACAGGCGTCCGATGCGGCGCGCAGGCTGCAGGCGGGCCAGCAAACCAGCTTTACGGCGGCGCAGATCGGCGCCGTTAGGACCTTGGGTGCGGGTGCGGATGCGTGGACGGCCGGCATGCTGGTGGCGCACGATATGCCGCTGGCGGAATTTATCGGCGAACTGGCCCGCTACCGCCCTGGGCGCCTGGCTTGCGATCCGGCCATCGCCCACTTGCGCGTGTCCGGCATCTACCCGCTGGCCGACACGGGGCAGGTGCTCGACATGCTGACGCGCACCTTGGCCGTCGACGTGCGCCAGACCACGCGCTTCTGGGTGAGCGTGGTACCGCATCGGCAGCCTACATGAATATTTTCTGGAAAGTGAGGGGTTTGCGATTTTCGCGTGACATAGCAAGTGAACCCTTCATTCACTTTCAGGAAAACAGTCCGCATGCCCAGCACAACACTTATTCACGTTTCTTCCGCCTCCCGTACCTGCCGCCGCAGCGTGGCGGTGCTGGCCGTCAGCCAAGCTCTGTGGCTGCTCGCCGCCGGCGGCGCCACCATCTTCGCTCCTGCGGCCCAGGCCGCGAATGCGGCGCGCATCGCGCTGGCGATACCGGCCGGCTCCCTGGAACAGGTGCTGGTGCGTTTCGGCCAGGAGACGGGCACCATGATTTCCTACCAGGCCGCCGCCTTGGCGGGCAAGCGCAGCGCCGGCCTGACCGGTAGCTACAGCGTGCCTGAAGCGCTGGGCGCCATCGTCGCCGGCTCGGGCTTGCGCGCCGTGCCGCAGGCCAATGGCGGTTATGTGCTCGACGTGGCAGCGGCCGATGGCGGCCAGACCATGCCCGAGATGAAGGTCAGTGCCAGCTTTGATGCGAACGGCGCGACGGAAGGCAGCGGCGCCTATACGACGCGGACCATGCGCTCGGCCACGCGCCTGGGCCTGTCCGTGCGCGAGACGCCGCAAGCCGTCAGCGTGGTCACGCGCCAGCAGATGGATGACCAGAACCTGCAAACGGTGGAAGAGGTGCTGCAAAACGCGGCCGGCATCGCCATCAACCGCTACGACAGCGACCGCACCTCGTTCTTCGCGCGCGGTTTTTCCATCGCCAGCTACCAGTACGACGGCATTCCCACCACGGTCGACAATGCGTTCAATGTGGGCGACAGCACGCTGGACATGACGGCCTACGACCGGGTCGAGATCGTGCGCGGCGCCACGGGCCTGCTGACGGGCGCGGGCGAACCGTCGGCCACCATCAACCTGGTGCGCAAGCGCGCATCGTCGACGCAGCTGGCCGGGAATGCGGCCCTGAGCCTGGGTTCCTGGCAGAATGCGCGCGCCAGCGCGGACCTGTCCACACCCCTGAGTGCCGATGGCAAGGTGCGCGGAAGAGTCGTGGCCAGCTACCAGGACAGCGAATCGTATGTGAATCTGTATCATGGCAAGAAGGCCATGGCTTACGCCACCGTGGAGGCGGATCTGGCGCCCGGCAGCGTGCTGATCGCCGGCTATGAATACCAGGACAACCGCCCGCGTGGCGGCATGTACGGCGGCCTGCCGCTGTGGTACGCGGATGGCGAACGGGCCACGTTTTCCCGCTCCACCACCACGGCCACCACCTGGAGCCGCTGGTTCAGCACCAGCCAGACTGCCTTTTTGCGCCTGGAGCAGGAACTGGGCAAGGGCTGGAACCTGACGGCCATGCTGAATCATGGCTGGGGCAATTACTCGGCGGCCGAACTCTTCGCCAATACCTGGCCGGATAAGGCCACGGGCCAGGGCGTGACGGGCTACGCCGGCTTTTACTCGGGGACGCGGCGCCAGGACAGCGTCGACGCCTATGTGCAGGGACCGCTGCAGCTGCTGGGGCGCACGCACGACCTGGCGTTCGGCGTCTCGGGCAGCAACCAGTTCGCCAGCAACCCCGGCATTGCCGGCGGCAGCGTCGACTACGGCAATTTTCATCAGTGGCAGGGCGTGACGCCGGAGCCGGACTGGAACGATCCGAATTTCTCGCGCTGGAAGCTGCTCGACACGGTACAGCAGCGCGGCATCTATGGCACGGCGCGTTTTTCGCTGGCCGATCCCCTGAAGCTGATCGTCGGCGCGCGCTACAGCCGCTACAAGGCGGACCACGTCGACGACTGGGGCGGCGGCTATGCGTATGCCAAGCACGCCGTCACGCCATATGCTGGCCTGGTATGGGATATCGATGCGCAGCATGCGCTGTACACCAGCTACAGCAAGATCTTCAAGCCGCAGGGCTACCAGGACCGGTTCGGCCGCTATCTCGACCCCGTGCAAGGCAAGAATGTGGAAGCGGGCGTGAAGGGCGAGTATTTCGGCGGCAAACTCAATGCGGCGCTGGCCGTGTTCCGCATCGCGCAGGATGGCCTGGCGCAGGAAGACACGGGCCATTTTGTCGGCAATTCGCTGACGCAGGCGTACTACGCGGCCTCGGGCACCACCAGCAAGGGTGTGGAACTGGACGTGTCGGGCGAGCTGGTCAAGGGCTGGAACGTCTCGGCCAGCGTGTCGCATGCGGCGGCCGAGGACAACACGGGCGCGCGCCTGAACAGCTATGTGCCGCAGACCTTGGCGCGCGTGTTTTCCACGTACCAGCTGCCTGGCGGCTGGCGCGCCTTGTCCGTGGGCGGCGGCGTGAACTGGCAGAGCGGCGCCTACCGCGATGCCACGGGGCCGGATGGCACGGAGCGCGTGGAGCAGGGCGGCTATGCCGTGGCCAGCCTGATGGCGAAATACGCGCTGTCGCGCCAGCTGTCCCTGCAGGCGAACATCAGCAACGTGTTCGACAAGCATTACTACAGCCAGCTCGGCATGTACAACCAGGGGTACTGGGGTGCGCCGCGCAACGCCAGCGTTACCCTGCGCTACATCTTCTGATGCGCTTGCCTGGTGCTACAGCGGCCAGGCCTGCTTGGTGACGGCCACGGCGACGATGTAGGCGAAGACCAGCACGGCGAGGGCGAAGGCGGCGCCGCGCACGGCCGGCGTCTTGCCCCGTTTCAGCGCAATGGTGCCCAGCGCGATGTAGGCCACCAGCGCGCACAGTTTGGCGGCCAGCCAGGGCTGGCTGCCCGGCGACTGGCCGCTCCACACGGCCAGGGCGATCGCGCTGGCCAGCAGTGCCGTGTCGACCAGGTGCGGCAGGATTTTCACCCAGCGCTGCTGCAAGGCGGGCGAGGCGCGCAGCATCCAGGCGCCGCGCAACAGGAACAGCGCGCCGCTGGCGGCGGCGCAGCCCATGTGGAAATGTTTGAGGCTCAGATAATCCATGCGTGATGTGGTGGCGTTGATTGATGGTGGCGCCAGCATAGCCGCCTTTGGCGTCCTGCGCCATACGCCGTCGGGACGAGATGCAGCTAACGCAGGAATTTCACGTACACGAACTCCGGATCGCCCTCATCGAGATGGTCGATCCGGCCGCTGCGCACGAAGCCCGCGCCGGCGAACAGCCGTTGCGCGGCGCCGTTCGACCGGTTCGTCGAGGTGAATAGCTTCCCTGTCTTGCACGTGGTAGCGGCGGCCGCCAGCAGGCGCAATCCCACGCCGCAGCGCTGGTGCGCGGGCGCGACCACCACCAGCGAGACAAAACCGTGGCCGAAGAAGTCGTCGTGCGTGAGGACATAGCCGGCCACGTGGGCCGCCCGGATGGCCACCTGGCAGCGGCCCTTGCCGACGGCGGCGCGCACGGCCTCGCCACGCTCCGGGTGCGCCTGGGCATAGGCGTCGCAGGCCAGCATGGCTTTCACATCGCCAGCTTGGGCCACGCGCGTGATGATGTCGTCTGTTTCGTGCCTGTTCTGCATGCCGCTCCTTTCTCCAGGCGCCGAGTGTGCCAAAAATGCGCCGGTTTGTAAAACACCCGCCATCCAGGCTAGGCGCGCACCCCGTCATCTAGTCACTTTTGCCGATGCGGCTATCCAGATTGCCTTCCCAGAATCACCCTGTGGCCGATAGTGCCTTTCGCCGCTGCCACGTAAGCTGGTCGGGACGGCTGGCCAGACGGCCAGTGCATTCATGGAGAAACATCGTGGCTACCCTAGATGGCACTAACAAGAACAGTAACAGCAGTAACAAGGCAGTCGAACCGGGCATGCGGCGCAAGCAGGCGTCCGTATTAATCAGCAGTACCTTCGCATTTACCATCTGCTTTGCAGTCTGGATGATGTTTGCCGTACTGGGCATCCCCATCAAGACCAGCCTGGGCTTGACTGAAACGCAATTCGGCCTGCTGGCCGCCATGCCCGTGCTGACGGGCTCCCTCGTGCGCGTGCCGCTGGGCATCTGGACAGACAAATACGGCGGACGCCGCGTCTTCTTCCTGCTGATGCTGGCCAGCGTGGTGCCGATCTACCTGATTTCCTACGCCACCGCCTACTGGCATTTCCTCGTGCTGGGCATGTTCGTGGGCCTGGCGGGCGGTTCGTTTTCCGTCGGCACGCCGTACGTGGCGCGCTGGTACGAAAAAGAGCGCCGCGGCCTGGCGATGGGCATTTTCGGCGCCGGCAACTCCGGTTCCGCGCTGACCAAGTTCGTCGCGCCGGGCATCGTCGCCGCCTTCGGCTGGCAGATGCTGCCCAAGGTGTATGCGGTGGCCATGCTGGCCACGGCCATCATCTTCTGGCTGTTTTCGTACACGGACAAATCGCACCTGGCGCCATCGGGCGAAAGCTTTTCCGCGCAGATGAAGGTGCTGAAGGACCCGCGCGTGTGGCGCTACTGCCAGTACTACTCGGTGGTGTTCGGCGGCTACGTGGCGCTGGCCCTGTGGATGACGAAGTACTACGTGGCCGAATACGGTTTTGATCTGAAGCACGCGGCGCTGCTGGCCGCCTGCTTCTCGCTGCCGGGCGGCGTGCTGCGCGCGGTGGGCGGCTGGATCTCCGACAAATACGGTGCGGCGAAAGTCACCTGGGCCGTGATGTGGGTGTGCTGGGTGTGCTTCTTCCTGCTGTCGTATCCGCAAACGCAGATGGTCGTGGAAACCGTCACCGGGCCGCTGGCCTTCCATATCGGCCTGTCGCCGCTGTGGTTCACCGTGCTGCTGTTCATCGTCGGCATCGCCATGGCCGTCGGCAAGGCATCCGTCTTCAAGTTCATCGGCGATGATTTTTCCGACAACATCGGCGCCGTCTCGGGCGTGGTGGGTCTGGCCGGCGGCCTGGGCGGCTTCATCCTGCCCGTGATGTTCGGCGCCCTGGTGGACTTCACGGGCGTGCGTTCGAGCTCCTTCATGCTCCTGTACGGCACCGTCTGCGTTTCCCTCGTCTGGATGCATTTCTCGTTCAAGCCGCTGCGTGCGGCACCAACTACTCAACCTGCAGGAGTTAAAGCATGAGCCGCTATATGATCAATACCTGGGAGCCGGAAACCCCGAGCTTCTGGCAAAGCACGGGCAAGGCCACGGCCGCGCGCAATCTGTGGATCTCGATTCCCGCGCTGCTGCTGGCGTTTGCCGTGTGGATGGTGTGGAGCGTGGTGGTGGTCAACCTGCCCAACATCGGTTTCACCTACAGTAACAACCAGCTGTTCTGGCTGACGGCCTTGCCGGGCCTGTCCGGCGCCACCTTGCGCATCTTTTACTCGTTCATGGTGCCAATCTTCGGCGGCCGGCGCTGGACGGCCATTTCCACGGGTTCCCTGCTGATTCCCGCCATCGGCATCGGCCTGGCCGTGCAGGACGTGAACACCGGTTATCCGACCATGCTGATCCTGGCGCTGCTGTGCGGCTTCGGCGGCGGCAATTTCGCCTCGTCGATGGCCAACATCAGCTTTTTCTATCCGAAGGCCAGCAAGGGCTTCGCGCTGGGCATGAATGCGGGCCTGGGCAACCTGGGCGTGTCGGTGGTGCAGTTCGTCGTACCGCTGGTGATCACGTTCGCCGTCTTCGGCGCCTGGGGTGGCGATTCGCTCACCTGGGTCAAGAATGGCGTGAGCAAGGAGATGTGGCTGCAAAACGCGGGCTTCATCTGGGTGCCGTTCATCGCGCTGTCGACTTTACTGGCCTGGTTCGGCATGAATGACCTGGCGTCGGCCAAGGCCTCGTTTTCCGAACAGGCCGTGATCTTCAAGCGCAAGCACAACTGGCTCATGTGCTGGCTGTACACGGGCACCTTCGGCTCCTTCATCGGTTACTCGGCCGCGTTCCCGCTGCTGATCAAGATCCAGTTCCCCGATGTGAACCCGCTCGATTACGCCTTCCTGGGACCGTTGGTCGGTGCCCTGGCACGTGTCGCCGGCGGCGTGATTTCCGACAAACTGGGCGGCGCCCGCGTCACCCTGTGGTCCTTCCTCTTGATGATAGGCGCCGTGCTGGGCGTGCTGTACTTCATGCCGCAAGCCGGCGTGGGTGGAAGCTTCAGCGGCTTCTTCTGGATGTTCATGCTGCTGTTCGCCGGCACGGGCATCGGCAATGCGTCGACCTTCCGCATGATTCCCGTGATCTTCCTGACGGAGCACCAGCGCGCGGCGGCCGGCAAGGGCAAGGCGGCGCAGGAGCAGGCGATCGTCGACGCCAACAAGGAAGGCGCTGCCGTGCTGGGCTTCACGTCGGCCGTGGCGGCCTACGGCGCCTTCTTCATCCCGAAAAGCTATGGCACCTCGATTGCGCTGACGGGCAGCCCCGACGCGGCCCTGTGGTGCTTCATCGGCTTTTATGTCAGCTGCATCGCCATCACCTGGTGGTGCTATGCGCGCAAGAATGCGCCGATGCCTTGCTAAAGTTGGAATGTCTGGCAAGTCGTTCTTGCCAGACGTTGAGGAAATGAGAGTATGTCATGGAAGAACTGGAAAAATTCGTCAACGGCTTCAGCCTGTTTCAGCAGCAGTATTTCAGCGAGCCGCAAACCTTGTACGACAGCCTGCGTGACGGGCAGCGGCCCTCGACCTTGCTGATCGGCTGTTGCGATTCGCGGGTCGATCCCATGCTGCTGACGGGCAGCGACCCGGGCGACATGTTCGTCGTGCGCAATATCGCCAACCTGGTGCCGCCGTGCACGCCAGACGCGCCGCCCGGCGTCAGTTCGGCCATCGAATTCGCCGTCTGCAAGCTGGAAGTGGCCAGGGTCATCGTGCTGGGCCATGCACGCTGCGGCGGCATCCGCGCGCTGCTGGAACCGCAGCCGCGCGCGGAAGGGCAGGAAACGGACTTCGTGGGACAGTGGATGCGCATCGCCGAACCGGTGGCGCAGCGCGTGCGGCGTGACCTGGCGCACCGCTCGTCGGAGGAACAGCACCATGCGTGCGAACTGGCCAGCATCCTGCAGTCGCTGGACAACCTGCTCACCTACCCGTGGCTCAAGCGCCGGGTGGAGCAGGGCGTATTGAAAGTGCATGGCTGGTATTTCGACATCGACAGCGGGGCACTGATGGCCTATTCGGCGCGCCAGCAGCAGTTTTTGCCGCTCGTCTGTCCGATAGAGCGGGCGCGCCATCTGCATGAGCGCCCTTGGCCGGATGCGGCCAGGTAATCCGAAACGTGCCGCCAACAATGTGTCGGATTACGCTACGCTAATCCGACCTACGTCGCGGCATTCTTCCGCCAATTACGCAAGGTAGGTCGGATTGGGCGGGGCCGCCGAGGCCGCAGGCCGTAATCCGACAACTTCCCTCAGCTAAAACGCAATAAATCCCCGCTGCGGTCAAACGCCAGCAGGCTGTCGATGCGGCCTTGCTCGATGGCCGTCACCATGGCGCGCAGGGGCGCTTCGCATTCCTGCGCGGCTGGCGGCTGGCCCTCGCGACCCGCCAGTCCCGCCACGAAGACCACGTCCCAGTGCGTCTGCATCTGTTTCGACTCCTCCTTCAACGTCTCGAAGCTGCCCAGTTCATCGGGCAGCTTGTCGGCGCACATCACGGGCGTGAGGGACTTGCCCTGGCCGCCAGGCTGGGCCTGTGCTTGGGTAAACGTGAACAGCAGGCGTTGAGGCTGCTCCTGGTTGCGGGCGCTGTGCAGCAGGCTGGCGTAATCAGTAATCGACATGGTGCTCTTTCTCTGTGTTGAACGATGACGACAGGTATACCGCAGCACGGTCGCGGCGCCCATAGGCAATAGTGACTATCCGGGTGACTACGCGCCTATGCATTCCTGGTGCCGGAAACCGACTTCTTGCCAATACCGCCGGGCACGGCGCGTCGATAGACTGTTTGTATCGACGCGTGGGCCATCCGGCTTGCAGCGTTTTTATGACCTGGCGCCGCTCCGGCGGCGCAATGTGGAGGTAGCATGAGTCACTTTCTGGACCGTCTTAAATTTTTTAGCAAGCCCGCCGAGCCGTTTTCCAACGGCCATGGCACCGTGGTCGACGAAGACCGCACCTGGGAAAACGCCTACCGCCAGCGCTGGCAGCACGACAAGATCGTGCGCTCCACGCATGGCGTGAACTGTACCGGCTCGTGCAGCTGGAAGGTGTACGTCAAGAATGGCCTGATCACCTGGGAAACCCAGCAAACCGATTATCCGCGCACGCGGCCCGACCTGCCCAATCACGAGCCGCGCGGCTGCCCGCGCGGCGCCAGCTATTCCTGGTACGTGTATTCGGCCCAGCGCGTGAAATACCCGATGGTGCGCGGCCGCCTGATGGAAATGTGGCGCGAAGCGCGCAAGACCATGGACCCCGTCACGGCCTGGGACTGGATCAGCCAGGACCCCGTGCGCTCGCAGCAGTACAAATCCATCCGCGGCCTGGGCGGCTTCGTGCGCGCCACGTGGGAAGAATCGAATGAAATCATCGCCGCCGCGAACGCGCTGACGATCAAGAAATACGGCCCGGACCGCATCGTCGGCTTCTCGCCGATTCCCGCCATGTCCATGGTCAGCTATGCCTCCGGCACGCGCTACCTGTCGCTGATCGGCGGCGTGGCCCTGAGCTTTTACGATTGGTACTGCGACTTGCCGCCGGCCAGCCCGCAAGTGTGGGGCGAGCAGACGGACGTGCCGGAATCGGCCGACTGGTACAACTCGACCTATCTGATGGTGTGGGGTTCGAACGTGCCGATGACGCGCACGCCCGACGCCCACTTCTACACGGAAGTGCGCTACAAGGGCACGAAAACCGTGGCCATCTCGCCCGACTATGGTGAAATGGTGAAGTTCGGCGACATCTGGCTGGCGCCGAAACAGGGCACGGACGCCGCGCTGGCGCTGGCCATGGGCCACGTCATCCTCAAGGAGTTCCACTCGGAAGGCCAGAGCGCCTACTTCCGCGACTATGCGCGCCAGTACACGGACTTCCCCATGCTGGTGCTGCTCAAGGAGCATAACGGCACCCTGGTGCCCGATTACTTCCTGCGCGCTTCGCACCTGGACAACAACCTCGACGAAACCAACAATCCGGAATGGAAAACCCTCGTCATCGACGAAACCACGGGCGCCATCACCGCGCCGGCCGGCTCCATCGGCTTCCGCTGGGGCGAGTCGGGCAAGTGGAACCTGGAACAGAAGGCCGGCGGCAGCGGCGCGCCCATCGTGCCGATGCTCTCTGTGATCAACGACAGCGACGCCGTCACGGAAGTGGGTTTTGCCTACTTCGGCGGCAAGGACGCGTCCGACATGCTGCTGCGCAAGGTGCCGGTGAAAACCATCCGCCTGGCCGACGGCACGACGGGCCTCGTCACCACCGTATTCGACCTGACCCTGGCCAACTACGGCATCGACCGTGGCCTGGGCGGCGAGAACGTGGCCGAGAGCTATGACGACGACGTGCCGTACACCCCCGCGTGGCAAGAGAAGCACACGGGCGTGAAACGCGCCGACGTCATCACCGTGGCGCGCCAGTTCGCGGAAAACGCGGATCAGACGCGCGGCAAGAGCATGGTCATCGTGGGCGCCGGCCTGAATCACTGGTACCACATGGACATGACGTACCGCGGCATCATCAATATGCTGATGATGTGCGGCTGTATCGGCCAGTCGGGCGGCGGCTGGGCCCATTACGTGGGCCAGGAGAAACTGCGTCCGCAAACGGGCTGGACGCCTTTGGCCTTCGCCCAGGACTGGGTACGCCCGATGCGCCAGATGAACGGCACCTCGTTCTTCTATGCCCACACGAGCCAGTGGCGCCACGAAAAGCTGGAAACGGGCGACATCGCCTCGCCATCGGCGGCCGGCGGCACGGGAGACCTGACCCTGCTCGATTACAACGCCAAGGCCGAGCGCATGGGCTGGCTGCCATCGGCGCCGCAGCTGCAGACCAATCCGCTGGAGGTGGCCAAGGCCGCCAAGGCGGCAGGGCAGGCGCCGGCCGCGTATGCGCTCGACCAGATCAAGGCGGGCCAGCTGCAGTTCTCGTGCGACGATCCGGACAATCCGGCCAACTTCCCGCGCAATATGTTTGTCTGGCGCTCGAACATCCTGGGCAGCTCGGGCAAGGGCCACGAGTACTTCCTGAAATACCTGCTCGGCACGCAGAACGGTTTGCTCAGCGACGAAGACGACTGCATCACGCCGAAACAGGTGAAAGTGCGCCCGGCCGCCGAAGGCAAGCTCGATCTGCTGGTGGTGCTGGATTTCCGCATGTCGACCACCTGCCTGTATGGCGACGTGGTGCTGCCGACGGCCACCTGGTATGAAAAGGACGATCTGAATACGTCGGACATGCATCCGTTCATCCATCCGCTGTCCGAAGCCGTGCAGCCGCTGTGGCAATCGAAGTCGGACTGGGAAATCTACAAGGGGCTGGCAGAGAAATTCTCGGAAATCGGCGGCGAGCTGCTGGGCACCCAGCAAGACATCATCCTCACCCCGCTGATGCACGATACGCCGGGCGAACTGGGCCAGCCCTTCGATCCCAAGGATTGGCGCGCCGGCGAATGCGATGCGATTCCCGGCAAGACCATGCCGAACATGACGGTGGTCGAGCGCAATTACCGCGACGTCTACAAGAAGTTCACCTCGATCGGACCGCTGCTGGAAACCATCGGCAATGGCGGCAAGGGCATTTCCTGGAAAACGGGCCATGAAGTCGAGGTCCTGCGCGGCATCAATCGCACGGTGCTCGATGAAGGCGTGTCGAAGGGCCAGCCGCGCCTCGATACGGCCATCGATGCGGCCGAGATGATTCTGTCGCTGGCGCCGGAAACGAATGGCCACGTGGCCGTCAAGGCCTGGGCCGCGCTGTCCGCCATCACGGGACGCGAGCACACGCATCTGGCGCTGCCGCGCGAGCATGACAGCATCCGCTTCCGCGACGTGCAGGCGCAGCCGCGCAAGATCATTTCCTCGCCCACCTGGTCGGGCCTGGAAAGCGAGGAAGTCAGCTACACGGCCGGCTATACCAACGTGCATGAACTGATCCCATGGCGCACCCTGACGGGCCGCCAGCAGTTCTACCAGGATCACCTGTGGATGCGCGACTTCGGCGAGGGGCTGTGCGTGTACAAGCCGGCCATCAACACGAAGACGACGGAAGCGCTGCTGGGCACCAAGCCGAACGGCAACAAGGAACTGGCGCTGAACTTTTTGACGCCGCACCAGAAGTGGGGCATCCACTCCACGTATTCGGACAACCTGCGCATGCTGACCCTGTCGCGCGGCGGACCGCACGTGTGGCTGTCGGAGACCGACGCGCAAGCTGCCGGCATCGTCGACAACGACTGGATCGAGGTCTTCAACGTGAACGGCAGCCTGACGGCGCGCGCCATCGTCAGCCAGCGCATCCCGGCCGGCATGACGATGATGTACCACGCCCAGGAAAAGATCATCAACGTGCCTGGCGCGGAGATGACGGGCAAGCGGGGCGGCATCCATAACTCGGTCACGCGCGCCGTGCCCAAGCCGACGCACATGATCGGCGGCTACGCCCAGCTGGCGTACGGCTTCAATTACTACGGCACGGTGGGCTCCAACCGCGATGAATTCGTATTGGTGCGCAAGATGAACAAGGTCGACTGGCTCGAAGGCCCGTTGCAGGAAGAAGGAGCATAGTATGAAAATCAGAGCGCAAATCGGCATGGTGCTGAACCTGGACAAGTGCATCGGCTGCCACACCTGTTCCGTCACCTGCAAGAACGTGTGGACCAGCCGCGACGGCGTCGAGTACGCATGGTTCAACAACGTGGAAACCAAACCCGGCATCGGCTATCCGAAGCAGTGGGAAAACCAGGACAAGTGGAATGGCGGCTGGCGCCGCACGGACTCTGGCAAGATCGAGCCGCGCCAGGGCAGCCGTCTGAAGATCCTGGCCAATATCTTCGCCAATCCGAACCTGCCCGCCATCGACGAGTACTACGAGCCGTTCACCTACGACTACGAGCACCTGCAAAGCGCGCCGCTGTCGCAGACGCCGCCGACGGCCCGTCCGATCTCCGTGCTGACGGGGAAAAAGATGGAGAAAATCGAGTGGGGCCCGAACTGGGAAGATGACCTGGGCGGCGAGTTTGCCCAGCGCAGCAAGGACAAGCTGTTCGACAACATGCAGAAGGAGATGTACGGCACGTTCGAAAACACCTTCATGATGTATCTGCCGCGTCTGTGCGAGCATTGCCTCAACCCGACGTGCGTGGCGTCTTGCCCGTCCGGCTCCGTGTACAAGCGCGAAGACGACGGCATCGTGCTGATCGACCAGGACAAGTGCCGCGGCTGGCGCATGTGCATCTCCGGTTGCCCGTACAAGAAGATTTACTACAATTGGTCGTCCGGCAAGGCGGAGAAGTGCACGTTCTGCTTCCCCCGCATCGAGGCCGGCCAGCCTACCGTGTGCTCGGAAACGTGCGTGGGCCGCATCCGCTACCTGGGCGTGCTGCTGTACGACGCCGACAAGATCGAGGCTGCCGCCTCCGTGCCGCAGGAGCAGGACCTGTATCAGGCGCAATTGGGCCTGTTCCTCGATCCGCACGACCCGGCCATCATCGCCGAGGCGCGCCGCCAGGGCATCCCGGACCTTTGGCTCGATGCTGCCGCCAAGTCGCCCGTCTACAAGATGGCCGTCGAGTGGAAAGTGGCGTTCCCGCTGCATCCCGAATACCGCACCTTGCCGATGGTGTGGTACGTGCCGCCGCTGTCGCCGATCCAGGCGGCCGCCGAATCGGGCAAGCTGGGCGTCAACGGCATGCTGCCCGACACCCAAAGCCTGCGCATTCCCGTGCAGTACCTGGCCAATTTGCTGACGGCCGGCGACCAGCCGCCCATCGTCACGGCGCTGGACCGCATGCTGGCCATGCGTGCCTACATGCGCAGCAAGACGGTCGAGAAGGTGGAGAACCTCACGGTGCTCAAGCAAGTGGGATTGACCCAGGCGCAGGTGGAGGACATGTACCACATCATGGCCATCGCCAATTACGAAGACCGCTTCGTTATCCCCAGCAGCCACAAGGAAATGGCCGAGGACAGCTTCAACGAGAAGGGTTCGTGCGGCTTCAGTTTCGGCAACGGCTGCTCGGACGGCAGCAGCGAACCGACCTTGTTCGGCAAGAAAAAACACGGTTCGGCCATCTTCATGCAGATGCCGAAGTCGCGCAAAACGGCGCCTGGCGCCTAAGGAACCGATATGAACAACGCTATGCATCACTATCAAGTCCTCTCGCGCCTGCTGCTGTATCCCGAGCCCGAGCTGATCGCGCACCTGCCGCAACTGGAGGCCGCGCTGGCGGCCGTGCCGGAGCAGCAGGCGCTGTTGCGGCCCTTGCTGGCGCACCTGGAAAGCAGCAGCCTGATCGACCTGCAGCAGCAGTACGTGGCCACGTTCGACCGCAATCCCTCGCACTCGCTGCACCTGTTCGAGCATATCCACGGCGAATCGCGCGACCGGGGCCAGGCCATGGTCGACCTGATGGAGGAATACAAGCGCCACGGCCTGCAAATGGTGGGCGACGACTTGCCCGACTTCGTGCCCCTGTTCCTGGAGTTTTTGGCGCAGCTCGACGAGGCAGTCTCGGCGCCGCTGCTGGGCGACGCCGTCCACGTGCTGGCCCACATCGGCCGCAAGCTGACGGCCAACGGCAGCCCGTATGCGCCCGTCTTCACCGTGCTCGAACGCCTGAGTCCCGTGGCGGCCGAAATGCTGGCCGAACCGCCGGTGCGCGACATGGATGAAGCGCTGGAAACCTTCGGTCCCGGTGCGGATGGCGTCGAGCCCTTGCTGCGTCAAGCCCCGGGCGGCGTCCATCCCGTGCATTTTCACCCGCAGCCGCGCCGCGCCGCTTGAAGCGCGCCCGCATGAGGAGAGTACATCATGAGTAATTATTTGCATCAATTTGTGTATGGCATTTATCCATACATCGCGCTGGCCATCTTTTTTCTCGGCAGCCTGATCCGTTTCGACCGCGAGCAATACACGTGGAAGTCCGATTCCAGCCAGCTGCTGCACCGCGGCAGCCTGCGTTTGGGCAATATCCTGTTCCACATCGGCATCATCGGCCTGCTGTTCGGCCATGCGGCCGGCTTGCTGACCCCAGTCTGGGTGTGGGATACCTTGGGCGTGTCGCATAGCCTGAAGCAGGGCGTGGCCATGGCGGCCGGCGGCGTGATGGGCGGCCTGTGCCTGGCCGGCATCCTGATCCTGCTGGTGCGCCGCTTCAGTAACGACCGGCTGCGCGCCGTCACCACGGCCGGCGACAAGCTGGTGATGGTGTGGATACTGCTGACCTTGCTCCTGGGCCTGTCGTCTATCTTCGTCTCGGCGTCGCACATGGATGGCCACATGATGGTCTTGCTGATGAACTGGGCGCAGCACATCGTCACCTTCCGCGGCGACGCCGCCAGCTTCATCGTCGATGCGCCGCTGGTGTTCAAGCTGCACCTGTTCATGGGCATGTCGCTGTTCGTCATCTTCCCGTTCACCCGTCTGGTGCACGTATGGAGCGGCTTTGGCGCCATCGGTTACCTGGGACGCGCCTATCAACTGGTGCGCCGCCGTTAAGAAAGGAATCACATCATGGGAATCTCCGTCAATGGCATCGATATCGACGATGCCGACATCGCGCAGGAATTGCCGCATCACGACGGTGCCGGCAATCCGCTGAAACAGGCCGTGCATGAACTGGTGCTGCGCCGGATGCTGCTGGCCGAGGCCGAACGCCTCGGCGTGCAGGGCGGCAGTATTGATGACCGCATCGAGGCGCTGTTTGCGCAGGAAGTGCGCGTGCCGCCCGCCGACGATGCGGCTTGCCGCACCTTTTATGCGCAGCGCCCGCAGCTGTTTCGCAGCGGCGCGCTGGTCGAGGCGCGCCACATCCTGTTTCAGGTGACGCCGGAGGCGCCTTTGGAGCTGCTGCGCACGACGGCGCAAGCCGTGCTCGATGCCCTGAAACTGGCGCCCGAGCGCTTCGCCGAACTGGCGGCGCAGTATTCGAACTGTCCGTCCGGCGCGCTGGGCGGAAGCCTGGGCCAGCTGTCGCCGGGCCAGAGCGTGCCGGAATTCGACGCCCTCGTGTTCCGCCTGGAGGCAGGCGCGCTGGCCGGCCATTTGCTGGAAACGCGCTTCGGCTACCACATCGTGCAGGTGCTGCGCCGGGTCGAAGGCCAGGCCATCCCGTACGAAGCGGTGCAGGCGCAGATCGCCGACCGCCTGGCGCGGGCGGCGTGGCAGCGCGCCGTGCACCAGTACCTGCACCTGCTCGTGGGGCGCGCGGACATCGCCGGTATCGAGCTCGAAGGCACAGCCAGCCCGCTGGTTCAGTAAGTAGAAATGCGTAGCTAAAAAGGCGTAGGCCGCTAGGCCTTCTGGGGCACAGCCAGATTGTGCCCCAGCCTTTACAATCACGGAAGAATCAGGAGTAGCGTCATGGGTAGCGTCAAGTTGCAGGACCGTTTCGGCCGTTCGATCGATTATGTACGGCTGTCCGTCACCGACCGCTGCGATTTGCGCTGCGGTTATTGCATGCCCAAGGGATTTCGCGGCTTCGAGGAGCCGAAGGACTGGCTGACGTTCGACGAAATCGAGCGCCTGCTGGGCATTTTCGTGCGCCTCGGCACGCGCCGCGTGCGGCTGACGGGCGGCGAGCCGCTGTTGCGGCGTAACCTGCCGCAGCTGGCGCAAAGGCTGTCCGCGCTGCCCGGTCTGGACGACCTGTCGCTGTCGACCAACGCCACCCAACTGGGCAAGCATGCCGTGGCCTTGCGCGCGGCCGGCGTGGACCGCATCAACGTCAGCCTCGATTCGCTCGACCGCGCCTGCATGCAGCAGATCACGGGACGCGACAGCCTTCAGCCCATTCTGGATGGCCTGATGGCGGGCAAGGCGGCCGGTTTCGACCCGATCAAGATCAATATGGTGGCCATGCGCGGCGTCAATGACGGCCAGATCGAGGCCATGGCGGCCTTTTGCATCGAGCAGCAGTTCATCCTGCGCCTGATCGAAGCCATGCCGATGGGCAGTACGGGCCGCAATGCCAGCTACATGCCGCTGGGTCCCGTTCGCGAACGCCTGGCGGCCCGCTTCGGCCTGGTGCCGCAGGCGATGGAACTGGGGGGAGGGCCAGCGCGCTACATGGCGACCCCCGACGGACGCTCGAGCATCGGCTTCATTACGCCCATGTCGCAGCATTTTTGCGCCACCTGCAACCGGGTGCGCCTGTCCGTCGATGGTACCCTGTACCTGTGCCTGGGACAGGAAGAGAAATTCGCGTTTGGCCCCATGCTGCGCGGCGGGGCCACGGATGCGCAGATCGAGGCGGCGATCCGCGCCGCCATCGAACTGAAGCCGCAGCAGCATGATTTCAATACGCAGCCCGATAAAATTATCAGGTTCATGGCGCAGACGGGCGGCTGAGTGGAGGTGTCACTGCTGGGGTCAGACCCGCCGGGTCTGACCCCGGATCTTTGCCTGTGGGTGGAGTGATGTCGCTGACTTGACTGCATAGGGGCCACAAACAGGCATTCATTAGGGGTAGTATGAAATTCAAGGCGATGTTTTCCTCCTGGCAGAAGCTGTCGACCAAGATCGTCGGCGCGCTGCTGCTCATGCTGGTGCTGGCCTTGAGTGCCATCGGCTGCACCCTGTTTTTGTCGTGGCAGCTCGAAGGCAGTTCGGCCGCCATCAACGAGACGGGCCGGCTGCGCATGCAGACCTACCGCCTGACCCTGCTGCTTGCCAGCGACGCCCGCGAGCAGGCGCGCCAGCAAGTGCTGCTGATCGACGAGACCCTGGCCAAGATCGGCCACGGCGACCCGCAGCGTCCCCTGTTCCTGCCCCCCAGCACGGCTATCAAGTCCGAATTCGAACGCATCGGCGTCGCCTGGCGCAGTGCCTTGCGTCCGGCCGCCCTGGCCGCCGATTCCATTGTGCGCGCGCGCCAGTTCGAGCATGACGCCGACACCTTCGTGGGACAGGTGGACCAGCTGGTGCGCCTGATCGAGCACGACAGCGAACAGCGCACCTTCTGGCTGCGCGCCTCGCAGCTGATCCTCGTCGGCATGGCCGTCATCGGCACGGTCAGCATGATTTACCTGATGTTCATGCTCATCATCGAACCGGTGACGCGGCTGCGCCTGGGCATGCAGCGCATGAAGGAGCGCGACTTCAGCGTGCGCCTGGCCGTCGAGAGCAATGACGAATTCGGCCAGCTGGCCAGCGGCTTCAACCAGATGGCCGACCGCCTGCAGGCGCTGTACGGCAACCTGGAAGAGGGCGTGCGCAGCAAGACGGCCACGCTCGAATACCGCAACCGGGAGCTGGCGCTGCTGTATGAAAGCGCCGCCTTTTTGCAGCGCCCGCAGCCGCTGGAAGACATCTGCGGCGGTTTCATGCAGCGCATCGTCGATTATTTCGAGGCCGACGGCTCCACCGTGCGCGTGCTCGACGCCGAGCGGGGCAACCTGCACATGGTGGTGCATACGGGCCTGTCCGAAGAACTGGTGGCGTCCGAGCATTGCCTGAAGGTGGGCGACTGCCTGTGCGGCACGGCCGTCGAGATGAAGGTGGCGAAGGTGCACGACATGCGGCGCATCGACAAGGCGCACGAGCTGCGCTGCCACCGCGAGGGCTTTGCCACCGTCTCGGTTTTCCATATCCACGCGCACGAACAGCACCTGGGCTTTTTCAACCTGCATTTCCGCCATGCGCGCGTGTTTTCCGCGCGCGAGCTGGCCTTGCTGGAAACCCTGGGCCAGCTGCTGGGCATCGCGCTGGAAAACCTGCGCCTGGTCGCGCGCGAACGCGAGATGGCCATTTCCGAAGAGCGCAATCTGGTGGCGCAGGGCCTGCACGACAGCATCGCGCAAAGCCTCAACTTCCTCAACCTGCAGGTGCAGATGCTCGACGACTCCGTGCGCAATGCGCGTTTCGACGAGGTGGCGGGCATCGTGCCGGCCCTGCACGCGGGCGTGAAGGAAAGCTACGAGGACGTGCGCGAACTGCTGGCCAATTTCCGCAGCCGCCTGATGGAGGATGACCTGATCGGCTCCCTGCGCGCGGCGCTGGACAAATTCCGCCGCCAGACGGGCATCGACGCCGAGCTGCTGGCCGACGTCGACGGCGCGCCATTCCCCCGCGAGCAGCAATTGCAGTTATTATTCATCGTGCAGGAAGCGCTGTCGAACATCCGCAAGCACGCGCAGGCCAGCCACGTCGAGGTGCGCCTCGCCGATCACCAGGATTTTACGCTGACGATCAGCGACAACGGCGTCGGCTTCGACGCTGCCGCCGTGCTGGAAAAGGGCGACAGCCATGTCGGCATCCATATCATGCGCGAGCGCGCGCAGCGCATCGACGCCACGTTCGACGTGCATGCCTGCCCCGGCGGCGGCACGACCGTCGAACTGCATTTGTCGCGCGAGCAGCGCCGCGCCGCCTAAGCCACTATCTGAAAGTATAAAAAAATGGAGACTCCCGATAAACCGATCACCGTCATGCTGGTGGACGACCACGCGCTGTTCCGCAGCGGCATACGCTCGCTGCTGCAGCGCCATACGGACTTTTCCGTCGTGGGCGAGGCGGCCGATGGCGTGGAAGGCATCAAGCGCGCCATCCAGCTGCAGCCCGACGTGGTGCTGCTGGACCTGAACATGGCCGGCATGTCCGGCGTGGAAGCGCTGCAGCTGATGCAGCACGACTGCCCCGATACGGCCATCGTCATGCTGACCGTGTCGGAAGACGCCGAAGACCTGGCCACGGCCCTGCGCGCGGGCGCCTGTGGCTATTTGATCAAGAATATCGACGCCGACTACCTGGTGCGCGCCATCCGCCGCGCGGCGGCCGGCGAAGTCGTCATCGCCGAAGCGATGACGGGCAAGCTGGTGGCGCAGCTGCAGGCGGGCACGCGGCGCGAGGAACCCGTGTCGGAGCTCGACAAGCTCACCCCGCGCGAAAAGGAAATCATCGATTGCCTGTCGCGCGGCGAGAGCAACAAGGGCATCGCCCGCACCCTCGACCTGGCCGAAAGCACGGTCAAGATCCACGTGCAGAACGTGCTGAAAAAACTCAACCTCACGAGCCGCGTGCAGGCGGCCGTGTACGCGGTCGAGCACCGCCAGGGCAAGTAGCCCGAGTCGGGGTCGGACCCGCCGGGTCAGACCCCATGGTGACTTCTCGCTATCTCTCTAGTCCTTTATGCCGATGCCGGCATCTGCGCTTTTAAAGTAGTATATTGAATATATCTTTAAAGGCGACTCCATCATGGCCATCACCCCGATCAGCGAACCTTCTCCACCTTCCACGACAGCAGGCGCCGCTCCCTGGCATGCCGGCCACGCCGTCTGGCAACTGGGCTTCCGCCCGTTCTACCTGCTGGCGGCCGTGTTTGCGGCCATCGCCATTCCCCTGTGGCTGGCCAGCTATGGGGGCCTGCTGCCTGGCGGTCTGCAGGTGGGCCTGGGATGGCACATGCATGAAATGGTGTTCGGCTTCGCGCTGGCCGTCGTCGTCGGTTTCCTCTACACGGCGGGGCGCAACTGGACGGGCTTGCCCACGCCGCACGGCGCTCCGCTGATGGCGCTGGCGGGGCTGTGGCTGGCGGGACGCGTGGCCATGCTGTGCGGTCCCGGCCTGCTGCCGGCGCTGATCGACTGGCTGTTCCTGCCGCTGGCCGCCTGGCCCCTGTACCAGGTGCTGCGCCGCTCGGGCAATACGCGCAATCTGTTTCTCGTCGGTCTGCTGGCCTTGCTGGCGCTGGCCAATGGCCTGTTCCACGCGGCCGTGCTGGGCTGGCTGCCGCTGTCGCTGTTTGTGCCCGTGCAGGCGGCCATCTTCATCATCGTGCTGATCGAATCGGTGATCGGCGCGCGCGTCATTCCCATGTTTACCCGCAATGGCGCACCTGGCAGCACGCCGGTGGCCAGCCCGAAACGCGCGCTGGTCGCCGTGGCCTGCATGGCGGCGGCCGCGATTGCGTGGCTGGCCGGTGCGCCCGCCTGGCTGACGGCGCCGCTGGCCTTGTGCGCGGCAGGCGTATCGCTGGCCAATCTGCTGGCCTGGCAGCCGCAGCGCACGGTGCGCGTGCCGCTGCTGTGGATTTTGCACCTGTCGTATGCGTGGATCGGCATCGGCTTTGCGCTGCTGGCGGCTGCCAGCCTGGGTCTGCTGCCGGCCAGCGCCGCCTTGCACGCGCTGACGGTGGGATCGATGGCGGGCCTGATCATCGGCATGATGACGCGCACCACCCTGGGCCACACGGGACGTGCGCTCAAGGGCGGCAGGGCGGAAGCGGCGATGTACTGGCTGATCCAGCTTGGCGCGCTGGCGCGCCTGCTGGCTGCCGTCGGTCCCGCCTCGCTGTCCATGCCGCTGCTGCTGGCAGCCGGCGCGTGCTGGTCGCTGGCCTTTGGCCTGTATGCGTGCGTGTATGCGCCTTATTTGTGGCGCGCCAGGGTGGATGGCCGCGAAGGCTAGCCTGGCGTCAGAACGGGCGCCAGGCCAGCAGTTTCTTGATTTCCGGCGCCCAGTAGGACAGCGATTCGCCCACGACGAATAGCAGCATGCCCAGCATGAAGGCTCTCAACAGCAAATCCCTGCACCAGATCATGGCGTCTCCTAAATTTCCATATTGGCAAGTCTATCATTGGCATGCGCTGCCATGTTGTGTTTCTGGCATGGTCGGCTGGCCGGGCGTCGGCGTCTGTGCCGTGAATGCGGCGACGGCATCGATGGCGTGCGCCAGCGCCTGTTCCAGGGCATCGAGCGCGGCAGACGCATCGCCGCCCGCGTGCAGCAGCTGTTCGGCTTGCTGGGCGGCTTGCAGGGTGGCGGGCAGGGCCAGGCTGCCTGCCACGCCGGCCAGCTTGTGCGCCAGCGCGGCGGCGTCGCCGCGTGCGTTGGCCGCCAGCAGCGCGCGCATGGCGCCCACCGTATTGCGGTAAGTGTTGCCGAAGTGCGACAGATGCTGGCGGTAGGGTGCTTCGTCGAGCCACTGCGCCATCCCTTGCGCCAGGTCGATCACGGGCGCCGCGCCGCCTGCCCGCGAGGGCGTCGCCGCTTCGGTCGCTGCCGGCGGCAGGGCCGGTAGCCCTTGCGCATGGCGCCGGTGCGCGCTCGCGATCAGGGCGATGGTCTGCGGCACGTCGAACGGTTTGCTGATGAAATGGTTCACGCCCGCTTCCAGCGCCGCCGTGCGCTGTGTCCGGAACGCCCCGGCCGTCAGGGCCACCACGGGCAAGTCCTGGAACTGCGGCAGCTGGCGCAGCGCGCGCGTCGCCTGCAAGCCATCCATGACGGGCATCTGCACATCCATCAGCACGATGTCGACATCGGACGGGTGGGCCAGCAGCCAGTCCAGCGCCTGCTGGCCATCGCAGGCGAACGAGGGCAGGGCGCCCTGGTCGCACAGGATATGGTTGACCACGTCGCGGTTGATGTCGCTGTCGTCGACCACCAGCACGCGCACGCCGGCCAGCACGCGTGCGCCCAGCGCTGCGTGGCCCGTGTCCAGGCCGGCCGCTTCAGCACGCCGCTGGCGCGCTTCCATCGTCGCGTTGTACAGGCTGGAAGCCGTCACCGGTTCGTTGAGGATGGCATCGGCCGGATTGGCCGGGTCCGTATGGCGGCGCGCGGGCGCTGTCGCCGGTGCGCCGCTGGCCGCCAGGATCACGATGGGGCAATCCTGCGGCGGCAGGTGCTCGCGCAGGGCGCGCGCCGTGGTTTCCCCGTCCATGTCCGGCATGCGCGCGGCCAGCACGATGATGCCGGGCCGCGCGTCCTCGGCGCAGGCCAGCGCATGCTCGAGCGCCGCCTGGCCGCCGGAGACGGCATGCACGCGCCAGCCCAGGCCCTGCGCGACGGCGGCCACGGCGGCGCGCGAGTCGGCCTTGCCGTCGGCCAGCAAGACGCGCAAGCCCTGCATGTCGGGCGAGGACGGGGCGCTGGCGGGCATCAGCTCTAGCGGCACCGTGAAACTGAATGTGCTGCCCTGGCCCATGACGCTTGTCAGGCGCATGGCGCCGCCCATCAGGCGCACCAGCTGGCGGCAGATGGTCAGGCCCAGGCCCGTGCCGCCGAAGCGGCGCGTGGTGGAGCTGTCGGCCTGGGCGAAGGCGGAAAAGATCGCCTCCTGCACCTCGGGCGCGATGCCGATGCCCGTGTCGCGCACGCTGAAACACAGCACCGCGGCGTCGCCGTCGCGGCTCTCCAGCGCGCTCGTCAGCTCGACCGCGCCTTGCGCGGTGAACTTGATGGCGTTGCTGGTCAGGTTGACCAGCACCTGTTCCAGCCGCAGCGCGTCGCCCATCACCTGCTCGACGCCATCGGGCAGCGGCCCGATGCGCACTTCGATCGGCTTGTCATGCGCGGCCACGCCCATGCTGGCGGCGATCTTTTCGATCACGTCGGCCAGGCGGAACGGCGCCCGTTCGATGGTCATGTGGCCCGCCTCGATTTTCGATACGTCCAGCACGTCGTTGATGATGCCCAGCAGGGACTGGCCGGCGGCGCGGATCTTGCGCGCCATGAGCAGCGCTTCGCCATCGAGGCCGTCGCGTTCCAGCAGCCAGGCCATGCCGAGGATGGCGTTGAGCGGCGAGCGGATT
Organism: Janthinobacterium sp. GW823-FHT06H09; assembly: GCF_058794735.1. Lineage (NCBI taxonomy): Bacteria > Pseudomonadati > Pseudomonadota > Betaproteobacteria > Burkholderiales > Oxalobacteraceae > Janthinobacterium > Janthinobacterium sp. GW823-FHT06H09. The sequence continues at coordinate 170,892 of NZ_JBXAHC010000002.1, read as the reverse complement.
TCATGGCTCATGTTGGCGAGGAATTCCGCCTTGCTGCGGTTGGCCGATTCGGCCGCGTCGCGCGCCAGCAGCATGGCCTCTTCGGCCTGCTTTTGCGTGGAAATATCCTGGGCAAAGATCAGGGTCGCCGGTCCATCCTTGAGCACCACGCGCGTGGTGGTCTTGTACATGGGCACGGGCAGGCCCTGCTTGCCCAAGCCCACGGCCTCGAACACCTGTTCGCTGGGCGAATCCGCCTCGATCAGCGCTTCATTGGCGGCCAGCGCCGCCAGCGATGGCGCGGAAATCATCGCGGACCAGGGCAGGCCGTTCAGATTGTCATCCGCCGTGTAGCCGTGCAGCCTGCGGTAGCGGGGATTCGAGTAGATGAAGCGGCCGTGGCGCAGGATGGCGATGGCCACGGGCGCGTCTTCGATCAGGGTGCGAAAGCGCGTTTCGCTGTCGGACACGGCTTGCATGGCCTGGCGCTCCGTTTCCTGCTCCGCATGCCAGGCGGCCTGCTGCCGGCGCCGCCGCTGGCTCCAGAACAGCAGGCTGGCCGCGGCCAGCGCCAGCACGGCAAAGGAAAGGACGTAGCCGAGCGCCTGGCGTTGCAGCGGGGCGGCGATGGCCGCTTCTTCGCGGCTCAGGCCGATGATGAGGGCGCGGTCCATGTGCAGGGCCGGCGGGGCGATGGTCGCCATGGCCATGACGCGGGGGGCGGCGGGGGCGCCGGCAATGTCGACGCCGCTCAGGACGCCCGCCTGAAAGCCGCTGTCGCGCAAGCGCCGCAGGAAGCTGCCGGGGACGTCCATATTGGCGCCATTGGCAGTCCTGGCCGGGTAATTCAGGAACTGCCGGCCGTCGCCATGCAGGACCACGGCCCAGACGTCGGGCGCGTACATGGCGGTGCGGAACTTGGCCGTGAAGTATTCTGGGGCGAAGGTGGCCACCACCACGCCGGCAAAGCGGCCTTGCTTGTCCTGCACCATGCGCGACGCCGTGATGACCAGGTCGCCCTTGAAGGTATGGAAGGGCGCCGAGATGTACAGCATGCGCGCATCGGGGGCGTCGCGCGCCGTCTGGAAGTAGCCGCGGCGCGAAAAATCCTGGTCCGCCAGTTCCGCGATGTTGGTGGCGACCGGCTTGCCTTGCGCATCGATGACCAGCATGGTGCGCACGCCAGGCATGGCGTCGACCAGCGCGGCCAGGCGTCGGGGCAGCGCTTGCCCGGCGTCCGGTGCCGTGCCGGCGGCCAGATAGTCGCGGATCACGCCGCCCAGCACCAGGTTGGTTGCCTCCAGGTCGACTTCGATATTTTTTGCCAGCAGCGCCGTCAGCACGCTCAGGCGCTCGCGTTCGGCCGCGTCGTGGCGCGCCGCCTCGGCCAGATGCGCATAGGCGAGGGCGGCAGCGACGATGAGCAGCCCGAGGAGCAAGAACAGCCATTCGATCCATTGTCTGCGCACCGCCGCCGCATCTGTGTGATAGGTCATGTGGCGATGCTATACCCGATATGGATTGAGAACAACTTTTGCGCACAACTATGCATGTGATAGTGTGGCCAATTTGCCCCCAAGGGACAGGGGCAGGTGCAGGCGGAAGACGGCACCCTGGCCCGGCGCGGATGCCACGCCGATGCTGCCGCCCATCAGCACGGCGAGCTGGCGCGCGATGGCCAGGCCCATGCCTGCGCCGTCATGGGCGCGGCTCGGCGAGTCGTCCGCCTGCGAGAATTTGTCGAAGATGACGCCCTGCTGCGCCTGCGCGATGCCGATACCCGTATCGCGCACTTCGATCTGCAGGTCCGCGCCGCTGTGCATGACGTGCACGTCGACCCGGCCCGCAGCCGTGTAGCGGATGGCGTTATCGAGCAGGATATCGAGCACGCGCACGAGGCGCACGCGGTCGCAATCGATGCTCGGCGGCGTGGCGGGTGCCACGTGCGCGGCCAGCTGCAAGCCCTTGTGGGCCGCGCGCGGCCGGTGCGGCGCCAGCGCCAGTTCCAGCAGCTGGTCCAATGGCGCGGCGCTGGACTGCAGCCTTACCTGGTCTTGTTCGAGCGCGCTCAATTCCATCGCCGCCTCGACCATGGCCAGCAACTGGCGGCCGCTGTCCTGTATCGTCTGCGCGTAGGCGGCCTGTTCCGGCTGGCGCAGCTGCTCCAGCAGCAGCTCGGAAAAGCCGAGGATGCCGTTCAGGGGCGTGCGCAATTCATGCGACATGTTCGACAGGAAGCGCGACTTCGCCTCGCTGGCGGCGATGGCCCTGGCGCGGCTGTCGACCAGGCGGCCGATCAGCAGCACCAGCGCGGCCCACGACAGCACGATCAGGGCGCTCGTGATGGCCGCCATCAGCAAGGCCTGGTCGCGGCGCGAGACGTAGTCGGCCAATACCGTGTCGCGGTCCAGCCCGACCAGCATGTACAGCGGGTAGCCGGCTAGTTTTTCGAACGCGTAAAAGCGTAGGACGCCGTCGACGGGACTGCGTTCGGTGAAGCCGCCCCGCGTTTTACCTTGCATCAGAGAAAATACCTTGCTGCCGCCGATATCCTGGCCGATGGTGTCGACGGCGCCGACCCGGCGCGCGCGCACCACGCCGTCGTTGCCGACCAGTTCGGTGGAGCTGTTGTCGCCCAGGTCGACTTCGTCGTACAGGCGGGTAAAGTAATACGGGTCCATCGAGACCACCACCACGCCCTTGAAGCGGCCATCGGCATGGTTGATGCGGCGCGTCATCTGGATCGACCATTTTTTCGACACGCGGCCCAGCACCGGCTTGCTGATATACAGTTCGCCGCTGTCGCGCTGCATGTGTACCCGGATGTGCTCTCGGTCGGCCAGGTTGGTGGGCTGAAAAGGGCGGCTCGACAGCACCATGTCGCCCTGTTCGTCGACGATGGTAAACAGGTTGTACAGGGGGCCGGGATTGAGGCCTTGCCGCAGATCGGCCACGATGTCGAGGCGGCTGCCCAGCGCCTGGTAGCGGCTGCGCAAATACGTGACCGCCTGATCCGCCGCCTCGATCGTGCGGATTGCGTGTTCGTCAAAGACGCGCGCCATGCTGCGCGCATCGCGCCCGGCGCCGGCGACGGCGGCGTCGTAGGCGTGCCGCAGTTGCAGCATGGTGATGCCCCACAAGCCCGCCAGCAGCACGGCCATGAAGAGCGACAGCAGGGTGCGCGTATCCCAACGCTCCCAACGCTCCCAGGCCATGGCCTTCCAGTATCTGTGCTGCCGCATGCCGCCTCCGCAAGGTCCGCCAGTTGTGCCGTTGTGCGAGGATGCCCGGCGTCGCTGGCGCGTCGTTTTATCAATTATAGCGAATATAATTGATTTTAACGATTAAAATGATTTATCGAGGAAAAGTGTTGTTTTGTGCGCGGCCCGGGCGGCTAAGTAATCCTCGGGAAATTATTGTGAATTTATGACGAACAGAACCGGATGCTGTGCAAGGCGCCTGCAGTGACGCAGTGCGAGCACTGCTAGCTGCGGGCAACACAGCACAGCGCCGGTTATGGAAGTCAGAAATTACAATAATTTATTGGGGGTTACTTCGCGTATCGCCGCCTGGCGCGTCAGCCAGCGGTCGACCATTTCGCGCAGCTGGGCGGCCGTAAACGGCTTGGACAGATAATCGTCCATGCCGGCCGCCATGCAGCGCTGACGGTCGTCCTCGGTGACGCCGGCCGTGAGGGCGATGACGGGCAGGCGCGGCGCGCCGCTGGCCGCTTCGCGGGCGCGCAGGGCCCGGCACGCCTGGTAGCCGTCCATGACGGGCATCATGCAGTCCATCAGGACCAGGTCGTACTGCTGCTCGGCCAGCGCCCGCAAGCCCAGCTCGCCGTTTTCCGCCGTGTCGATGCGGTAGCCGCGCGCGCCCAGCTGCAGGCACACCAGCTGGCGGTTCAGCGCCGTGTCCTCGACCAGCAGGATGCGCGCGCCCCCTTCCGAGGCTGTGGCGGGCGGGGCGGCCGGTTCCGATGGCGGCACTAGCGCTGGTTCCGGCTCCGGCTCCGGCGCCTGCGCCGGCATGCAGGGGATGCGCACGGTGAAGCGGGAACCGGCGCCGGGCGCGCTGCTGCAGAAAATCTCGCCGCCCAGCAGTGCCACCAGGTGCTTGCAGATGGTCAGGCCCAGCCCCGTGCCGCCATAGGCGCCGCTGATGCTGTCGTCGGCCTGGCAAAACGGCTCGAAGATGCGGCTCAGCTGCTGCCCCGTCATGCCGATGCCCTGGTCGCTGACCATGGCGACGAGGCAGGCGCTGGCGCCGTCCGGCGTGGCCGGTTCCAGGTGCAGGCGCACTGTCACCGTGCCGGAGGGCGTGAACTTGATGGCATTGCTGAGCAGGTTGCCGAGGATTTGCGCGAGGCGCGTGCGGTCCGAGCAGATCAGCGGCGGCACGCTGTTGCCGATTTCGCTGACCAGGAACAGCTGTTTGCTATCGGCCTGCGGGCGGTGCAGCGCCAGCACGTCGTCGAGCAGCAGGCGCGGGTCGAAGTCGCGCAGCTCGATGCCCATCTGGCCTGCCTCGATCTTGGACAGGTCGAGGATATCGTTCAGGATGCGCATCAGGTGCTGCACGCCATCGCCGATGCGCTGCGCATGCTGCCGCTGCGACGCATCGAGCGCGGTGTCCTGCAGCAGTTCGGCCATGCCGGCGATGCCCGCCATCGGCGTGCGGATCTCGTGGCTCATGACGGCCAGGAAGCGCGACTTGGCGGCATTCGCCGCTTCCGCGCGCGTTTGCAGCGCCAGCGCCATGGCCGCGTCGCGCTCCTGGCGCCGCAGCAGGGCCAGGATCAGCGCGATGGCCCCGGCCAGCACGAGCAGGCTGACCACGGCCGCCCCGCCCATGGTGCGCAGCATGCGCCGCCAGGCCGCCAGATACACCGCGTCCGTGACGGTCACGTTGACGGCCAGCGGATAGTCGCGCACCAGCCGGATGCCGGCCAGGCGGTCGACCGTGCGTCCCTGGTCAGCCGCGCGCGGCGTGTCCACCTGCAGCACGCCATCGCTCTTGCCCTGTTCCAGCAGGCGGTAGGTGCTGCCCGTCAGGTTGCGCTTGCCCATCATCTCGGGCACGGCCGGCCAGCGGGCCAGCAGCGTGTAGTCGCTGCGGTACAGGGAAAAGGCCGTGTGTTCGCCGATGCTGGTGCTCTGGAAGAATTTGCTGAAGAAGTCGCATGACAGGCCGACCAGCACCACGCCCAGGAAGCGGCCGTCCGGTCCGCTGATGCGCCGGCTGATATAGAAGGTCCAGGCGCCATTGCCCTTGTTTTGCACGGGCGCGCTGACGTGCATGCCGCCGTTCGGGTGGCGCCGGTGATACTCGAAGTAATCGCGCTCGCCGAGGCGGATGGACGGCGCGGGAAAGGCGCGGCTGAAGGCCAGCACGCTGGCGTCGCTGCCGACGATCGATACGACGTCCACTTGCGGCACGCCGCCGATCTTGTGCCGCAGCGTCTGGTGCATGGCCTGGGTACCGACGGCGGCGGCCAGCGCCTGCGCGTCCGCGGGGGCGGCGGCCTCGATCTCGTTGCTGACGCTGTCGAGCACCAACCGGGCCGCCGTCATGCTCTGCGCCGTGTTTTCCGCCAGCAGCAGCGACAGGTTCGACAGGTCCTGTTTCCAGTCATCGACGGCTTCGCGGTGCAGCAGCACGCCGGAGACGGCAATGCGCAGCGCCAGCAGGCCCACCAGCACCAGGCCCACGACGGTCGTCATGGTGCGCGGCCGGTAGCGGTGCACCAGGCGCAGGACGGCCTGGCGCGCGTTCATTCCTGCGTGCCCGTGTATTCAAGCATGCTGCGGCGAACCTCCTGCTCCACCGCGCCGAGCAGCGCCGCCGTTTCGGTCAGCCAGTCCGCTGCCGCCGCACCTTGATGGCGCACCAGCTGCTCGAGTGCCGCCAGGCGCGCCACCAGGGCGCCGGCGCCCAGCAGGGCCACGGTGCCGCGCAAGGTATGGCAGCTATGCACGATGGCTTGCGCCGCGCCGCCGCGCACGGCCTGCTCGACGCGCGCAAACATGGCCGGCGACGTGTCGAGGTAGGTCTGCGACAGGGCGCGGAACATCTCCAGGTCGTGGCCGGTGGCGTGGAACAGCACGGCAGGATCGATGTGGCGATAGGCTGGCATGACGGCTCCGTGGCGAGGGGAAAGCGGTGGCGGGAAGGTGACGCGCTAGGCGGCCAGGCTGTTGCGCCGCGCATGGCCGGCGCAGCAGGCGCGCAGATAGCCGCGCAGTTCGTCGTAATTGACGGGCTTGGCAAAGAACACCACGCCGGGCGGCACGCCGCCCCGTTCTCCCAGCTCTTCCTGCGTCAGGCTCGACAGCATGGCGATGTGCATGTCCGCCAGCAACGGGTCGGCCAGGATGGTACGGATCACTTCGTAGCCGTCGATGCCTTCCATGACGATGTCGGCCAGCAGGATGTCGGGCTGATCGCGGGCGATTTCCATCAGCGCCTGGTAGCCGTTCTCGCAAAAGCGCAAGTCCGCCTGCAAGCCCCATGAACCGATCTGTTTTTCATACAGCGCGCGTTCGATGGGATTGTCCTCGATCACGAGGATGGACGGTGGACGGCCCGATGGGACGGGGCGGTTGGCCCGTGCCGCGCGCTGGTCCTGGCCCGGCTGGCCGGGATTGCCCTTGTAGGCTTCGACGGCCGCGAGGGGAATGCGCCGGTGGCCGCCCTTGGTCTTCCAGGCTTCGATCACGCCGGCCTCGACCAGTTGCTGCACCGAGGTGACCGAGATGCCGAGGATTTCAGCGGCCTTTTGGGTAGTGCAAACGTCTGCAGTGTGCATGATGGGCTTTATGGTCGCGGATGTAGTTGAAGGGAATGATACGCAATCGGGCTCAAAAAATCAATTTCAACGAATTATATGAATTCACTAAAAACTTCGCGTGCGGCGGGCCGGACTCGCGTGCGCGTGCGGCCGGGGGCAATATGCGTCTGCGGTTCCAGGAGATCGCGCCGTTCGCTGCACTCGGCGCTGCTGTGGCGCAGCAGGGTTTCCATGTCGTTTCTGTCCAGGCCCAGTACCCGCGCGGCGGCCAGGACCGGTCCGCGCGGCCCCGCGCCGTTGCGCAATATCAGGTCGGCGAAGCCACTGGCCAGCTTCAGCAGCCAGGCCAGGTCCGTCATGCGCCCGGCCCGCCCGAAGCCGGGCGGCGCGGCATGGCAGCGCACGGCGTCGCACAGGATGTCCGGCATGCCCCAGCCCCGCATGAGCATGGCCGACAGCGCCAACTGGTGGCGGCCGAAGCGCTGCGACTCCGCGCACAGCAGCCGGGCCCTGGCGCCATTGCCGTACTGGCCCAGCAGTTCTCCATATTCCTGCGGATGCCAGGTGGCCAGGGCCAGCTGGCCGCAGTTGGCCAGCAAGCCGCAACTGTACAGCTCATCGGCCGGCGCCAGCTGCAGCGCGTCGCCGGCCACGCGGGCGGCGCACGCCATGGCCAGCGCGTGCGACCAGTAGCGCTGCGCGTCGAAGTGCGCGCACGTGGCCGCCGGCAGGGCCGGCGCGGCGAATGCCTGGCGCAGGGAGGGCAGGCCGATCGCGGCCAGCATCGCCGCGCTGACCGCCGCATGCGTGCGCTCGCCCGGCGGTACGCCCGCATTCGCCAGGCCGATGACCTTGCCCGTCAGGGCGGGATCGCAGCCCAGTTGTTCCGCCAGCTCATCGAGCGATACCTGCTGCTCGCACAAGTTTGCCAGCCAGTGGCAACGCCCGGCGGGCGAAGGCAGGATGGCGCCGCCGGGCAGGTGCGCCAGGTCGATATGCGCGCTCATGGCCGGCTCCCGACGCCGCTGCGGTCATCGGCTTGCGCCGCGCCCGCCGTCTGCAGGACCGTGACGGCCTGCGACAGCGCGTCGAGCGCCATCAGCAGTTCCGCATGCAGGCGGCGCAGCGCGCCGATATCGTTGGAAAATCCCGCGTGCACGGCCTGGCGCGCCAGCGCCTGCAGCGGGAGCAGGCCCATGGACTGGCTGCCGTCGAGGATTTCCTGCGCCAGCACGCGCGCCGGCGCGGTCCGTTCGCAGCGCAGCGCATGGGCGATGCCGGCCAGGCGGTCGCGCGTCTCGGCCACGAACAGGGCCAGAATCTCGCCCTGCAGGCGCCGGTCGTAGCCGAACATGGCGTCCAGCCGGGCCGCGTCGAACGGCGGCGTGTCCGGCGCCCTGGACGCTGGTGGTGGCGGTGTGCTGTCCGCCACCTTGGCCGGCGGGACCATTTTGCGCATCTGCAACAGTGCATGCAGATCGGCCGGTGCCGCGCGGCCGGCCTGGCGCCCGCGGGTACGGCGCCAGAGCAGGGCGGCCAGCAGCAACACCAGGCCGGCCAGGGCCAGCGCCGTGCGCATCAGCGACAGGTCTTCGCAGCGAAGGAAGGGGGGGATGGCGAAGAGGGTGTTCATGACTGTGCTCCAATGAATGCTATCTAGGCAAGTGATGCTGCGTGATGGCGGACCTAAAAGACGTCCCAGTCGCCCGCGTCGGCGGTGGCCGGTGCCGCGGCTCTGGCCTGGCCTGCGGGCCGCGTGGCGACCAGCTTGAGCGCCGCCTTGTGCTGTGCGGGCCGCCGCGCGGCTGGCGCTTGCGGCGCCGCGCCGGCCTGTCCTGGCGCCAGCTTGAAGGCGCCCACCACGCCAGCGAGCCTGGCCGCCTGCTCCTGCAGCGATTGCGATGCGGCCGCCGCTTCCTCGACCAGGGCAGCATTCTGCTGCGTGGCTTCATCCATCTGCGTGACGGCGCGGTTGATTTCCTCGATGCCCGTGCTTTGTTCCGCGCTGGCGGCCGAGATTTCGCTGACGATGTCGGTGACGCCGCGTGCCGTGTCGACCACTTCCGTCATGGCCGCGCCGGCCTGCCGCACCAGCTTGCCGCCTTGTTCGACCTGTTCCACGGAATCGCCGATCAGTACCTTGATTTCCTTGGCGGCGGCCGCCGAACGGTGCGCCAGGTTGCGCACTTCCGTGGCCACGACGGCAAAGCCGCGCCCTTGTTCCCCGGCGCGTGCCGCTTCCACGGCCGCATTCAGGGCCAGGATATTGGTCTGGAAGGCGATGCCGTCGATGACGCTGATGATGTCGGCGATCTTGTTGGACGAGCTGTCGATCGCTTCCATGGTGCGTATCACGTCGTCCATGACTGCTCCGCCCCGCTGCGCCTTGTCCGAGGCGCTGACGGCCATTTGCTTGGCCTGGCGGGCGTTGTCCGCGTTTTGCCGCACGGTGGCCGTCAGTTCTTCCATGGCCGAGGCGGTTTCTTCCAGCGAGCCGGCCTGCTGCTCCGTGCGCGCCGACAGGTCCAGGTTGCCGGCCGCGATCTGGCCCGATGCCGTGCTGATGCTGTCCGTGCCGGAACGCACTTCGGCCACGATGCGTACCAGGCTCGCGCTCATGTCCGCCATGGCCTTCATCAGCTGGCCCACCTCGTCGTTTGACGCGGTGTTCACTTGCACGCTGAGGTCGCCGCCCGCGATGGTGCGGGCCACGTCGATGGCGCTGGCCAGCGAAGCGGCGATGCGCCGCGCCAGCAGCAGACCCATGCCGGCCACCAGCGCCGTCACGGCCAGGGCCAGGCCGATGGAAATCCAGCGCGCGTTGGCGGCGGCGGCGGCGCCATCGGCCGCGCCCTTGGCGGACACGTTTTCGTTGTAGCGGTGGTGGGCGGCGAGGGCGTCGACCAGTTCCTTGATGATGGGCTGGTTTTCCATCAGCAAGTCGCGTGCCGCGTCCACTTCGCCCGCCTTCGACAGCGCCAGCACCTTGTCGCGCACCGTGTCGTAGCGCGCCAGCACGGCACGGTCGGCGGCCAGCAGCGCGCGGTCCTGCTCGTCGGTGACATCGTCTTTTTCATACTGGTCGAGCGCCTTGCCCACCGCCGCGCGCGCTTCCCTGATGCCCGCTTCGAGCTTGTCGCGCCCGGCCGCATCCTTGCTGGCCATGTGCTGCCAGACGGCCGTGCGCATCTGCGCGAACGGCACGAAAGCCTGGTTCAAGGTCAGCAGGCTGGGCACTGTGTTGACGGTGGCATAGCTGGCCGCCGTGTACACGCGGTCCATCTGGTAGATGCCAAAACCCGCCAGAGCGGCCAGTCCGAGGACGACGGAAAGAATCAATGCGTACAGCCGTTTAGCGATGGTCATGATGGGCGCCGCTCCAGTGAAGTGAAATGCAAGAAAAAGTGGTTGGTTTCGCTGTTTTTTTCATTTTACGATAAAAATTCGTTTTATTCGAGAAATTTGTTGTTAATTTATTTTATTTAATGATTTTCATCAAAATCGTACTGCTGTAGCTGGCTCGACGGTCAGCTCGTGTATAAAAAGCCACACGGCACGCGGCGCCCGTTCTCGCGTGTGGCACGCTTTGCCGATTGGTGAAAAAATGCAATTTGCTTGATTGCAATCAAATACGGTGCGCAATCGCGTGCCGCCGACTGACTCTTGTAAAGGAGCATCATGACTGCCTCTGCCCGGCCTGGACCCTTGCTTGTCATCACCGCAGTCATCTTCATCTTGCTGGGCCTGGCGCTTGCCGGCGGCGGCGCCTGGCTCGTCAGCCTCGGCGGTTCCTGGTATTACGTGGTGGCCGGCATCGGCATGCTCGTCGCGGGCGCGCTCGTGTGGAAGGGGCGGCGCAGCGCCCAGCTGTTTCTCGCGCTGCTGCTGTTCGGTACCCTGATCTGGTCCGTCATCGAAGTGAAGTTCGACTGGTGGCAATTGCTGCCGCGCCTCGATATCTGGTTCGCCGCCGCCGTCTGGCTGCTGCTGCCGTTCGTCGACCGCCGCCTCGATCCGCCCTTGACGGCCGGGGCCAAACCGCGCGACGCGGGCAAGAGCGCCCTGACGGCGGCCGTGGTGCTGACGGCCGCCGTGGGTATCTTTTCCCTGTTCCAGGACTATTACACCTTGCATGGCGAAGTGCCGGCCGAGAACATGGCGGCCGCGCCGCAAGGCGATTTCGCGCCGGGCGTGGCGCCCAATGACTGGGCCGCGTATGGCCGTTCCGGCTATGGCGACCGCTATGCGCCGGCCGCGCAGATCACGCCGGCCAACGCGGCGCAGCTGAAACAGGCGTGGGTGTACCACACGGGCGACTTCAAGGGACCGAACGACCCGGGCGAGATCGCCAACGAAGTCACGCCGCTGAAAGTGAACGGCATGTTGTACCTGTGCACGCCGCATAACATCGTCATCGCGCTCGATCCGGACACGGGCAAGGAGCTGTGGCGCCACGATCCGAAGATCAACCGCGACGCGTCGAGCTACCAGCACATGATCTGCCGCGGCGTGGCCTACTGGGACGTCAACGCGGGCCGCGCCAAGGGCGACCCTGCGCCCGAGGCGGCCGGCATGGAGTGTCCGCGCCGCATCTTCGCGCCGACCATGGATGCGACCCTGATCGCCGTCAATGCCGATACGGGCGCAGCGTGCAAAAGCTTTGGCGAAAACGGCGTGATCGGCCTGTACCACGGCATGGGCATGAAGAAGCGGGGCTTTTTGATGCCTACCTCGCCGCCGGCCGTGGCGCAAAACGTGGTGGTGATGGCCGCCAGCGTGACCGACAATTTTTCCACGGAAGAGCCGTCGGGCGTGATTCGCGGCTACGACCCCGTCACTGGCAAGCTGATGTGGAACTGGGATGCCTCGAACCCCGACGACACGGCGCCGATTGCCGATGGCAAGACCTACACCAACAATTCACCGAATTCCTGGGGCGTCTCCAGCGTCGATGAAAAGCTGGGCATGGTGTACATCCCGATGGGCAATGAAACGCCCGACACGTGGGGCGGTAACCGCAATCCGCATGGCGAGAAATACAATAGCGCCATCGTCGCGCTGGACCTGGCGACAGGCAAGGTGCGCTGGGTCTACCAGACCGTGCACCACGATATCTGGGACATGGATATCGGCGGCCAGCCGACCCTGGTCGACATCGATACGCCGAAAGGCAAGGTGCCGTCCGTGGTCGCCACGACGAAACGGGGCGACATCTATGTGATCGACCGGCGCGACGGCAGCCTGGTCGTGCCGGCGCCGGAAAAACCCGTGCTGACCGCCAACGCGGCCCCTGGCGACCGCCTCTCGCCCACGCAGCCGTTCTCGGCGCTCACGTTCCTGCCCGAGAAGCACATCAGCGAAACGGACATGTGGGGCACGACACCGTTCGACCAGCTCGCGTGCCGCATCATCTTCCGCCAGCACCGCTACGAAGGGCCGTTCACGCCGCAGACGGTGGCCGAAGGCAAGATCAAGGGTGCCATCATTTCGCCCGGCCCGCTGGGCATCTTCGAGTGGGGCGGGGCGGCCGTCGATCCCGTGCGCCAGCTGCTGCTGGTGAACCCCGACTACATGGGCTTCCTCGAGCGCCTGGTGCCGCGCGCGCAAGCCAATGCGCCGGGCGGCACGGGCACGGAAATGGGCTTGCAGCCGCAGACGGGCGTGCCGTTTGCCGTGGAAATCAAGCCCTTCCTGTCGCCGCTGGGCTTCCCGTGCCAGGCGCCGCCGTGGGGCTATATCGCCGCCGTCGACCTGCGCACCATGAAAAAAGTGTGGATGCACAAAAACGGCACCACGCGCGACAGTGCCCCCGTGCCCATCGCCTTGCCGCTGGGCGTGCCCAGCCTGGGTGGCATCAGCACGACGGGCGGCGGCGTGGCTTTCCTCAGCAGCACGCTCGACTATTACATCCGCGGCTACGACGTGCGCAACGGCAAAACTGTATGGAAAGCCCGCTTGCCGGCCGGCGGCCAGGCCACGCCGATGAGTTATGTCTCCGACAAGACGGGCAAGCAGTACGTGGTGGTGATGGCCGGCGGCCACGGTTCGCTGGGCACGAAGATGGGCGACAGCCTGGTGGCGTTTGCCTTGCCGGATGAGGCGGTGAAGGAGGCGGGGAAAGCGAAGTAAGAGGATAAGTAAGTGAAGCGCATCGGCGGCATGGACTGGCCATGCCGCCGATGCGCTGCCATTGAGGTGCCCGACGCTATGGCACGCGGCGATTCAAGACGATGAGTTCGGCATTCTCCGCTGTATCGTCGCCCATCGGGTAGAACACGACCGCATAAGCATGCTCCGTGGTCTTGTTGATGCTGGAAATGACCAATTTGTCACGGGGTATGGGCAAAAGCGCGTTTGTCAGCAAGTTCCTGTAGCCTTGCTCGCCTTTGCTATAGAATATTTCCAATAACTTATCATTTTTCGTGGTCAGCCAGCCGTTTCCAAACTCGGTATTGAAACGCGTGACAAAAGTGTCGTCAGCGATGTCGACTGGTTGCCATGTATTGAACAGTGGATCGGCAAAGTCCACCAATGCAATGATTTCGCTTGCCCCAGCCGCATCTATTTTTTCGAGAATGATTTTATCGTTGTCTTGCGCCAGCAGATAAGAATCCTTGTCGAACGATGAGCTCAGTATCTGTAAAACATCGATATCCTTCGCGTCGATTTCCCGCGAGCGCAGGACGTTGCCTTTTTCATCGATCTCCCGGTGCAGGAGAATGCTGCCGTCATTGGCCAGCAAATGAATTGTCTTGTCGCAAATGGAAATTCGGTTATTTGCGGGTAATGGAATCTTGACATTGTGTTTCTTCTTCAGTTTTCCATTGATAAACTCGATGGCCAGGATTTTGTCCGGCTTGTTATCTTCAAAAGGCACATCGTGAAATATCGAATACGAGTCCGTCGTTCCAATGAAGTTTCCTGTAAATGGACGGTTACCCTTTGGTAATTCCACACCCTCACGATGAAAGACGGGAATGCTGATTTCCAGTTCTTTATCAGGATGATAGGGGATGACGGAGACATAATTTTCCTGATCCGGACTCAGGAACAGTGTCGGCAAAATGCCGTCATCCTCGGCGTAGTTTTCAATACTGCCATCCATCGCGACAGTCGTATATATCAGCTTGTAGGTGCCATTTTTTTTGTAGACGTAATTAGCCAGCAGCGTCTTGTCAGCAAAGGAGATGCTGTCTTTGGCCGATATTGCTGTTTCAGCAAGTAACGTTGTCATTGTGCCCCAGTCGCCTTGCGCGACAGACGATGTATAGGGTGCTACCTTGTCGAGGTTTTTCATGCGTCAGATGGTTTCCATATTTTATTGTGCCGCCAATCCCAGCTTCAGCCCCACCAGCTTGCCCGGCGCAGCCTCCGTTTTTTCCGGCGCGCCCGCGCTGACCCTGGCCGCCGGCGTGCCGTCCTGCTGCAGGGCGGCCACAATCGCCGCGCTGCGCTGGGCACCCAGTTTATTCAAGGCATCGGCAGGCAGGGGCTGCTTGGCTTCCAGCTGTTCGCGCAAGCCGTTGTAGAACGCGCCCGTGTCGGCCACTTGCGGCTCGCCCTCGATCAGCTTGCCCAGGCGTTGGAAGACGGGGATCTTGGCCGCCGCCGGCGCGGAAGCGCTGGCGGAGGCCGCCGCTGGGGCAGGTGCGGCAGACTCCGCCGCCTTTTTCTGCCTGTCCAGCTCGGCCTTGCCGAAACGTTCGCCATACAGGTCGCGCAGGGCGCCCCGTACCTTGCGTTCGCCCAGGTTCAACGGCCCCGGTTCTTCGCCCGCTTCCAGCTTGATGCCGGCCTTGGCGGTGACGGCGCGGCGCACGGCCTGGGCGCGCAGGGCGGCTCCGTCCGTGTCGCTGTACTGGCCCGGCACGGCCAGCTTCAGCTGTTCGCGCTTGGCGAGGATCTGCGCCACCTGCTTGAGTTTTTCCCGCTCGGGCGGCAGCAGCACGGCGCTGCCCGCATCGAAGTCGATCGATTCCAGCTTGTCGGCGCTGATGCCCAGCAAGTTGCCCAGCGCGCGGAACGGCGCCGTGACGATTTTCGTCAGCACATTGCCCACGGCTTTCCAGATCAGCGCGCCATAGCTGAATTGCGGGTCGTTCATGTCGCCCGACACGGGCAATCCCAGGTCGATGCGCCCGTCGCTATCCTTGAGGATGGCCAGCGCCAATTCCAGCGGCAGCTTCAGGGCGTCCGGACTGTCGATGCGTTCGCCCAGGGTCAGCTTGTCGAGCACGATCTGGTTGGTGCCGTCGAGCTGGCGGTTGCGCACCTTGTATTGCAAGTCCAGCGAAATCTTGCCTTCCGCCACTTTATAGCCGGCGAATTTCATCGTGTACGGCGAGGCGGATACCATGTCGACGTTCTTGAAGACCACGTTCAAGTCCGTGTTGTCGGTCGGGGCGAAGGGATTTAATTGTCCGCGCACGCGCGCCAGGCCGAATTCGTCGATGCGGCCGTCCAGTTCGATCTGGCTGCGCGCATCGCGCTTGGTCGACAGGCCCGTGACGACGCCGTTCAATTCATAGATTTTCGCCGCAAACTGTGGCCGCAGGCTCAGGTCGGCAAAGTCCAGCTTGGCATTCTGCAGGCGCACGCGGCGTACGCGCACGGGGAAACCTGCGTCGGCCGCAGGCGCGGTGGCGGTAGCAGGAGCGGGTGCCGTGGCCGGCTCGGGCGCCTTCACCAGCAGGCGCTGGGCATTGAGGCTGCGGTCGTTTTCGATGATCAGCTGCGCATTCGGTTCGACCACGCGCAGCTCGGGGATGTCGACAAAATCCGGGCCCACGCTCGCTGTCAGCTTGTCGGCACGCACGCTTTTCCATGACGCAAAACGCTTGCCATCCGTTTCATTGAGCACGAGGCCGGCGATATCCACGCCGCCCTCATAGCGCACTTTCGGTGCCTTCGGCGCGCCGCCGCCCGTCGTCAGGCGCCCGCTGCCGGAGAGAGTGCCGCCCGCCAGCTTCAGTTTCAGATGCTGCGCCAGCAGCGGTTGCACGGGTGCCAGGGTCAGCTGTTTCAGGTTCAGTTGCGCATCGACGGCGCCCGTGCCCGGCACGAACTTGCCGTTGGCCGTGAGCAAGCCGCCTTCGCGCAGGCCCACGCCCAGCTCGAACGGCAGCGCCTGCTTCATGTCGTTGCTGACCTTGTGCAGCGACAGGCTGGCATCCTGCAGCGTGCCCTTGATGCCCGTGCCCGCGTCTTCGAAACGGGCGCCGAATTTGCTCAGTTCCACCTTGTCTACCGTCGTGGACCACGGCGCGGAAGGGATTTCCTTGCCTGCGTCGGCCTTGCCGGAGGAAAACACGGGCAGTTTTTGCGCAATCGCAAACTCTCCCTGGCGGTTGCGCGCCAGGTCAATCTGCGCACCGCTGGCCGTCACGGCGCCCAGGTGCACGCTACGCGCCGCCAGGACGATCTTGCCTTCCGTAAAGCCCAGCTGGGCCAGCTTGAACGGGGTTTGCGTGCCCCGTTGCATGGCCAGGTCGGCCAGGCTGAAATTGGCGCCGTCGATCACGGTGGCCATGCCCGCTGGCCCTTGTTGCAAGCCCAGCTGCAGCTGCAGTTGCAACTGTTTCGCGCTCAATTGCAGGGTAGGCGTGACGGTTTCATCGATGGCGGAGACGTCCACATTGGCCAGCGCCAGCTGTTTTAAATCCACCTTCCACTTGCCAGGTTTGGCTGGCGCGGCGGCCGGTGCTGCAGGTGCGGGATTGCCCGGCAGCATCAGGTTCGCCACGTCGATCTCGCCCTTGCTGTCGCGCCGCACGGCCACCTTGCCGCCGTACAAGTTGATTTTATCCACCGTGACGTTCTGGCGCGCCAGATCCACGTTCACGCCGGCGATGCCCAGGGTGTCCAGCGATGTAAATGGCGCGCCCTTGCCGTCTTGCACCAGCGCCAGGTCGCGCAAGGCCAGGCCCGCGCCCTTGACGGTCGCTTGCAGCGTGCCGTCGGCATAGGAAAAGGCGTAGGGCAGGCGGGCCGACAGCTTGCCGCTGGTGACCGTCGCCCGCGTGTACGCCTTCAAATACGCGGCCAGGCCGGGCAGGGAAGCGTCGTTCAGTATCAACTCGCCTTCGCCCCGGATCGGGCTCAGCGAGGCCGTGCCGCGCCAGTGCAGCTTGCCGCCGCGCGCCGCGTCGGCGCTGAGGCTGTAGCTGCCGTTGGCATCGGGCAGGGTGGAGATATTGTCGAGTGTAAAGTTGATCGGCGTGAAGTTGTCCGCATAACCGGCCTTCTGGTCTTGCCAGTCCACTTTGCCTTGCTCCAGCGCAAAGTGGCCGATGACGAGGCGCGGCATGCCGCCGTCGCTCTTGTCCGGATGATTGCGTTGCCAGGTGGCCAGCACTTCGGCCAGGTTGAACTTGCCGTCCGGCGTGATGGTCAACTGCGCCTGCGGCGCCGTGATGCGGATTTCCGCCAGGCTCCAGGCGCGGCGCACGATGGATTTCCATTCGAGTTGCACGGCCAGCGCGCCGATGGACAGCAGCGGCGCGCCGCTCTGGCCACCCGCGCTGGCCGCTTCCTTGAAAGCGATCTGGTCCGCTTCCAGGCGCAAGGTGAACGGGTTGAAGCGCACGTCGGCGATGCTGGCCTGGCGCGCCAGTTCTTTTTCTGCAAATTTGGGCAGCTGGTTTTTGATGACGTAGGGTACCAGCCAGAAACCGGCCGCGCTGTAGGCGGCCAGGACGCAGCCGGTGCCGACGGCCCAGCGCTGCCAGCGTTTCCAGCGAAATGTTTTCGTCTGCACGCTTTTGTTGTCGATTGTGTTCACGAACTTACCTTTTGATCTTGTTGGGCGGCACATCCTGCACGCCGTGACTGTCAGTATGCCTCTTTGCGGCCTCGTCTGCAAAATCCAAACGTGTTCAAGTGATAACAGGCGCCAGGGTGGCCTTGTTTCTCCTGTAAAACTCACACAAACCCACCCTTACTTGATAATGATTCTCATTATCGGTATCATGCGCGCTAACCGTAAGTTTCCATCCGTACATATTTTCTCATTGAAAGCCCGATGTCATGCCTGTCGTCTCTCCCCGCACCCGCTTACTTCCAGTCGCCGCGGCCCTGTCGCTGGCCTTCGCTTCCCATGCGGCCCATGCCGCCAGCGGCCAGGACGATCTGACGGCTGGCGATGAGAAAGTCATGCAAGCCGTGCAAGTGACGGGCGCCCGCGCGCAAGGCCTGGTGCCCGTCACGACGGAGGCGGGCAGCTTTCGCGGCGCCAACATCATGGACGTGCCGTCGACCGTCAACGTGATCACGCGCGAATTGCTGGAGCAGCAAGCCGTGTCCGGCCTGTACGATGCCGTGCGCAATACGGCGGGCGTGACGCGCCAGCAAAATGGCGGCGAAACCTGGGATCAGCTGGTGATACGCGGCATCGCCGTGGAAAACCGCACGAATTACCGCCTCAACGGTTCCATGCCCATCATGAATTTCTCGCAAGTGCCCATGGAAAACAAGGAACGGGTGGAAGTGCTGAAGGGCGCCTCGGCCCTGTACTACGGTTTTACGTCGCCGGCCGGCGTCGTCAACTTCGTCACCAAGCGGGCGGGCAGCAAGCCCGTCACCAGCATGGGCCTGAGCCTCGATGACCGGGGCAGTGCCGTGGCGAATGTCGACGTGGGCCGCCGTTTCGGCGCGCAGCAGGAATTCGGCGTGCGCATCAACGCGGCCGGCGGCACCCTGGGTTCCTACCTCGATCATGTCGGCAATGGCAACCGCAGCTTTCTCTCCACGGCGCTGGACTGGCGGGTGACAAATACACTGCTGTTGAAAGCCGACCTGGAATACGACCGCCGCAAGGTGACGGAGCAGGCGGGCGTGGCCTTGCCCACCGCCGTGAAAGGCGTGATCAACCTGCCGCGCGCCGTCGATCCGCGCAACTTGATCGGCCCCGACTGGTCGAATTTCGAGGCGCAGACGAAAAACGCGCAATTGCGCGCCGACTACGCCATCACGGATGGCTGGGCCTTGACGGTGGAGGCGGGCCACTCGGAAACGGCGCGCGACCGCCGCCTGGCGATCTTCCGCCTGAATAACGCGGCGGCCCTGGCCACGGGCGCGGGCCGCATCACGGGCAATATCCAGCACAGCGTGACGGCGTCGGACTTGCTGCGCGCGGAACTGGCCGGCAACTTTAATACGGGTTTGATTGCCCATGAACTGACCCTGGGCGCCTCGCGCACGGACAAGTCGCAAGATCCTATCTACCAGAGCAACTACACGATCGCGTCGCAAAACCTGTACAAGCCCGTGCCCGTGACGAATGTCGTGTTCGGTCCCAAGCCGACGGCGCCGACGACGGCTGCGCTCGAGACGCGCGACACGGGCTTGTACGCGCTCGACCGCATGGTCTTCAGCCCGCAATGGCAAAGCGTCATCGGCGTGCGCCGCAGCAGTTATCAGAGCGACCAGGGTGCCAGCCACTACGACGTCAGCAAGACGACGCCGATGGCCTCATTGATCTACAAGGCCACGCCCGAACTGTCGTTTTACGCGTCCACGGCGCGGGGTCTGGAAGAGGGTGAAACGGGCCCGACGGGCACAGCCAATCAGGGCGTCAAGATGGCGCCCGGCGTGAGCAAGCAGAAGGAGCTCGGTGCGCGCTGGCTGACGCCGGGCGGCACCTTGCTGTCCGCCGCGCTGTTCGACATCACGCGCCCCGGCTATTACACGAATAGCAGCAACGTCTTCACGTCGGACGGCGAACAGCGCTACCGTGGCCTGGAACTCTCGACGCAAGGCAAACTGACGCGCCAGCTGTCGTGGCAAACGTCGGCCCAGTTCCTCGACCCAAGCTTTGCGCACATCAACGCCGACTACAATGGCAAGGCGCCGGAAAACGCGTCGAAACGCACGGCCAGCGCCTTCCTCGCTTACGCGTTTGACGCCGTGCCTGGCCTGTCCGTCAACGGCGGCGCGTATTACAACAGCGCCCGTCCCGTCAACGACCTGAACCAGGCCTTCCTCGGCGGCGTGAGCCTGTTCAGCGCGGGCGCCCGCTATGCGAGCCGCGTGATGGACAAGGCCGTCGTGTGGCAGCTGAACGTGGAAAATGCGGCCGACAAGCGCTACTGGGCCGGCGCGGGCACGCGGCTGGCGTCGGGCGCGCCGCGCGCCATCAAGCTGTCGATGAAGGTGGATTTGTAAGAACGCCTATCAAAACCTACTGCGCGTCGTGATCTGCGGCCTGCGATGCTCACTGCCTCGGCGGCCCCGTGCCAAGCACAGTTCCGCTTCTCAGCCACAGCTCCCTTCCGCTCGCTACGGTTTTGTTAGGCGTTGTAAGCAAGGTTTGACTTGCACCCTGTGCGCAGGGGCCTTGCCCTGATACAATGTTGCCATGTTCATCAGCAAAGGCAAGGCCGGCATCGTCCTGTGGATCGCGTGTATCGCCATCTTCCTGGCCACGCTCGCCCCTACGGTGTCGCGCGCGCTGACGGTCGCCAGCGGCATGGCCGTGCCCAGCCTGGAAATCTGCTCGGTGGCGGGCGGCATGAACATGTTGCCCGCAACATTGTCCACTGACGCGCCTGATACGTCCAAGGGCAGCATGCGCATGGGCGACTGCCCCTGCTGCAGCATGCATGCGGATACCTTGTCGATACCGCCCACCACCCTCGTGCTCGCTTCCGGCGAGCTCCTCACGGGCTTGCTGCCCGAACTGTTCTACCAATCCGCCACGCCATTGTTCGCCTGGACGCCCGTCCAGCCCCGTGGGCCTCCCGCCGCTTTCTGATCTGTCCCTTTCCCTGAACTGCCTTGCGCCGCGCGTGCCGTGCGCTTGCGCCTGTTCATCTTACCTATACAGAATCTGAAAGCAGCACCATGAAACATTTACCGTTCTTGATTTCCCTCGCCATCGCCATGCCCGCCGTGGCGCAAACGTACAATGAAGCAGGCACCACCGTTTTGCCGGAAATGAAAGTCATCGTCACGGCCATAGGCGACGGCTACCGTCCCGCCGCCGACACGGCGCTGATGCTCTCCAGCACGCCCGGCTACAGCGTGGCGGCCGGCGGCGGCGTGGCCGGCTTGCCAGTGGTTAATGGCTTTGCCGATGACCGCCTCAAGATTCGCATCGACGGCATGGAACTGACGTCGGCCTGCGCCAATCATATGAATGCGCCGTTGTCGTACATTGATCCGCAACAGGTGCAGCGCATCCGCCTGATCGCGGGCGTGACCCCCGTCAGCGCGGGCGGCGACAGCATCGGCGGCACCATCGAGGTGCAATCGAACGCGCCCGTCTTCGCCCGGCCGGGCGCGGGCCTGCTCACGCAAGGCAGCTTTGCCGTGTCGGGGCGCAGCGTCAACAACAGCGTGGCGACCAGCGTGCATGCCACGGCCGCCAGCGACGTGCTCAGCATCGGCTACAGCGGCGCTTACACGCGCGGCCACAGCTATGAAGACGGCCACGGCAATAAAGTGCTGGCCAGCATGTTTGAAAGCATCAACCAGGCCATCGTGCTGGCGGCGAAGGGCGATGGTCAGCAGCTGACCTTGCGCGCCGGCGTGCAGCACATCCCGTACCAGGGTTTTCCCAACCAGTACATGGACATGACGGACAACCATGGCCAGTTCGCCAACCTCGCTTACCAGGGCACATTTGCCTGGGGCGTGCTGGACGCGCGCGCCTACTGGCAGCAGACGGACCACGAAATGGGCTTTTTCACGCCCGAGCGCAAGGGCACGATGCCGATGATTACGCATGGCCGCAACACCGGTTATGCGCTGATGGCCAGTCTGCCGACAGGGGCTGGCGAGTTGCGCCTGGGTCAGGAGTGGCACGGTTTCCGCCTCGACGATTACTGGCCGGCCGTGCCCGGTTCCATGATGATGGGACCGCGCACCTACCTGAACATCAATGACGGCAAGCGCGACCGCGCCGTGCTGTTCGGCGAGCTGGAAACGCGCCACGATGCGCGCTGGACGAGCGTGCTGGGCGTGCGCGGCGAATCCGTGCGCATGGAGTCGGGCGACGTGCAATCGTACGGCACCAATATGATGAACATGCCGGACGTGATGGCCGCCAAGGCCTTCAATGCGCGCAGCCGCAGCCAGCGCGACACGAATATCGATGCCTCCGCGCAAGCGACGTTCACGCCGGACCTTGCCAGCAGCTATGCATTCGCGCTGGCGCGCAAGGTGCGCTCGCCCAACCTGTACGAGCGCTACTCGTGGGGCCGCGGCTCGATGGCCATGACCATGACCAACTGGTTTGGCGACGGCAACGGCTATGTGGGCGATATCGACCTGAAACCCGAGACGGCGTACACGGCGGCGTTCACGGCCGACTGGCATGGCGGCGGCGAGGAGGGCTGGTTCCTGCGCGTCAATCCCTATTACAGCAAGGTCGACAATTACATCGACGTCGACGTGCTGGCGTCTTTCCACCCGTATATGAAAATGGGCGCGAACGGTAACTTGCTGCGCTTTGCCAACCACGACGCCAAATTGTACGGCGCGAATGTGGCCTGGCAGCTGCCGCTGGCCGACAGCGCCCGCTGGGGCCGCTTCATGGCGACGGGCAATGCGGCTTACACGCGGGGCAAGCGCAGCGATGGCGGCGACCTGTACCGCATGATGCCGTTCAACGCCTTGCTGGCCGTCGAGCACAAGCTGGGCGCCTGGAGCAGCCGCATCGAAACGAAGATCGTGGCCCGCAAGGACAAGGTCGATGCCCGCCGCTTCGAACCGGAAACGGGCGGCAATGCGCTCGTCAACCTGCGCAGCAGCGTGGCATTGAACAAGATGGCCAGCCTGAGCGCCGGCGTGAGCAACCTGTTCAACCGCGCGTATGCGGACCCGCTCGGCGGCGTGTATCTGTCTGGACTGAAAGCGAACGGCGGGGCGCTGCAAGCCTTGCCGGCCGAGGGACGGTCGATTGACCTGGGGCTGCAGCTGAAGTTTTAAGCCTGCTATCAGCGTGCGTCTTCCTGCCGCCGATGCGGGGGGAAGGCGCACGCTGGCAACGCCGCATCGGCGAGCGCCATGTGGTCGTGACAATGTGCGCATGTTTCTCGACGGTAATTTGTTATGCTCTCTGGCGCCTGCTTCAGGCGTTTGGCGCACATGGGTGCGATAGCGGAGGCTGAAGGCTTTATCTGCTGAAATGAAGCTGACTTAATATAAAGGTGTCCATGATCGCATTTAAAGATTTTCGTTCGACCACTGCGGGCAGTCCGCTTTCCGATGGCATGGACCGGTCGCTGGTATTGGCCAATGAATGGCTGTTAAAAACCGGCGTTCGTCCGGTCAACATCGAAACCATCACGGAAACGCGAGGCTGGACGGCGTTAGCCAAGGTTGAGCGAGGGATACGGGTTTGGTATGAAGTGGCGCCTCCTCCCTTGAAGTCCTGAGCTGTTCAGGCAGACCATTCCCCGCTCACCGGCCGCAGAGCCATCAACTTCCGCCTCCGCTCTTTTTTCGCCGTGAGCCCGTCAGCACGCGCAGCGCGGTGGCGATCGGCACCTTGTTCTTGGCCAGGTAGGCGGCGGCCGTGGCGGTATCGAGCATTTCCTGGAAAATAATGCCGACCTCGACCTTTTGGGCCGTCAAATCGTCCTGCCTTGCGCAGTCGAGGATATCCATATTCGTAGCAGTAACTTTGTCATTCTTGGAGCGCATTTTTGCCTCGGTAGAAAAGAGAAAAAATGTCTCCTTTATTTGCCTTTAAGATAACTTATTTTTGTGACTTTGTGGAAATTTTTCTTTAATCGATAGTGCCTTCAAGAATTAAATTTAGCTATGGGCCAAGGTTAGTGCCTGGGGATGAATGCGGGATAGATGACATTCTCTCATGCATTGCCTGATCAACCATCGTTTGCCAGCGGCGCCCGGATGCGCTCTAATCATGGCTTGTTCCTACACGAGGTTGCCATGCTGCCCACTCCCGCCATCGCCGCGCTGCGCGAAAAATTTCCCCTGCTTACAGAACTGATGGCCTTGCAGCCCTTGAGCTGGTTCAATCCCCGCATCGCCCCGGCGGCCGAGGGTTTGAAGGATGTGGGCTTGACGGCGGACGACGTGGCCGATGCCAGCGCGCGCCTGGCGCGCTTCGCGCCGTACCTGGCCAAGGCGTTTCCGGAAACGCAGGCCAGCGGCGGCGTCATCGAGTCGCCCGTCGTGCCGCTGCCCGCCATGCAGGCGGCCTTAGACATGACGAGCGGTCAGCTGTGGCTCAAGCAGGACAGCCATTTGCCCATTTCCGGCTCGATCAAGGCGCGCGGCGGCATCCATGAAGTGTTGAAACATGCGGAAATGCTGGCGCTGGACGCGGGCTTGCTGAAGGAGGGCGATGACTACAGCGTGCTGGCCAGCGACGCCGTGCGCGCCTTCTTTGGCCAGTATGCGATCGCCGTCGGCTCCACGGGCAACCTGGGTTTGTCGATCGGCATCATGAGCGCGCGTCTGGGCTTTCGCGCCACCGTGCACATGTCGGCCGATGCGCGGCAATGGAAGAAGGATAAATTGCGCAGCCACGGCGTCACCGTCGTCGAGTACGCGACCGACTACAGCGTGGCCGTGGAAGCGGGGCGCCAGCAGGCGGAGAACGACCCCACCTGCCACTTCGTCGACGATGAAAATTCGCACGATCTGTTCCTCGGCTATGCGGTGGCGGGCCAGCGCCTGCAAGCCCAGTTCCAAGCGGCCGGCGTCGCGGTCGATGCGCATCACCCCCTGTTCGTCTACCTGCCGTGCGGCGTGGGCGGCGGTCCCGGCGGCGTGGCCTTCGGCTTGAAGCTGGCCTTTGGCGATTTTGTTCACTGCGTCTTCGTCGAGCCGACCCACTCGCCGTGCATGCTGCTGGGCGTGCACACGGGCTTGCACGAGGGAATCAGCGTGCAGGAAATCGGCATCGACAACCTGACGGCCGCCGATGGCCTGGCCGTGGGACGCCCGTCCGGCTTCGTCGGGCGCGCCATGCAGCGGCTGATCGACGGCTACGCCACCGTCACCGACGAAGAACTGTACCGCTTGCTGGCGACGCTGGAACAAACGCAAGGCTTGCGCCTGGAACCGTCCGCCGTGGCCGGTTTCGCGGGCATCCCTGCCGTGCTGGCCGCGCCGCAATACCAGGCGCAGCTGGAAACGGCCACCCACCTCGTGTGGGGTACGGGCGGCAGCATGGTGCCCGAGCAGGAAATGGCTGCCTACGTGGCGCGCGGCCGCGCCTTGCTGGCGGCCGGATCCGCGTGATGCCGCCCGGCATGCCGCGCATGTCCACGCTGACGGCCAGCCAGTTCGCCAACCTGCACACCTTTCTCGTGGCGGCGCGCCATGCCAGCTTCGCGCTGGCCGCGCAGGAACTGGCGCTCACGCCCAGCGCCGTCAGCCACCGCATCGCGCGGCTGGAAAGCAGCCTGGGCTTGCGGCTGTTCCAGCGCCTGACGCGGCAAGTCAAACTGACGGCCGACGGCGAGCGCATCTTTGCCGCCCTGCAAATCGGCTGGGACGGCCTGCAGGCGGCGCTGGCCGGCGGCGATGCGCTGGCGGGCAGCATCACCGTGCATGCGCGCCCGTCCATCGCCCAGTGCTGGCTGGTGCCGCGCCTGGCAGGCTTCGCTGCACAGTATCCGGACGTGTCGATCGACTTGCGCGTGGGCAATGAAAGCGTGGACTTTCGCGCCGGCCAGGTCGACCTGGCCCTGCATTACGGCGACGGCCACTTTCCCGGTCTGGCATCGCGCAAGCTGATGGAGGAATGGCTGGCGCCCGTGTGCAGCCCGCGCTATGCGCGCGAACACGGCTTGTTTGACGCGCCGCATCAGCTGTCCAGCGCGACGCTGCTGCACGACACCCTGGCCTGGCCCGCCTGCGCGCCCGACGCCGAGTGGCGGTTGTGGCTGGACGGGCAGGCGCCGGAGGTGACCTTGCCGGCGCGCAGCCTGCGCTTCGACCGCGCCGACCTGTGCGCGCAGGCGGCCATCCACCACGCTGGCGTGGCCATGGGCCGGCGCCAGCTGGTGCAGCCGTGGCTGGCCAGCGGTCAGCTGGTCTTGCCGTTCGGCCCTTTCAACTTGCCCAGCCCGCAGGCGTATTACCTCGTGCATGCCGCTCGGCCGCTGCCGGCGAGGGTGCAGGCCTTGTTCGATTGGCTGCTGGGGCAGGCAATTTGATACACTGCGCCCCTCATTGAAACGCGCACGAAAGTATGCCCATGCAGCCATCCCCATCGACTTCGACCGCGCCGGCGCAATTGCGCGAGTTACGCAGCACTGCGCTGGCCTGCCTGCTGGAACCGGACCCGGCGACCAAGGTGGCGATGGTGGCCGCCATGGCCGCGGCGCCGCTGGCACTCGATGCGCAGGCGGACTTGGCGCCCACGGGCGCCGTGCCGGGCCGGCCCGAGCGTCCGGAACTGGTGCCGCCGCGCCTGGTGGGGCGGCGTTCGATGATCACGCCGGAAGGGCGCGCCATGCTGGTGCACGCGCTCGCGCATATCGAATTCAACGCGATGAATTTGGCGCTCGATGCCCTGTGGCGCTTCCCGGACCTGCCGGCTGAATACTACACGGACTGGCTGCGCGTGGCGAAAGAGGAAGCGACGCACTTTGCCATGCTGCAGGCGCACCTGCAGGTCTTGGGCCACACGTATGGCGACTTCCCCGGCCACGACAGCCTGTGGGAAATGGTCGACAAGACGCGCGGCGACGTGCTGGCGCGCATGGCGCTGGTGCCGCGCACCCTGGAAGCGCGGGGCCTCGATGCGATTCCGCCGCTGCGCGCCAAGCTGGCGCAGGCGGGAGATCTGGCCGCCGCCGCCATCCTCGACATCATCCTGCGCGACGAAGTGGGGCACGTCGAGATCGGCAACCGCTGGTACGGCTATCTGTGCGGGCAGCGCGGCCTGGAGCTGCGCGCGACGTATGCCGAGCTGGCGCTGCGCTATGAAGCGCCCACCCTGCGCGGCCCGTTCAACCTGGAAGCGCGGCGGCGGGCGGGGTTTTCGGAGCTGGAATTGTCCGATCTGCCCGCCTGACCTTGCCTACGGATGGGCCGTGATACTGATGTGCCAGTGGCTCAGGTGTCCCGTCTCGATGTGCACTTTTGCCGGCTTGGTCCAGGCGCCCGCGCCGGGGATCTTGTCGGCCGGTGCGGCGGAAAAACGCCCGTCAACGAGGGCCAGCTTGATGAAGCTGGGGCCGATGTAGATGATGCGCGTGCTGACCGGCGCCGCTTCCTGGGCCAGCATGGCCCGGTTCGCCGCGATCCACGCCAGCAGCGCCGCCAGTTTCGGCTTTTGCGCGGGGTTGGCCACCACTTCCGCTTTTGCGTCGTTGATCAGCTGGTGAATGGCGGCGCCGTCGTTCTGGCCGCCCAGCGCGTCCGTATAACCGCCGGCGCCGTCCGCGTAGCGCAGGTCGATCTGCTGGCCGTCGCTGTGGCCGCTGTGGCCGAGGATGGACCGGCCCGTTGCCGTCTGCGTCACGTGCTGGCCGCTGATGTCGTCGAAACGGTAAGCCTTGCCCGCCAGCCAGGCGATGGCCAGGCGCGTGGCCCACGAATCGCCGCCAGGATCGCGCGTGCCGTAGCGCCGCGCCGCCAGCGCCGCCTCGTCGTTGGCCAGGTACAGGGGGATATAGGCCGTGTCGCCCTTGAACGCCACTTGTCCCCCTTCGGCCGGGTCGGAGCTGGCATCGGTATTGTCGATGCGGCCCTTCAGGCGCACCGTGACGACGGCCTTCTTGTCGAGCTTGGCGCCGGCAAAGGCGGGCAGTACCAGGCTGGGAAATTTCACGGTGCCGGCAGTCTTGGTATTGGTCTGGGACAATAAATTCTGCGTGCTGAAGGCGGGGTCGCCGCCGCCGGACGCAATGCCGATGTTCACTTCCGTAATCGTCGCCGCCGCCGGCGTGTAGTGCAATTCCAGCGGCAAGGTGTGCGTGGCCGTGGCGTTTCCTTGCGACACGGATACATACGGTCCCGCCAGATTGCCCGTCAACTTGATCGGCTGCAACACGGGGTGGGCATCCTTGTTGGGCGAAAGGAATTTTGCCAGCGTCACCTTCAAGCCCTTGCACGCGAGGCTCAGTTCCACCGTCGTCACGGTGGCCAGAGCGCTGTCGCCGATATTCGTGGCGCTGACATTGCCGCCCAGGGTCAATGCCCCATCCTTGGTTTGCTTGCTGACATCGACGCACTCGGTCCTGACGATGGTGCCCTGCGTAAAGTGGCTCTGGTTGACGGCGCCCGCGGCGGCCAGGTTGACCCCGGGCAGCCCCGTCACGGAATAGGACCAGGTATCGTTGTACTGGCTTTGCGCCGTCGTGTAGACGGGATACTCGGCCGTGCTGACGGTGATTTTCACGCCCACGTTTTTCGTGTCCTTGGGCACCGTGAAGGCGATGGGCGAGCTGATGGTCTGGTTTTGCGCGGCCGCCGTGGCCGTGAAGGTCTTGCTGTCCGCGTCATCCTGCGGCGTGACGTCGCCCGCGGCGCGATGGCTGGCGGGCACCTCGCGCGCGGGCGGCGCGGCGCCATCCTGCGTGACGCTGCCGGCGGTATAGGTCTTCGCCTCGGCGCGCAAGGCCGGGCTCGCCGCATACGGATAGACGATGTCGACATTGACGTTGCTGCTGCTGTTGAAAACGACGGCGCTGACGCTGACCACGTTCGGATGGACGAGGTCGTTCAAGGTCAGCTGGTAGGTGTCGGGCAGCACGCCATCGAAGTGGAAGGCGCCTGTGGCGTCGACCACGGCCACCTGGCGCTGGCGGTTGTTGTAGCCGGCCAATAACATTTTCTTGCCGGCCAGTCCCGTGGCATTGCCGCCCGCGGGCGTGCGCAGCTGTCCTTGCAGCACGATGCCGGACTTGATGACGATCAAGGCATAGCTGGCCGTGAACTCGCCATCCTGCGAGACGAAATTGAGGTTCAGGTCGTAGCTGCCGTTGGGCAAGGATGCCAGCAGTTGCTGCATGGCCGTGGCGCCGATGCTGAAGGTGCCGCTGGCCGCATCGAACGTCCAGTAGCTCTTGAGGCTGATGGCCGCGCCGTCCGGCATCGACAGCAGGCCGTCGCTGTCGTCCTGCAGGGCCAGCGGCGGCGCGCCCACGAGGCGGAACGCCATGCCGCCCGGCTGCAGGCGGTTGTTCGGCCCCAGCCCAGTGATGGCCAGCACGGGCGCCGCAGCGGGCACGCTGCCGTCGTCGTTCGGCTCCACATAGGTTTCCACGGCCGTCGGCAGTTCGGTCTGGATCAGCAGATCCAGGATGGTGACCTTGCCGCCCTTGCTGAGGGAAAATTGCGCATGCTGGTCGACACCCGTGTCGCCCGGCGTGGAAAAGCGCAGGCTGCCTTCCTGCAGCAGCACGTCCGTGACGGCGCCGCTGGCCTTGACGCTGTCGGCGCCGTCGGGAAAGCCCAGCCCGGACAGCGGCAGCACGACCACTTGCGCGGGCCGCACGGGGTCGAGCGCGATGCCGGTGCTGGCGCTGAAAGTCCAGGCCAGGCCGGCGCTCTGGAAGGCGATGCTGCGCTCGATGCGCAGGGTGATGGTGTCAGCGGGCGTGACGGTGGCGCCCGCGCCGATGCTGCCGGCCTGCACGTCGCCATCGATGATGGTGCTGCCTTCTGGCGCGCTGGCCAGCACGGCTTGCACATTGCCGGCCGCCTCGCTGCCATTGTTGCGGATGTGCACGCGGTAAGTGTAGTCCCAGACCGTGCGGCTGACGCGCTGTTCAGCCACTTTATCGAGCATCGTCACTTCAAAGTCGCCGGCGGCCTGGACTGTGGCTGCCGCTGCCGCCAGCATGACCTTCGGCGCGGGCGACTGCGTGGGATCGTTGGGGCCGCCGCAGGCGCACAGGCCGAGCGCCAGGCCTGTGGCCAGCGCGGCACACGCCAGCTGCCGGCGCCGCAGGCACGCCAAGCCCAGCACGCCGGCCAGCAGCAGCCATGGCGTGGAGGGCAGGGGCACGGCGGCCGGCTGCGTGATGCCTGCCTCCAGTTCGATGAAGGAGACGGGGTCGAGGATGGAAAACGGCTGGGTGCCGGGACTGCCCGCGCCCAGGTAATCGAAGGTGACGGAAAAGCCCGTGGCCGTGGCGCCGGGGGCGATGCCGCCGGCCAGCGCCAGCGCGTCGAGGTAGCCGCTGGCGGGAATGGCGGGATCGGGCTGCACCAGCAGCACGTCCCAGCCCGGCGCCGTGGAGACGCTCTGCAGGTTGGCGTAGGTGCCCACGCTGAAGAACAAGGTGAATTCCTCGATGGGCACGGCCAGGGTGGTATTGCTGACCGTGTAGTCGTAGCGCCACTGCGTGCCGCCCAGCGACGTTGCCGTGTAGCCGATGCTGGTGGCGTGCGCGGCCGACATTGCGCATAGCAGCAGCGCCAGCAGCACTTGTTTGATAAAGCTCATGATCGTTCCCCCGTTGACTGGCGCCAAGCGTGCCCAGGCGAGAGGTCAAGCAGGAAACGTTCCTGTCTGGATTATGCTGCAAAAACAAGGGCTAGTCTCGGACGGGCCGGAGCAGGTGTCAAATTTGCCGACATCGGCATTTATGGCTGAGTCTGTCAGCGCTGTCCTACCCGTCTTGTCGAAACCGTCTGATTGTATGCCTTGTGGAAACACGCGATGATCGTGTCCATGCTGCAACAGCCAACCAGTCCGACGGAGTATGCGATGCAAAAGCCAGGCCAGTCCCTTCACGTGAACAAGCCATTCCTGCTGATCTGCCTGTTCACCTTTTCGACCCTGGCGGCCACTTTGATGAATGCGGGCGAGGCGCAGAACGGCGATGCCGCGCCGGCCCCCGTGGCGCGCGAAGCGGGGCATGGCGCCTTGCCCGTGTGCCGCAGCGATGCCCTCACGCTGTCGGCCCAGTGCCAGCGCCAGCCCGCGCGCCAGGCTTGACCGCACTCTGCAGGCGCTGCTGCAGCAAAGCCAGCACGGCCGCTTCCTCCGGCGCCAGCGCCGGCAGTTCTTCCCGTAATTGCTCCTGCGCCCGCGCGCGCATGCCTTCCAATAAACTGCCCTCCAGATACGATTCCAGCACGGCCGGGTGCACATAGCACTTGCGGCAGATCGTCGGCGTATTGCCCAGTTTTTTCGCCACGGACTCGATTGCCTGCACGATATTTTTCTTCGCTTGCGCATCGGAATCGACCTGCTCGAACGCCTGCAGGGCCAGCGCGGCCAGCAGGGTGCCGGACCAGGTGCGGAAATCCTTGGCCGTGTAGTCTTCGCCCGTCACCTCGCGCAGGTAATCGTTGACGTCGCCCGAATCGACGCCGTGGCGAGCGCCAGCGTCATCGATGTATTGAAACAGTTCCTGGCCCGGCAACTCGCGCATGCGCCGCAGCACCGTGGCCAGCTTGCGGTCGCTCAGGCGGATATCGTGGCGCACGCCGCTCTTGCCCTTGAAGTGAAAGGCCACGGCGCTGCCGTCGACCTGCACGTGGCGCGTGCGCAGGGTGGTCAGGCCGAACGATTTGTTCGTGCGCGCATATTCTTCGTTGCCGATGCGCATCATCGTCAATTCCAGCAGGTGCACGATGGTGGCCAGCACTTTTTCACGTGGCAAGCCCGGCAGCTGCATGCCGCGCGCGACGGCGGCGCGGATGGCGGGCAGGGCGCGGCCAAAGCTGAGCATGCGCTCATATTTCACTTCGTCGCGCACCTGGCGCCAGCGCGCATGGTAGCGGTACTGCTTGCGGCCCCGCGCATCGCGTCCCGTCGCCTGCAAATGGCCATTCGCGTGCGGGCAGATCCACACGTCCGTCCAGGCGGGCGGGATGGCCAGCGCCTTGATGCGCGTCAAGGCGGCGCTATCGCGTACGATCTGGCCGTCCGCGTCGCGGTAGCGGAACTTGCCGGGCTTGCCCGATCGGGCGATGCCGTTCTGATGGTCGCCCGTGTAACGCAGGCCGGCGGCGCGGGCCGTGGTGGTGGCAGATATTTCCATGACGATAGCTTACCTTGCAGGCCGCCCACCCGGCGCGCCATTATGCTAAGGTGCGCATTCGTAACGCCGTGCGCGGCAGACAGGAGCAGCAGATGTTTGGCAGAAAAAAGAATCTGGAAGAAGACCACGCCCCCCAGGCCGACAAGCAGTATGAAAAGAAATACACGGATGACAGCTTCTGGGACAAGGTCGTCAAGTTCGCCAAGACGGCGGGGCGCGAAGTCATCGAAAAAGCCCTGTGGCTGTACTACGCGGCCCAGCAGCCGAACACCCCGCTGTGGGCCAAGACGGCCATTTACGGCGCGCTCGGCTATTTCATTTCACCCATCGATGCGATTCCCGACATCACGCCCGTGGTCGGCTATGCGGATGACCTGGCGGTGCTGGCGGCGGCCGTCGCCACCGTCGCCACCTACATCACGGCCGAGGTCAAGGAACGGGCCGCCGAGAAACTGCGCGGCTGGTTCGGCGCCTAACCGCCGGCAGCGGGCAGACCCGGCTGGCCTTTGACGGCGTTGCGGTACCTGGCCCTGGCTTCAGCCTTCTTCACCGCCTCGGCGGCGATGTTCTGCGCCTTGATGCGGGCTTTTTCACTCTTGCTGCGCTGCTGCGCCACGTCCTTGTTGCCGATGCGGTTCGTCATGCTGGTCTCCTCGTTGATGGTCAAGTTTGACCAGCACAGCATACGTTCTTGCCCAGGCGCTACCGTGCGCCCGTTCACACAAGCGCCATGCCTACCTCGCTGGCGCGCCGCCGGCCCCGTGCGCGAGCAGGCGCAGCACGACTTCTTTCTGGAATGAACGAAACTCCTTGTCGGCGCTGACGTTGGCGAAGGCCAGCACGGCCGTCTTGCTGGCCCGGTCGACGCAGACGACGGACGCGGCCCCCGGGTCGCCGCCGCTGTGCGTGGCCAGCGCCCGGCCGTCGACGTCGCGCAGCAGCCATACCAGCGCTTGCTGCACGGATGAATCGGCGGGTAGGACGGGGGCCGCTTGCGGGGCGAAAAACAGTTGCAGCGTCGCGTCTTGCAGGTAGCGGTGGCCATCGACCCGGCCGCCATTGCTGAAAATGGCCAGGAAACGGGCAAAGTCCTGCGCCGAGCTGCGCAGCAGGCCGGCCGGCCAGTCCGGATAGCCGACGGGCGGCAGCGCTTGCAGGCCCGGCTCCTTGTGCGCGTACGGCTGGGCGACGACGGCGCGCCGCGGCAAGCCGGCCAAGTTCCAGGCCGTGCTGTCCATGCCCAGCGGTTCGAACAGGTGCTCGCGCGTGTAGGCGTCGAGGCCATCGGGGTTCAAACGGCCGACCAGATAGCCGAGCAGGGCGATGCCGACATTGCTGTAGCGCCATTCCGTGCCGGGCCGGGCGGCAAACGACACATCCGCGTCATACCAGGCGCCGCCGCGCGACAGATAGCCCTTGACGAAGTCGCGCAGGGGCAAGCGCGGGTCGCCCTGGACGGCAAACGCCGTCGTCTTGTCGTACACGGCGTCGGAAATGCCCGAGGTGTGGCTGAGCAAATGACGAAAGGTGATGGGCACGTCGGGAAACTTTGGATGCATGAGCGGAAAGTCCAGGTAGGCCGCCACCTTGTCGTCGAGCTGGAAGGCGCCCTGTTCCAGCAGCATCATGACGGCCGTGGCCGTGACGAGTTTGCTGACGGAGGCGACATGGAACACCGTGTTCGCATCGGCCTTCTTGCCGGCCTGGATGTCGGCCCAGCCATAGCCGCGCGCGAAGACGGTTTGTTCGCCGCGCACCACGGCCACGCTCATGCCCGGCGTTTCCGTGCGGGCCAGGCCATCGCGCATGAAGCCGTCAAATTCCGTTTCCCACGCCAGCCTGGCCGGATCGGTGGCGCAGCCCGTTTGCAGCAGGGCCAGTGAGACGCCCAGTCCCAGCATGCTTCGTCGTTTCATTGATTCTCTCTTTTGCCATTTTTAATTATCTTAACAATATTTCCGTCCGCCATAGGGGCAATTGACAAATCATTGCTTTGCAGCAATGACAAAGGGAGCGGCGGGTGCTTGTTTGGCCAGTTATTTGCGCCAGTAGCGTTCCAGCAAAGGCTTGACCGTCAGACCGTGCACGACGATGGAGACGATGACGACGACGAGGGTGATGTCGGCCAGTTCGCGCGCCAGGCCGCGCGGCAAGCCATGCGCGATGGCATAGCTGAGGTAGTACAGCGAGCCGATGCCGCGCACGCCGAACCAGGCGGCCAGCCCCCGCAGCCGCACGCTGGTGCCGGAAGCCAGCAAGCCGAGCATCACGCTGGCCGGACGCGCCATCAGCAACAGGAACAGCGCCACGCTCCACGCCCGCCAGCTCCAGGCGGCGGCCGTGACGGCGCCGCCCAGCAACAGCACCAGGGTCAGTTCGGACAGGCGTTCCAGATGTTCCTTGAAGACGAGGGCTTCGCCGCTGACGGTCAGCGTCACCTCGCTGTCGTGCGGTTTGGCGGCGGACACGGCATGGGTTTCTTCCGCCTGCAGCAAGCCTTGCCGGTCTTTCGGCGCGCCGGCCAGCCGCAGTTCCGTCTGGCGCAAGGCCACGCCGGCAAAGAAGACGGCCAGGAAGCCCCACGCGTGCAGCCAGGTGGAGACGCCGTAGACGAGGGCGATCAGACCCAGGGCCGCCAGGTCATCGAGCACTTCATGCTTCGGCTCCTTGGCGCGCAGCTGCCAGCCCAGCCAGGCCAGCAGCGCGCCGCCGGCCGCGCCCAGGGCGATGGCGCCCGCGCTGGCCCAGAGTAAATCGCGCCATAGCCAGGTGGCGCCATGCGGCCCCAGTTCATGCAAGCCCAGCAAGCCCAGGCCCAGCATGACGAAAGGAAAACCGCTGCCATCGTTCATGCCCGCCTCGCTGGTCAGCATGAAGCGCAATTGCTCGCTGTCGCCCGCATGGCGCAGCTGCACGTCGGTGGCCAGCACAGGGTCGGTGGGTGCGAGGATGGCGCCCAGCAGGATGCCCGCGCCCAATGGCAGGCCCAGCAGCAGGCAGGCAAAGGCCGCCACGAGGGCCACGGAGATGGCCATCGACAGCCACGCCAGGCGCAGCGAGGGCAGCCAGCGCGCCAGGCTGAAGGGCACGGGCATTTTGACGCCGGCGGAAAACAGGGAGATGAGGACGGCGATTTCCGTCAGGGTTTCCAGCAGGGGCGCCTGTTGCACCAGGTCGAACGAGAACAGGCCGAGGAACAGGGGGCCCAGCAGCAGGCCCACGCCCAGGTAAGCCATGGCCGAGGTCAATGGCAGGCGCGCGATGCCGTCGGCGCCCAGGCCACGCGCCAGCATCAGGCAACCGATCAGGATGAACCAGGCGGTGGTGCTCATGCTCCTATTCTAGCGGCGCATGGGCCGGGGCAGCGCGCCGCAGGTTTTGTTATGCCTTGTACAACTGCACCGTATCGTTCTGCGCCTGCATGGCGTGCAGCTCGATGGGGTCGAGCGTGGAGCGCAAGCGGGGCAGGCTGTGCGGATAATTGGTCGTGATAAAGGCCAGCATCTGCTCGCGCACGAGGCAGCGCAATTCAAACGCCGTGCCTGAATCCACCGCGCTGATCAGGAAACGCACGCGCACGGCCCGCTCGTTCGAATCCGTCGCCTGCACGGTGCAGACGCGGCCGTCCCATTGCTTGGCGGATGCGCAGATGCGCGTCAGTTCCGCCCGCAGGGGCTCGATCGGGATGCTGAAATCGAGCCACAGGAACACTGTGCCGAGGATGTCGGAGGAGGTATGCGTCCAGTTCTCGAACGGATTTTCGATGAACCATTGCAGCGGCACGATCAGCCGGCGTTCGTCCCACACGCGCACGACCACGTAGGTGCCCTTGATTTCCTCCACCGTGCCCCATTCGCCATTGACGATCAGCACATCGTCGATGCGGATCGGTTGCGAAAACGCAATTTGCAGCCCTGCAATGAAATTGCCGAGCACTGGCCGGGCGGCAATACCTGCCACCAGGCCCGCCACGCCGGCCGAGGCCAGCAGGCTGGCGCCGATCTGCCTTGCGCCGGGCAAGGTCAGCAGCACGAAGGACACGCCCAGCAGGACGACGATGGCATGCGCGCTGCGCGTGAGCACGCGTGCTTGCGTGATCCGGCGCCGCGCGCGCAGGTTGTCGGCCGCGTCGACGGGATTGATCTGGGAAATCGTGATGCTGAGCGACTCGATGCATTGCATGGCCAGCCAGGTCAGCGCGATGATCAGCGCCACGCTGGCCAGGTGCGACATCGCGAC
Source organism: Janthinobacterium sp. GW823-FHT06H09 (assembly GCF_058794735.1). Taxonomy (NCBI): domain Bacteria; kingdom Pseudomonadati; phylum Pseudomonadota; class Betaproteobacteria; order Burkholderiales; family Oxalobacteraceae; genus Janthinobacterium; species Janthinobacterium sp. GW823-FHT06H09. Next base: position 134,955 of record NZ_JBXAHC010000002.1, on the reverse strand, counting down.
GAGGCCGGGCGTGTCGTCGGGCGCGCTGGCCAGCACCATGCGCAGGCCGAAGACGATCAGGCACAGCTGGCTGGCGCGGAAGGCCACGCGCGCCACGTTGCTGGCCAGCGCGTGGCCATGGGCCAGTCTTTTCAGCAAGCCGATGCCGGCCCGGTGCACGCCGATGGCGACGAGGGTGACGAGCAGGGCGGAAACGAGCACGGTCAGCGCCGAGCGCAGCGGGCCTCCCATCAGCGAGTGAAACGTGCTGAGATCCATAGGCGAAAACTCCTTATTGATAAGTGAAATGGATGTCGGAAGCGGGTATTTTACGGGCAGATGACGTCGCGGGGGCGTGCGTTGCCGTACGGATAAGACTTCGGTCAAGGCGGATACTGGAAGAAATTGCTGCGCTGCGCCATGCCTCGTTGACGTTTCAATACGGAAAGCAAGCGGGCGTCGCCGCATTGGAAACATAGTCATACTTGCCATGCTTTTTGTTTTTGCAAAGGAAACCGATGATAGTACGATCACTCCGAATGTCCTTGCGCTTCATCCTGCCGCTTGCCCTCGTGCTGGGACTGTTTGCCTATATCGTGGTACCGCTGCTCGATAACATTACCCTGCGCTGGTATGTGCGCGACCTCGACAGCCGGGCTGAATTGCTCGCTGGAACCCTCCGCCCCTCGCTCACCGAATACCTGCCTGCGCAAGACGCCGCGCGCATCGGCGAACTGTTCCAGGGTGCCACGCGCGATGAACGCCTGATCGCCATCGGCTTTTGCGACAACGGGGGGCACTTGCTGTACCAGTCCGCGCAATACCCAACTTCCATCGGCTGCTGGAGCACGCCATCGACGGGCGGCCTGTACAAATCCCTGGCGCAATTGCCGCAAGGGCAAGTCCACCTGAGCGAAACCCCCGTCATGCAGGACGCATCGCAACTGGGCCGCCTGGTGCTGGTGCAGGACATGAGCTTTGTCGAGCGCCGCAATACCGATACCAAGCGTTTCATCTTTGCCTTCCTGGCCGTGCTGGCCGTGCTCATTTCCCTGATGACCGTGTTCGTCGCCCACCTGAGCTGGCGCGGCTGGCTGTCGGCCGTGAAGGATATCTTGCGGGGCGAGTTGCTGCCGAAAAGCAATGGTGCAGTGGCCGCCGCCACGGCGCCCGCCGCCGCGCCCGCGCCGCCGCCGGAAATGCAGCCGCTGATCGGCGACTTGCGCGAATTGCTGCAGGAATACCATCTGGAACGCCAGGGCGATAACGGCTGGTCGTCCGACTGGACGCCGGACAAGCTGCGCGCGCTGCTGGAAGCGGACTTGCAGGGCGACCAGGTGCTGGTCGTGTCGAACCGCGAACCGTATATCCACACGAAAGCCGATGACGGCAGCGGCGATATCCGCGTGCAGCGCCCGGCCAGCGGCCTGGTGACGGCCGTGGAAGCCGTGATGCGGGCGTGCTCCGGCACGTGGATCGCGCATGGCGCCGGTTCCGCCGACCGCGAGACGGTCGACAAGCTCGACCACGTACCCGTGCCGCCTGATAATCCCAGCTATACCTTGCGCCGCGTGTGGCTGACGGAAGAGGAAGAGCAGGGCTACTATTATGGTTTCGCCAATGAGGGCATGTGGCCGCTGTGCCATATCGCCCACGTGCGTCCCGTGTTCCGCTCGTCCGACTGGGAGCAGTATGTGAAGGTCAACCGCCGCTTCGCCGATGCCGTGATCGCCGAGGCGAAGACGGACAATCCCGTCGTGCTGGTGCAGGACTATCACTTCGCCTTGCTGCCGCGCATGGTGCGCGAAGCCTTGCCGAAGGCGACGATTATTACGTTCTGGCATATCCCCTGGCCGAACTCGGAATCGTTCGGCATTTGCCCATGGCGCGAGGAAATCCTCGATGGCTTGCTGGGCAGCACGATCCTGGGTTTCCATACGCCATTCCACCGCAAGAATTTCCTCGAAACGGTGGACCGCTACCTGGAAACCCGCATCGAGCCGGAAGCGTCGACCATTTCGTATGGCGGCGAGATGACGCAAGTCGAGGATTACCCGATCTCGATCGCCTGGCCCGAGGATGACCCGGCGCAGCCCGATGTGGCCGCGTGCCGCGCGCAAATCCGTGCCGAACTGGGCGTGGCGCCTGACCACTTGCTGGGTATCGGCGTGGACCGCCTTGACTATACGAAAGGCATCGTCGAGCGCTTCCAGGCCGTCGAGCGCATGCTGGAACAGCAGCCCGGCATGGTCGGCAATTTTACGTTCGTGCAGATCGCCGCCCCCAGCCGCGCTTCGCTTGACGAATATCAAAGTTTTGACGCCAGGGTGCGCAAGATGGTCGAGCGCATCAACCGCCGCTTCGGCAGCGGCGACTACGTGCCCATCCTGCTGAAAGCTGAACACCATGGCCAGGACGATCTGCAGCGCTATTTCCGCGCCTCGGAAGTGTGCATGGTGACGAGCTTGCATGACGGCATGAATCTGGTGGCCAAGGAATTCATCGCCGCGCGCGACGACGAACTGGGCGTGCTGGTGCTGTCGCAATTCACGGGCGCCGCGCGCGAGCTGCACGAAGCGCTGATCATCAACCCGTATCATATCGAGCAGGGCGCCGACGCCCTGTACCGCGCCCTCGTGATGCCGCCCGTGGAACAGCGCGAGCGCATGAAAAGCATGCGGGCGAGAGTCAAACATTTCAATGTCTACCGCTGGGCCGGGCGCATGCTGCTGGATGCGGCCCGTTTGCGCCAGCGCGACAAGGTCATGACCAAGATCGACGCCCACAGCCGCATCAAGCGGCGCAAGGGGATGTGATGGCCGATATCCCTGACGATAGCGCAGTCCTGTTACAGCTGCTGAGTGCGCCCGGAACAGCCGTCTTCCTCGACTTCGACGGCACCCTGGTCGACCTGGCGCCCACGCCCGACGGCGTGCGCGTGGCGACCGGCGTCATCGAAGCGCTGGCGCTGCTGGCCGAGCGCCATGGCGGCGCGCTGGCCCTCATTTCCGGCCGTCCCGTGGCGCAGATCGACGCCATGCTGGCGCCCCTGGTCTTGCCTGTTGCCGGCGTGCACGGCGTGGAGCGGCGCGGCGCCGATGGCGCGTTGCACGTGGCGGCCACGCCCGACGTGGCGCCCGTGCTGGCGCGCACGCAGGCGCTGGCGGCGATTCACCCCGGTTTGCTGGTGGAGCAGAAGCGGGGCGCCGTGGCCCTGCATTACCGCCTGGCACCACACCTTGAGCAATTGTGCCTGAAGGAAATGACGGCCGCCGTGCAAGCGTGCCCGGGGGTATTGCTGTTGCATGGCAAAATGGTCCTGGAAGCCAAGCCGGCCGCCACCGACAAGGGCGGCGCCATCGCCGCCTTCATGCAGGAAAGCCCCTTCGCCGGCCGCCGGCCCGTGTTCGCGGGCGACGACACCACCGACGAGGCAGGCTTTGCCTTTGTGCAACAAGCAGGCGGGCAGGGCGTCAAAGTGGGCAGCGGCCCCAGCGCCGCCACCTTGCGCCTGGCCAGCCCCGGCGCCTTGCGCACTGCGCTGCTGGCCGCTGCCGTATCCCCGACATCGAAGGAGTAGCCCATGACGACATCCCATGACACCCGCGCCAGCCAACCGTCCGCGCAAGCGTCCCTGAATTGCGGCGTGGTAGGCAATTGCGCCTTCAACGCCCTGATCGACCAGGCGGGGCAGGTCGTCTGGTCCTGCCTGCCCCGTTTCGACGGCGATCCCGTCTTCAACCGCTTGCTGGACGACACGGAAAACGGCAGCGTGTGGGCCATCGACATCGAGAACTTTGCGCGCAGCGAGCAATTCTATGAGCCGAACACGGCCGTACTGCGCACGCGGCTGTACGACACGCAGGGGCGCGGCGTGGAAATCACGGATTTCGCGCCTCGTTTCCTCAGCCGCGACCGCATGTTCCGCCCGCTGATGCTGATCCGCCGCGTCCGCCCGCTCGACCACGCCGTGCGCATCCGCGTACGACTGCGCCCCCGCTACGACTGGGGCCGGCTGGCGCCGCAGATCACGCAGGGCAGCCACCACATCCGCTACGTGGGACCGGAACAGACCTTGCGCCTGAACACCGATGTGTCGCTCAATTATGTATTGAGTGAAACGTATTTCGTGCTGGGCGGCACGGCCAACTTCCTGCTGGGGCCCGATGAAACCCTGGCCGGCGGCATCGACGAGACGGCGCGCATCTTCGAAAAGGAAACCATCAACTATTGGCGCACCTACACGCGCCGCCTGGCCGTGCCGCTGGAATGGCAGGACGTGGTCATCCGCGCCGCCATCACCTTGAAACTGTCTTTATATGAAGACACGGGCGCCATCATCGCCGCCATGACCACCAGCATCCCCGAAGCGCCGGGCAGCAGCCGCAACTGGGATTACCGTTACTGCTGGCTGCGCGACGCCTTCTTCGTCGTGCGGGCATTGAACAGCCTGTCCGAGGTGGGCACGATGGAAGAGTATCTGCGCTGGCTGACGAATATCGTCGCCCGCTCGAAAGGTGGCCACATCCAGCCCCTGTACGGCATCGGCCTGGAAGAGCAGCTGCCCGAATCGATACTCGACCACTTGCCCGGCTATCGGGGCAACGGCCCCGTACGCGTGGGCAACCAGGCGCAGGAACACTTCCAGCACGACGTCTACGGCAACATTGTATTAGGTGCGGCGCAGGCCTTCCTCGACCACCGATTGTTCCACCGGGCCGGAAAAGCCGAGTTTGCCGCGCTGGAAGCCGTGGGCGACCAGGCGTTCCGGCTGCATGCGGAACCGGACGCGGGCATGTGGGAGCTGCGCACGCGCGCCAGGGTCCACACCTCGTCCATGCTGATGAGCTGGGCCGCCTGCGACCGCCTGGCGAAAGTCGCGCACAAGCTGGGCTTGGACGACCGGGCCGACCACTGGAACAGCCGCGCCGTGCTGATACGCGAGAGATTACTGCGCGAAGCGTGGAGCGAGGAGCGCCAGGCCTTCGCGGAAAGTCTGGGCGGGCGCGACCTCGACGCTTCCGTCCTGCTGATGGCGGAAGTCAACTTCATCGACCCCATGGACCCGCGTTTCATCGCCACCGTCGACGCGCTGGAAGCATCGCTGTGCGACGGCCCCTACATGCGCCGCTACGAAGCGCCCGACGACTTCGGCAAGCCGGAAACAGCCTTCAACATCTGCACCTTCTGGCGCATCGACGCCCTGGCGCGCATCGGCAGGAAAGACGAGGCGCGCAAGATCTTCGAAACCATGCTGCTGGCGCGCAACCACCTGGGCCTGTTGTCGGAAGACACGCATCCGGTGACGGGGGAGATGTGGGGGAATTTTCCGCAGACTTATTCGATGGTGGGTCTCATCAACTGCGCGGTCAGGTTGTCGGCGCCTTGGGATAGTGCTGTTTAGAGTATTCAGACCGAAATCCCAAGAGGGACGAATTGCCGCCCGACGCAGGCGCACAAATGCGTCTATCGTCGCTTCATCACGGTGTTAAAGTCCCCGCTCATTTAGCGACGATTTAATAACCTAGCGGAAATGTAGGCGGTGCGGTAGCCGCGAACTCATCGCCAAGTAGATCGTGCTCTATGGCAAATATCTATACGTTGTTCATAATCGCGCCCCAGTCGTTGATAACGGATCAATCAGGTGAAGTTGCGTTCGACGCCCCGCAATATGGGTTCAAAACCGTGCAGTCTTTCCATGCGCGGCACCATTTTTAGCGTGAACTCCAAGAGTTCCTTGTAGCCTATCAATTACCGACGGTGGTACGCAGAGCTGCCTCAACCAATAATAGACTATCTGCTAGGGTGGGAAATCAATCGCCAGCATGTACTATTCGTATCTGGAGCGCATCAGGTAGTGCAGCGCATTGATCACCGGACGCAAATCCATTTTACGGGTCATCCTGCATTCGCTCGCTAGGTCGCATCGGTGCGATCAGGTGTTCCCCTTCATTGCTGACATCGCTAGGATAGCCTCGCCGAAGCGCCATCTTGACCTGCTTATGCCAGCTTGACTCTCTGTATCCGTATACGAACTGCTCTCAAACGTCAAAGACGTGTAGGCACAAGAATTGTTGTGAGGTTTTTTTAACTGTCACCGAGCTGTATTGTTACTATCAGCGATTGGTTATATAGTTCGGGGGAAAGTCACTTTTAGCTTAATTTTTCAATTAAAATGCACATATTTTTGAAAAATATTTATCATAATTTGTATATTTCAACGTGTTTGTGCTACCTTGTCTTTTTATTTTCACATACTGCTAAGTAATAAAAATTACAATCAATATTATTTTTAATTTTCTAAATTTGTGAAATACTTTAAATTTAATTGTGTTTCTCTGGTGATTTTTGTGATAAATATTAATTTATTAATGGAGCCTTCCTTTTTGAGATTTGCAACGTATAAAATTTTTTAATTCTTGAGTTTTTATTGGAAAAATTTTCTTGCTTGAATAGGAGTTTTCTCAATGATAATTTGTGTGAATTTAAAATTAATTTTTTTATTAGATGTTTTTATTGCAGTTCTTTAAAATATTTTGGAGAATTTTGAATGGCTATGGGTGAAGACAAGGAATTTCTAGTTCTTAGATACTCTTTAGTTGAAGAGAAACAAAAGGTAATTGAGGTGGCGAGTATTCCAGTGCCAAAAGGGGCAGCTATTTTACCTGCGATTGAAATTGATCGTGAGTTTCAAGTAAATGGTGTTGTATATAGTTTTGTTGGTTTTTCTTTGGTAAAGCCTACAGATTTTTATAAATTTCCTGTTTCCAGATTTTACCTAGGAAAAGTTGCTAAGTTAAAATTGGCTCATGTCGGAAAAAAAGTGCCAGGCGACATTGTGGAGACTGAAGAAGATGATTGGTTTCCTATCTTGACAATATTTGATATTAAGGATCAATATATATTTGTAAGAAAAGACTATCGTTTCGGAACCCCTGAACAAATTATGCGTGCCATTCAGGGCGGACTCAGAGAGAAAATATTAGGTATATATAATCATAGAATTTTTGTTGAGGGTTGCACCAGAAAAGAACATTTTTGGAAGATAGTGTCGGATCATGAGAAAATATACAAACTGGAATTGAATTTAATTTCACCTAATATTTTGGATACTAACTTAAAGGCAAGAGAAGCACTTGCTGCCCTCAAGGAGCTATTTTCTCAAGATCAAGTGAATATCACATTAAAAAATGATTCTGGTGAACTCCATGTTCCCAACAAGCCAGTTGCAAATTATCTGGAGTATATCGAGGAGGGGGAGGGATCGTGGGCTATTACTACAGAGGGAACACATGGAGGGAAAAAGACATATACCAGTACAGATAATGTAGATGTTATTGAGTTGTTACTTCCTTCTGAGCGGAATGGAGAGCAAGACACGCAGTTGGATTTGATCACTGGCGGACCTGTAAATTCCGACATTTCGGATGCAGCGATTGTTGCCGAGTTATATTTTGAAGTTGAAAATTATCGTGAAAATTAAAAAAATATTAAAAATATTTTCCATTTTTTTACTTCCATATGTTTTTTGTTATTTAATTTCCTCTAAGTTTCAAGGAAAAATAATATCTTTGCTTGATGAGATTGCAGGTGTTTCGATATTTATGGTTCCAGTAATGCTGGCACTATCATTTGGGATGTTTACTTACGTTGATAATATGTCTAAAGAATTGACGGATTTGAGGAATGAGGTTATTCGTGAAAAATATATCGGTGTGCAAAATAAAATTGCTGACTTAAAGAAAGAAATTCTTTTAAATGCAGGGCTTGTAATTGCGTTATGCGTCTTGGAGAGAATAGTAAAGTCGATGATGTTGTACTTGCCTAAAATTTACTATATTTTTTATTCATTTAATATTGAGTTAATTCTCTTGTCTTTGAGATTTTCATTGTTTTCTGTTATTGTTATATCTATAATTTTTCAAATGGCTGGATTTGTCATCGCAGTAGAATATAGGACGCTAATTGCCAACAATAGAAAGTAAACATATCTATTGCCGTTTGGCCATAGACGAGGTAGGTAAATATATTTCGTTTTCTTAGTTGTCAGGTGGCGACGGGGTGGCGACGGTGTCAGGTCCGGCATTCTGACACGACCTCGGCTGTAACTATACCGAATAAGTTGCTCAGTCACTGCGCGATCCTGCCGGCTACGGGGAGACGGCAACTGCCATGCTTGCTTCGCTTTGGGGTTAAGACGCGCGCCTAAGTATGCAGATGGAATAATGGTGAATGCAGTTCCAAACCCTTCATCAGCGATTTGACCTCGCACAGCAACTCATTTGGCTGGCTCCCTGCGCCCATACAACCTGCACTCCGCCGCCAGCGCCAGCAAATTGGGGTCACGCTCGCGGCTGCTCTGCATCAGCAGGGTGATTTGCTGGTGCGAGCCGTAGCGCGCGTCCAGGGGCAGCAGTTCGATGCGCGAGCTGAAGGCGCGCACGCGGCCGGGCAGCAGGCTGTAGCCGATGCCGCCGCTGACCAGGTTGATCAGCGAGAAGATGTCGCCCACGCGCATCGCGGTGTCCGGCACGAAGCCCGCCAGCTCAAACGCGTGGTTGAAGCTTTGCGAGGTGACGAAACCTTCGCTGAGGGTGACGAATTTGTCGTTGCGCAACTGCTGCAAGTCCACCGAGGCCGACCCCGCATAGGGCGAGGCGAGCGGCGCGGCCAGGTAGATGTCGTCCTGGAACAGGGGCACGGCCACCAGGCCCGCATGTTGTTCGTCTTCCTGCACGCCGATGATGATGGCGTCCAGGCGGCCGTCGGCCAGGCTTTGCAGCAGGTCGCGGTTCGAGCCCAGGGTCAGGTCGATGTCCAGGCCCGGCCGGCGCAGCTTCAGGGCGATCACCAGCTGCGGGATGCAGTGCAGGGTCAATGAGTACAGCGAACCGATCTTCAGCCGCACGGGATTGATGCCCGCCATTTCGCGCACCTTGCGCACGCCTTCCTCGCATTCGGCCAGCGCGCGCCGCGCCGATTCGGCAAAGGTGTAGGCCGTATGCAGCGGGATCAGGCTGCGCCCTTCGCGCTTGAACAGGGGGCAGCGCAAGCCGTCTTCCAGCGAGTGCAGGGCGCGGTGCACGCTGACCGTGCTCTGGCCCAGCGCATCGGCCACCCGCGCCAGGTTGTTCAATTCCATGAAGCTGAGAAAAACTTCCAGCTTTTTCAGGGTAATTTCTTCGTTGATGGCCATCGCTACCCTTTTTTACGGCAGTTCATTAACTTCAGAGTAATGAACATGGTAGCAGGTTGATTGTCGCGCTGGCGCTTTCGTTCTATCGTCTGGATTCGATAGCTCATTCCGGAGGCATGATGTCAACCGCCACAGCAGCGCCAGCGCAGCGGCAAAAACAATGGGACACGCGGCGCACCGAGAAACGCCGCCGCCTGGAAGCCGTGCGCCAATACGCGAACGGCCCCGTGCTGCAACAGGGCGACATGGTCGCCGTGCTCGAAGCGCTGCTTGCGCCGGGCGACCGCGTCGTCCTCGAAGGCAATAACCAGAAGCAGGCCGATTTCCTCGCCCGGATGTTGACCCAGGTCAACCCCGACAGGATCCACCATCTGCACCTGATCATGCCCAGCGTCAGCCTGCCCGAGCACCTGGACCTGTTCGAGCGCGGTATCGCCCGCAAGCTGGACTTTTCCTTCGCCGGCACGCAAAGCCTGCGCATCGCCCAGTTCCTGCAGGATGGCTTGCTGGAAGTGGGCGCCATCCATACGTATATCGAGCTGTATGCGCGCCTGTTCGTCGACCTCACGCCCAACGTTGTCATGGTGGCCGGCTACATGGCCGACCGCCAGGGCAATCTGTACACGGGCCCCAGCACGGAGGACACGCCCACCCTGGTCGAATCGGCCGCCTTCCGCGACGGCATCGTCATCGCCCAGGTGAACCAGATCGTGGACGACGTCAGCGACTTGCCGCGCGTCGACGTGCCCGGCTCGTGGATCGATTTCGTCGTGCAGTCCGATAAACCGTTCTTCATCGAGCCTTTGTTTACCCGCGACCCGCGCGTGATCAAGCCCGTGCACGTGCTGATGGCCATGATGGCGATCCGCGGCGTGTATGAAAAACACCAGGTGCAGTCGCTCAATCACGGCATCGGCTTCAATACGGCCGCCATCGAGCTGATCTTGCCCACGTATGGCGAGCAGCTGGGCTTGAAGGGCAAGATTTGCCGCAACTGGGTGCTCAACCCCCATCCCACCCTGATCCCCGCCATCGAAACGGGCTGGGTCGAGAGCGTGCACTGCTTCGGCGCGGAACTGGGCATGGAAGGCTATGCGGCCGCGCGGCCCGACGTGTTTTTCACGGGCCGCGACGGCTCGATGCGCTCGAATCGCGCCCTGTGCCAGCTGGCGGGCCAGTACGCGGTCGACCTGTTCATCGGCGCGACTTTGCAGATGGATGGCCTGGGCAATTCCTCGACCGTCACGAACGGCCGCCTGGCCGGCTTCGGCGGCGCACCCAACATGGGCCACGACCCGCACGGCCGGCGCCACCCGACGCCGGCCTGGCTGGACCTGATCGAGACGGACGACCCGCTGGCGCGCGGCAAGAAGCTGGTGGTGCAGATGGTCGAGACGTTCCAGGACGGCGGCCAGCCGACCATCGTCGAATCGCTCGACGCCGTGGCCGTGGGCCAAGCCAGTGGCATGCCGCTGGCGCCCGTGATGATCTATGGCGACGACGTCACCCATGTGCTGACGGAAGAGGGCATCGCCTACCTGTACAAGGCCCGTTCGCTCGACGAGCGCAAGGCCATGCTGGCGGCCGTGGCGGGCGTGACGCCAATCGGCCTGCGCCACGACCCGAAAACGACGGCGGCATTGCGCGCCGACGGCCTGATCGCGCTGCCCGAGGATATCGGCGTGCAGCGCGGCGCGGCGAACCGCTCGCTGCTGGCGGCGAAAAGCATCGCCGACCTGGTCGAGTGGTCGGACGGCCTGTATCAACCCCCCGCCAAATTCAGGAGCTGGTAATGACCGCAATGATGACGACGATGACAATGACGCCGGTGCGGGAACGCGCCGCCGCGCTGGGGCGGCAGGTGCTGCAGGCGCTGCTCGACGAAGTGACCCTGACGCCGAAACCGGGCCTGGTCGATTTGCGCAGCCGGGGCGCGCACACGGACTTGAACTGGGCCCTGATGTGCCATTCGGCCTGCGTGCTGGAACCCGTGTTTTCCGCCATGGCCCAAGCGGCTTGGGAAAGCGACGATGACGATGGCCTGCGCCAGCGCATCGGCGCCCTCGGCCGCGAAGGCGAAGCGCTGATGCTGGCGGCCACGGGCGGCGTGAACACGCACCGGGGCGCCATCTGGGCGCTGGGCCTGCTGGCGACGGCGGCGGCGCAGCAGGGCGCGCGCGGCGCGTCGCTGGCGCCGCACGCCGTGGCGGCGCGGGCCGGCGCGCTGGCCCGTTTGCACGATCGTGGCGCGCCTGTCGCCACCGGCAACAAGGGCGAGCTGGCGTGCCGCCAGTACCAAGTGGACGGGGCGCGCGGCCAGGCCCGCGCCGGCTTTCCCCTCGTGACGGGGGGCGGACTGGCGCAGCTGCGCGCCTCGCGGGCGCGCGGCGACAACGAGACGACAGCGCGCCTGAATGCCTTGCTGGCGATTATCAGCCAGCTGGACGACACCTGCGTGCTGTCGCGCGGGGGCGAGGCGGCCTTGCTGGACCTGCAGGCGGGAGCGGCGCGGGTGCTGGCGGCCGGCGGCGCGGCTACCAATGCCGGAACGCAGGCGCTGCTGGCGCTGGAAGCGGCGGCGCTGGCGCGCGGCGTGTCGCCGGGCGGCGCGGCCGATCTGCTGGCGGCGACCCTGTTCCTGGACAGATTACAAGAAGGAGAAGCGCATGGAGACGCGTGACTATACATTCCCCGCCGGGCAGCCGGCATCGGGGCGCGCGCTGGCCGGCGTCGTCGGTTCGGGCGACCTGGAAGTGCTGCTGCAGCCCGCCGACGATGGCGTGACCCGCATCGTCGTCAACACGTCCGTCGACGGCAAGGGCGCCGTCTGGGACGCGCTCTTGCTGCGCGTGTTCGGCGGCGAGCCGCTGCCGGCGGCACGCATTGTCATCAACGACTGCGGCGCCACGCCGGGCGTGGTGCGCATGCGCATCGAGCAAGCCTACGAAGAATTGCAAGCGGGGAGGGCGGCATGAGCACATTACAACAACTGCTTGAGCGCGACAGCTTCATCGAACGGGGGGCGCGCAGCCGCGCCAAAGCCTTGCTGGATGCGGGCAGCATGCGCGAACTGCTCGACCCGTTCTGCGGCATCGCGTCGCCGTGGCTGCCGCGGCAGGGCGTCACGGCCCAGGCGGACGACGGCGTGGTGGTGGCCAAGGGCCTGTTCGACGGCCAGCCGGCCGTGGTGCTGGCCATCGAAGGCGCCTACCAGGGCGGCAGCATGGGCGAGGTGGGCGGCGCGAAGATCGCCGGGGCGCTGGAACTGGCGGCGCGCGACAACCGCCAGGGCGTGCCGACGCGTGCCGTGATCCTGTTCGAGACGGGCGGCGTGCGCCTGCAGGAAGCCAATCTGGGCCTGGCGGCCATTGCCGACATCCACGCCGCCATCGTCGACCTGCGCCGCTACCAGCCCGTGATCGGCATCACGGCCGGTACCGTCGGCTGCTACGGCGGCATGTCGATCGCGGCGGGTTTGTGCAGCTATGTTGTCGTGACGCGCGAGGCGCGCCTGGGTCTCAACGGTCCCGCCGTGATCGAGCAGGAGGCGGGCGTGGACGAATTCGACTCGCGCAACAAGCCATTCATCTGGAGCCTGACGGGCGGTGAACAGCGCTTTCACAGCGGCCTGGCCGACGCCTATGTGGCGGACGACACGGCGCAGATGCGCGCCACCGTGGCCGAATTGTTTGCACGCGGCGTGCCGGCCCGGCACCGCAGCGACCAGGCGGAAAGCTACCTGGCGCGCCTGGCCGATGTCGACGCGGCCGTGCAAGCCACGCCGGAAGCCGTGCGTTTGATCTACAGCAAAGGAGCCGCAGCATGAACGCCATCACCGATACGAGCCGCGGCGCCGTCTGGCTGGCGGCCCTGACGCACAACGCCGCGCCGCTGGACGGCTATCCGCCTTCCGTGCGCGTGGTCGATGCGCCGCTGGCGGGCGCACCGGCGCGCTATCTGGCCGTGCTGCCCGACCCGGACAACCGTTTTACGCGCGCCCGCACGGGAGAAATCGGCCTGGTCGAGGCGTGGCAGCTGGCGCGCGCCGTGCAGCAGGTGGTTGTTGAAGACCGCGACCTGGCCGTCAAGCGGCCGTTTGTTGCCGTCATCGACGTGACCAGCCAGGCGTATGGCCGGCGCGAAGAAGCCTACGGCATCCACCAGGCGCTGGCCGGCGCGGCGGGGGCTTACGCCGAGGCGCGCCTGGCCGGCCATCCCGTCATCGGCCTGATCGTCGGCAAGGCCATGTCGGGCGCGTTCCTGGCGCACGGCTACCAGGCCAACCGCCTGATCGCGCTCGACGATCCGCAAGTGATGGTGCATGCGATGGGCAAGGCCTCGGCCGCGCGCATCACCTTGCGCACGGTGGCAGCGCTCGAAGCGCTGGCCGCGACGATTCCACCGATGGCTTATGACGTCAAGAATTACGCGACCCTGGGCCTGCTGTGGCAAACCTTGCAGGTGGCACAGCCGGACGCGCCGTCGGAGCTTGATCTGGCGCAGGTGCAGGGCAGCCTGCAGGCGGCGCTGGCCGACATCCGCGCCGATCCGGAAAGGGATCTTTCCAGCCGCCTGGGTGCGCCGCACCGCCATGCGTCGGCAAAAGTCAGGGAGGTGCTACGGCAGCAGTGGTAAGTGAAATAACAGAGAAGACACCAAGTCATTCCTATTCCAATAACGGAGACAATCATGATCATTTACGGAACCGCACTGCTGGCCCTGTGCCATTTGCTCGGCATCTTCCTGGGCGACCTGCTCGGGCAGCTGATGGGCGTCAAGACCAACGTGGGTGGCGTGGGTATCGCCATGCTGCTGCTGATCTGCGCCCGGCTCTATATGCAGCGCCGCGCATGGCTGCCGCAGATGACGGAGCGGGGCGTCGAATACTGGGGCGCCATGTATATTCCCGTGGTGGTGGCCATGGCGGCGCAGCAGGACGTGGTCGCGGCGCTGCGCGGCGGGCCGGTGGCCGTGCTGGCCGCCATCGGTTCCGTGCTCGTTTGCGGCGCCGTGATTTCGTTGATTAACCGCTCGGAAAGCCCTGCTGCCATCGCTGCCGCTGAAGCTGACCGCGTGCAAGCCGACTCGATGTTGATGAAGGAGCACCGTCATGCTTGAAATCTTTGAAAAAGCCGCCATCCACAATGGCCTGGTGACGGCCTTCGCCTTTGTCGGCCTGATCATGCTGGTCTCGATGGCGCTGTCGAAATACCTGACCTTCGGCCGCGTGCACGGCTCGGCCATCGCCATCGTGATCGGCCTGGGGCTCGCTTACTGGGGCGGCGTGCATAGCGGCGGCCACAAGGGCCTGGCCGATTTGTCGCTGTTCGGCGGCATCGGCCTGATGGGCGGCGCCATGCTGCGCGACTTCGCCATCGTCGCCACCGCCTTCGAAGTGCAGGCGACCGAGGCGCGCAAGGCGGGCCTGATCGGCCTCGTGGCGCTGCTGCTGGGCGTGGTGCTGCCGTTTCTCGTCGGCGCCGGCGTCGCTTACGCGTTTGGCTATTCGGACGCCGTCAGCATGACCACCATCGGCGCCGGCGCCGTCACCTACATCGTAGGCCCCGTCACGGGCGCGGCCATCGGCGCCAGCTCGGACGTCATGGCCCTCAGTATCGCGGCAGGCCTCATCAAGGCCATCCTCGTGATGGTGGGCACGCCCGTCGCGGCGCGCTTCCTGCGTCTGAAAACGCCCCGTTCGGCGATGGTCTTCGGCGGCCTGGCCGGCACCGTCAGCGGCGTGTCGGCGGGCCTGGCCGCCACCGACCGCAAACTGGTGCCGTATGGCGCGCTGGTGGCCACGTTTCACACGGGCCTGGGCTGTCTGCTGGGACCTTCGCTGCTGTTCTTTGCCGTCAAGGCGGTGGTGGCCTGATGGAAGCCTGGCGCGCGCATGATTTGCTGTGGGTGTCCGGCTTGTCGGACGGCGCATCCTTGCCCGCCTGGCTTGATGCCGCGTGGCTGGCCGCCGCGCCGCTGGTGGTGCGGCGCGCCAGCACCGTGCCAGGGCGCATCCCCGTCGGTGTGCGCGGCATGCTGCGCAGCGAGCGGCAGGCGTGCGAAGTGGACGTTGCCGCCGTCGTGCGCCGCGTGACGCCGGAAACGGTGGCGAGGATGCCGCTGCCTGATTTTTCCTGCGCCGCGCTGGACGCATTGCGGCTGGTGGCGCCGCTGCTCGACGCCACGGGCTGGGCCTGGGGCCCGACGGGCGGCGTGGGTTTCGCCCTGGCCAGCGGCTTGCCCGTGCTGCGGGCCGACAGCGATCTCGATCTCGTGCTGCGCATGGCCGCGCCGCCGGACGCCGCGCAGGCCGAGGCCCTGCGCGCCATCGCCGCCAAGGTCACGGCGTGCCGGCTGGACCTGCAGATCGACACGGGCCATGGCGGCTTTGCGTATGCCGAGTGGGCGGCGGGGCGGGGCCGGGTCTTGCTGAAGACGGATCGCGGTCCCGTGCTGACGGCCACGCCATGGGAGCTTGCATGAGCGTGCTGTTTACCTTTCCCGGCCAGGGCGCCCAGACTCCGGGCATGCTGCACGCGCTGCCCGGCGACGCGGCGGTGGCCGATACCCTGGCCGAGGCGGCTGAAGTGCTGGGCCACGATCCCTTGACGCTGGATACGGCTTGCGCGCTGGCGTCGACGCGGGCCGTGCAACTGTGCTTGCTGATCGCGGGCGTGGCCATGGCGCGCTCCCTGGCCGCGCGCGGGGCGCCGCCCGACATGGTGGCCGGCTTTTCCATCGGCGAGTATGCGGCCGCCGTCGTCGCCGGCGCGCTCGATTACGGCGATGCCGTGCGCCTAGTGGCGCGGCGCGGACAGTTGATGGAGCAGGCGTATCCCACCGGTTACGGCATGGCGGCCATCGTCGGCCTGGATCTGGCGCAACTCGAACCCTTGCTGGCCCGGGTGCACGGCGCCGCCACGCCCGTGTATATCGCCAACCTGAATGCGCCGCGCCAGACCGCCATTGCCGGCAGCGAACCTGCCTTGGAGGCCGTGATGGCGCTGGCCCTCGCGCACGGCGCCGGCAAGGCCAAGCGCCTGGCCGTCAGCGTGCCGTCGCACTGCCCGCTGCTGGACGGCGCCGCGCTGGACTTGCGCGCGGCTTTCGACGGCGTGGCCATGCGCCGGCCGTCGCTCGTCTACCTGAGCAGCAGTGCGGCGCGTGCGCTGTTCGACCCGGCCCGCATCCGCGACAGCCTGGCCGCCAACATGGCGCAACGCGTGCAGTGGGCCGCTACCGCGCGCCTGGCGTGGGAGCGGGGCGCCCGGCTGGCGCTGGAAATGCCCCCGGGCAGCGTGCTGACGCGCCTGACGTCCCCTGACTTCACGGATGGCGTGGCCGTCTGCTGCGACGGCAACCGGGGCGACAGCCTGCTGGCGCTGGTGCGGCGGGAGCGCAACGGCAGCGTGCCTTAAAGCCTGGCGCTCAGGCCAACTTGGAAGCCACGGCCCGGCAAGGGCGCGATGTATTTCAGCGGGGAATTGTGCGGCCTGGCATCCGCGTCGAGCAGGTTGCTGCCACTGATGAACACCTCGACGCTGGCAAACGGCGAATCCGGCACCTGCAGTGCACGGCTTACCTGGAAGTTCACCATGGTGTAGCCGTCGAGCGGCACTTCCTCGCTGACGCTCTTGCCCAGGTACTTCTGCTTGTCGTAGCGGGTGCCTGACAACCGCGTCTTCCAGCCCCGGTTTTCCCACTGCAGATTGGCGCCGTAGCGGCTGGTGGGCATGTTGGGCAGGTAGGCGCCGTCATTGTGCGCGCGCAGCTTGTCGGGATAGTCCGCCTTGTTCTTGACCAAGTCGGCAAATGCGGAGAGGTTCAGCTTGCCGTAGGCGCCGAGTTGAACGGTCTGTGAGGCATCGATCTCGAATCCCTTGACCGTCGTATCCGTCTGCTTCCAGTATTTTAATGGCAGGCGATTGGCCATCTGGGCGCCCGAATGGCCAAGGTAGAGATAGTTCTCGTATTTCATGACGTAGCCCGTCGCGGACAGCTGGAAGCCGCGATTGGCGAACAGGGCGGTCAGTTCGGTATTGCGCGTGCGCTCGGCCTTCAAGTCCTGGTTTCCCTCTTCCTGGGTCATGATCGAATAGTGGCGGTTGCTCGCATACAACTCATTGACGTCGGGCGCTCTTTCCGACGCCGAGTAGCGCAGCTTTGCGCCGAACAGCTGGCCAAGCCTGGTTGAAGCGCCCAGGCTGTAGCTGTTCAGGCTGAACGACTTGTCCTCGAGTGTGGAGTTGCTCGCATTCCTCGACGTCCTGAATCCGCTCTTGCGGATGTCGTGCTCCACGTTTTCATGGCGAAAGCCCGCATCGAAGGTGGCCCAGTCGAATTCCAGGTTTTGCTTGACGAACAGGGCGCGGCTGAGCGTGCTGGCGTCGGGCAGGTAAAGTTGCGTCCCGCTGCCGGTGATATCCCTGGCCTTGTAGCTGAGGCCAAGCAAGCCGCTCAAGGGACCGGCGCGCCGCTGCGCCAGCAGGAGCTCGGCTTGATTCGTGTCAAACCGGTAGTCATTCGCCTTGGCGGCACCGAGGCGTTCTCCCGACGTATTGTTCAAGCGGGACACGCGCAATTGCGCGCTTTCAATGTACGCGACGGGGTCGCGCAGATGCGCTTCCAGCGCATATTTATCCTGCTTGATGATCACGCCGACGGGCAGCCCCTCGTCATAGTTCGCCCCGAACGACTTGTTTTCCATGGAAAAGCCCGGCACGCCATATTCGCTTTCCTTCGCATCGAGGCTGACGGCCACGTAGCCACGATCGAAAAAGTAGGTGCTGCCGACGCCAAAGTGGGCATTGCTGGCGTGGCTGTTGCCCAGGGTGCCGTGGTAATCGGGCGTCACGTCCTTGTTGATCTTGTTCTGGGTCATCGATGGCGTGCCCGGCACGTAGGCGGGGTTGGCCGGATTGACGTAGGTCTTGCGCTGCCAGACGGAGGTCGGATTATTGGTGTAGAAGGAAAAATCACCGTCCGCCCAGTCCGGATTTTCCTTCATGAACTGGTCGATAAACGGCTGCGACGCCTTGTTGTAGACCTGCTGGATCCGCGCTTCTTTCTGGCAACTGTCGGCCAAAAACGTATTCACGCCGCCTTTCACAGGGAACAGCTGGCTGTTGCACACGCCGGCCTTGCTGTTGCCGGGAATAGCGTAATTGCCGATCTTCTGGAATGACAGCTGCAGATTCGTCGAAAAGCGCTGCCCGTCGTTGAAGTTCGCGCGCAAGCCTTGCGCATCGGCATCGTTGAAGCCCTTGCGCAGCACCAGTTCCACATCCTTCCGCGTGCTCTCCATCTTGCGGGAAACGAGGCCGGAATCGACGTCGACGCTGCCGCCGATCGCATTGCCGCCGAAACGCACGCTATCGGACGATTTGTTCACGGTGACGCTGCGCGCAAACAGGGGATCGAACGGGATGTTGATGTCGCCGCTGAGCGCATTCATGCCGAGGATGGACTGGCCGTCTTCGAGGATCTGCACGCGGCTGCCGCTCAGGCTGCGGATCACCGGTGCGCCCGCATTCGGCCCGAAGGCGCTGCTTTGCACGCCCGAGACATGCTCGAGCATGCCGCCCAGCGTCCTGTTCTGGGCTTGCGTATTCTCGACCAGAACGACGCTGTCGATGTTTGAAGGCTTGTCTGCCCGGACCTTGATGGTTTGCAGGGTGACGTCGTCTGCCGCATAAGCGAGTGGGGCGGTGGACAGTATGGCAGCTGCGAATACGTGATGGCGCATGGATCTCTCTAAAAAGGCGGAATGGGGTGCTGGCGCGGGATGCAGGCGCAGCGCGATGGCATAGATGCAATCGAGTTGCAATAATAGACGGCACGTCATACTAATGCAAGTAAACTGCATTTGAGGGTTTGGGATGGCTGGCGCACGGCAAGCGCGCAGCGCAGACGGCCGGCATGTGCCGGCGACTGTGGTGCAAAGTGCGGAGGTGCGAGGGGCGTTGCGCGTTGCGCATGATCGTGCCGGTGGCAATGCGTGCGGCGCAGGCTGAGTCAGTCCGCCTGCGCCCTTATGAAGTGGCTACTTGAGGTGGGTGTCAGCGGCTTTTCGCCTGCAGCCGGCGTGCGCGGCGCTTTCTTTCCCAGATGACGATGCCCGTCGCGGACAGCATGGCGACCATCAGCCCCATGCAGGACATCAAAATACGCCCCGGCAAGCCGAGGATGCGGCCCGAGTGCAGGGGGAATTGCAGTTGCACGAAGACGTCGGCGGCCGTGCCTTCCCATGGCTTGTGCTGGCCGATGATGCTGCCGTCCATGCCGTCGACGTACAGGTTCGACAAGCCCATGCCGGCCGTGCCGAATTCATCGGCCGGGTCGAAGAACGAGACGTTGTAGAACGAATAATTGCCGCCATAATAAATGCCGCCGATGGGCGCCGTGATGCCGCGCTGCACGGCCTGCTTTTTCGCAATGTCCACCGCCTGCTCGAAGCCGATGACGGGCGTGATGTAGCTGCCGTACGGCGCCGGCGTCTGCGTTTCATACGGTCCCGGCGTGGTGGTGGAGACGAGCGACATGACGGGGTAAAACACTTCGCGGTACAGGTTCAGCGAGAACGACGTGAACGCGACGACGATGATGACGCCCCACACCCACAGGCCGCCCGCGCGGTGCAGATCGAAATTGAGCTTGTAGCCGCCGGCCGCCCAGCGCACCACCCACGACGGTTTCCACCGCTGCCACCAGCTGGCGGCGTCGCGGTGGCGCGGCGCCTCGTCCGGGGCGCGCTGGCGCAAACGGCGCGGCGTGGTCAGATAGAACGCCACCATGCTGTCGAGCAGCCAGATGAGGGCCACGCTCCCCATCAGCCAGTAACCCCAGCGGTCCGTGCCCCAGAAGGCGGGCACGTGCAGGCTGTAGTGCAGATGGCGCAAGAACGGCATCAGGCTGCGGCGCGACAGGGAAATGGCCGTCGAATCGCGCGTGCCCGTGATCTGCGCCGTGACGGGGTCGATGTAAACGGTGTTGTAGTCGAGCACGAACGGTTTGCCCGTGGCCGTATCGGTCAGCGGGCGCACCATGAAGGCGGCCGCATGGCCTTCTTCCAGGCCCAGGGTCATGTAATTGACTTCCACGCGCGAATCGGCGGCCGCCACCTTGTGCGCCAGCGCGAACGGCGCCTGCAGGGGGCCGCGGCCCGGGGTGTCCATGATGTCGGCGTTGAGCCATTCATCGAGTTCATGGTCCCACGAGGTGACGGCGCCCGTGAGTCCCGCGACGATGAGGAAGAGGGCGATGGTCAGGCCGGCCCAGCGGTGTATGACAGTCCAGAAAGCGCGCATGCGGTACAAACCTTCAACATGAAACCGGCTTGTTGCCGCCAGCGGGCGCCAGAGCGGCGCACAGGAAAACGCCAGGCACACGCCTGGTAGTTTGATAATGGGAATCGTTCTCATTATCCATCGCGACGTGGCGTTTGTCCAGCGCCAATGGTGTTGCCCAAGGTCAAATCGCGCATGTTAAGATGCTAGCAATAAATTAATTTACATTCCACATGGAAATATCCAAGGCTGAAGCGGCATGCGTATAGAAGATCGGAACAATGTCCGCGTAAGCGAACGCAGCGGTGCATCGCAGGCGGGCGCGGCAGCCACCATGGTATTCATGCACGGTTTTGGCTGCGACCAGACCATGTGGCGCTACCTGGAGCCGCTGTTCCGTCCCCGCTACCGCACGGTGCTGTTCGATCTGGTCGGCAGCGGCGCTTCGGATCTGGGCGCCTATGATTTCGATCGCTATGCGCGGCTCGACGCGCATGGCGCCGATTTGTGCCAGATCATCCATGCCGTCGGCGGCGGCCCCGTCATTTGCGTGGGCCATTCCGTCAGCGCCATGAGCGCCTTGCTGGCCAGCATCGCCGAGCCGGAGCTGTTCGCCGCGCAAGTCATGCTGGCGCCGTCGCCGTGCTATGTCGACGATGCGGCGGCCGGCTATCGGGGCGGCTTCAGCCGTGCCGATATCGACGACTTGCTCGATGCCATGGACAGCAATTACCTGGGCTGGTCCGCCGGCATGGCGCCGGCCATCATGGGTGCACCCGGCCAGCCGGCGCTGGGCGAGGACCTGGCAAGCAGCTTTTGCCGCACCGACCCCGCCATCGCCCGGCATTTCGCGCAAGCCACGTTTTTGTCCGATCACCGCGCCAGCTTGCCGCACAACCGCACGCCGGCCCTGATCGTGCAATGCAGCGACGACTTCATCGCGCCGCCGCCCGTGGGCGTGTACTTGCGCGAAACGCTGCCGCACAGCAGCCTGCACGTGGTCGAGAATATAGGCCATTGCCCGCACATGAGCGTGCCCGATGCCAGCTACCACGCCATCCGCCACTTTCTCGACGGCCTGCACCTGTAATGCGGGACGCGATGCCTTCCTTGCCTGATACCAGTACCTTGTTCCAGCACGCGGCCTGCGGCTTGTTGCTGTGCACGGCCGACGGGACCATCGTGCAGGCGAACGCCACCTTTTGCGGCTGGCTCGGTTATGGCGCCGGGGAATTGCTCGGGAAAAAGAAACTGCAGGACTTGCTGACCATCGGCGGGCGCGTGTTCCATCAGACGCACTGGCTGCCGCTGATGCAGGTGCAGGGCAGCGTGTCGGAAATCCTGCTCGACATGCGCCAGCGCCACGGGCAATCCATCCCCATGCTGTTCAACGCCGTGCGGCGCGTGCACGAGGGCGTGCGTTATGACGAGATCGCCGTCTTTGTCGCCAGCGACCGCCGCAAATACGAGCAGCAGCTGCAGTTGGCGCGCAAGGAAGCAGGCGAGCTCAACGAACAACTGGCGGCCGCCGACCGGCGCAAGGACGAGTTCCTGGCGACCCTGGCGCACGAGTTGCGCAATCCGCTGGCGCCGATCCGCAACGTGCTGGAAGTGCTGCGCCTGGCGCAGCTGGACGATCCGCAGCTGCGCTGGGCCCGCGACGTGCTGGGGCGGCAAGTGGGGCACATGACGCACCTGGTCGACGATCTGATGGAAGTGTCGCGCATCACGCGGGGGCGCCTGGAATTGCGCCGCGCCAGCGTGGAGCTGGCGCCCGTGGTGGAAGCGGCCCTGCACAGCGTGGCGGAGCTGGCGGCGCAGTCGGGCCACAAGGTGCACGTGGAGCAATGGCCGCAGCCGATCTGGCTCGACGCCGACGCCACGCGCCTGGGGCAGATGATCGCCAACCTGCTGACCAACGCCGTCAAGTACACGCCCGCCAACGGCGTCATCGGGCTGGAAGTGGCTTGCACGGAAAGCGACGTGCACATTACCGTGCGCGATTCGGGCATCGGCATTGCGCCCGAGCACCTGGACACCGTCTTCGACATGTTTTCGCAGCTGGAGCCGGCCCTGTCGCGCGCGCAGGGCGGCCTGGGCATCGGCTTGTCGCTTGTGCGGGGCCTGGCCGAATTGCATGGCGGCAGCATCAGTGCGCGCAGCGACGGCGTGGGGCAGGGCAGCACGTTCGAACTGCGCCTGCCGCTGCCCGCCGTGCCCCTGCAGGCGCCGCCCGAGCCCAACCGACGCTTGCTGGCCGGCACGCGCGAGGGCAAGGTGCTGGTCATCGACGACAGCGCTGACGCAGCCGAAAGCCTGGCGCTAGCGCTCGACATCCTCGGTTATGAGGTGCGCACGGCTTACGATGGCGCGGCCGGCATGGCGGCCGCGCAAACTTTTATGCCGCAAGTGATATTGCTCGACATCGGCCTGCCGCACATGAACGGCTATGACGTGGCGCGCCTGCTGCGTTCCCAGCCGTGCGGGCAACATGCCATCCTCGTGGCCGTCACGGGCTGGGGCCAGGACAAGGATCGCCAGATGGCGTCCGACGCGGGCTTCGATCTGCACCTGACCAAGCCCGTAGATTTTTATGAGCTTGATGCGGTGCTGCAAAAGATGCTGCAGGCGCAGTGAGGGACATATGCTGTGTCAACAATCATCGCGCAGCGTGATCCAGGAAGAATGGCATCTGCTTGACTTACTGGATGGCGCCCGCGCGCTGCACGATGCCTTGCTCGATTATGCAGGCGATGGCGTGTATGCCGACCTGCTCCTTCCCTGGTTGCGCGACAATCCGCAGGTACTGGGCTGGCTGCGTTCATTTGCGCAAAGGCAAGGAAATCCTGTTCCGCCGGCAAGCAAAGAGGAATTGTGGGTACTCCACGCGTTCAGCCGCATAGGCCAGCTGCTGGTCTTGCCCTTGCAACAGGGGCGCGGCAATGGCGAAGGCTGGGCCGGACCACCGCTGTCGCTCGCCCAGTATGAGGCTTTCGTCGAGGCGCTGGGCATGACGGTGCTGCGCCCAGCGCAATTTTCGCCTTTTTATCACGAGATAGTCGAGCTGCAGCCCGCTGGGTCTGCACATGCGCGCGCCGCGATCTTGGCGTGGAGATGGCCGTGCGTGATGCTCGGCAACATGCTGTTTTCGCGTGGCGGCGTCGATGTCTGCGCTGGCAAGACAATTTTCAAGCCCGGCATCGCCGACGCATCGACGCTGTACTGGGCTGACCGCCGCAAGGGACGCCCTGTCAACGACCTGTCGCATGGATGGGGTGCTAATTCGCAATGGCGCACGTCTTTCCGCCGCGACTATGTCGTCGGCGATACGCGATTTTACAATGTGGATGGCAAGTATGATCTGGCCACGAAAGGGGCCGATACGGCAGATGACGGCCGGTTTCCGGTGCTGACCCTGGCGGAAAGAATTGAGCTGCTGACGCAGCGATGCCTGGTCAGCAGCACGAAGGCCCATGATGAGCTGTGGCCCTATGACGACTGCTGGCGCGATTCGGCAGACAACGGCGGCGTGCGGGAGCGGTGGCCGCGCTGGCTGTCAGCCTTGCTCGGCAGCGGCAAGCGGGGAACAAATGCGTGAAACCGCGATACGGGATGCAAGCGAACTCCACCCGGTGTCGGCATGACAATCACCGGTATTGAATGGAAAAACATGGAACAACTGACAGAATTGGAAATCGCCTTTTTTCAACTGCACATGGGTTTTGGTCCGGCGGACCGCTGTGTCGACTGGGCCGTGGAGCGTTTGCGCCTGGATGAGGAAGGCGACGACCTCGAGGTCGTGCTGCTGGCCAGCGCCCGCGGCCGCGATGAGGTGCTGCCCCTGGGCGAGGCCATCATCGAGCGCTACCGGGGTGTGCAGCGTCTTAGTGACCAGTTTCTGGCGGGAAAATTCATCGTCGAATTGCGCGCCGCTTATCTGGCGGGCAGGGAAAGCGTGTCGTCGCTCGACGCCATCCTGACACGCCTGTACCCGGCGCTTCGCTATCCCGACTGGCTGGTCATGCTGAGCCGCAATTGCGAGTATGCGACGGATGTGCCCGAATTTGAGCAGCCGTTCGAGGATGAATTCCGCTACATCGCCAGCCTGTGGGCGCAGGCGGAGAGCCTGGCCGCGTTTGAGGGCGAATACAGCCGCGCGACGTCGGACCGGCATGATGTGGGCTGTGCTTGAGAAGGGGCATCTGACTGTACTATGAAAAAAATCGATATTTTTGTCTGTTCCGAAGCCGAGATGCGCGCATGTGCCAGCTGGCAGGATGCTTTCGATTCTTTCCCGTCACCGGCATCACCTTGCCCGGCGAACTGGATTTTGTGTCGCTGGGGCAATTGCTGACGTTCTCGACGGTGCCTGCCATCCGGCATGTGCCTTTTCCGGGCCGCGAGCTGTACATGTTCAGCGCTGCGATTGCGCAGGCGTTTGAGCGGATGGCGGCCGACGATCTGGCCGATATCGCGGTGGCATAGGAGCAGACCGCGCCATGGGCCGGGCTGGAGGTCAATCCCGTCGATCTGGCAGGATTCCTGATGGAGTTGAAAGCGAACTGGCATCGATCCGCCACACCGGATAAAGCCTTGTTCCTGTGGCTGGACGCCTGATGGGCAGAACATGGCTGGCGATGGCCGCCGTATAATTTTCGCAATCATTTTGCGGGGAATAAGGTACATGCAAAACAAGACGATAGGACTCATCGGCGGCATCGGCTGGGCTTCTACCCTGGAATATTATCGCTTGCTCAATGAAATGCTGGTGGCGCGCATCGGCCCCGCGCACAGCGCGCGCATCATGCTGGTCAGCATCGACCAGGCCGATTTCGTCGCGCACGCGGCGCAGCCCGATTCCCGCGCCATCGAGCAATTTCTCGTCGCTGAAGGGCAACGCCTGCAAGGCATGGGCGCGGATTTCTTCCTGCTGTGCGCAAACGGCGCCCACCGTTTCGCCCCGGCCGTCGTGCCACGCATCGGCTTGCCTTTTATCAGCATCGTCGAGGAAACGGCGAAGCGGGTGCGGGAGTCGGGTGTGCGCAAGGTCGGCTTGCTGGGCGTCAAGCAGACCATGGCGGGCCGCTTTTATCACGATGCGCTGGAGCCGCAGGGCATCGCGACGGTGACGCCCGATGCGGCCGACCAGGAAATCCTGCACGACATTATCTATACGGAACTGGTGCAGAATATCTTTACCGACGCCAGCCGGAACATCTTCCTGGACATCATCGGGAAACTGCGGCGGCAAGGCGCGCAGGGCGTGATTTTGGGCTGCACGGAGATTCCGCTGCTGATCCAGCCCGGCGATATCGACTTGCCGCTATTTAATACCACAGTCATTCATTGCGAGGCGGCGGTGGCGTTTGCCGTCGAAGACTAGCCGCTTGCATGTGCGCGGCGCCCGCAGGGGGCTGCCGCTCATTTCACACCATCAAGCCGGCTGCACACCGCCCACATTCCGGCTGCGATTTTCCACCAGCACGGAAATGCCGAGCACGACGATGCCGCCGCAGGCCAGCATGGCGCCGACCCAGCCCGTCGAGCGCAGGCCCATGCCCATGGCGATGGCGATGCCGCCGGCCCAGGCACCCAGGGCGTTGGCGATGTTGAAGGCGGAATGGTTGAGCGCGGCGGCCACGGTTTGCGCGTCGCCGGCCACGTCCATCAGGCGCGTCTGCACGGCCGGGGCGACGGCGATGCCGGCGCCGATGGCGAACAGGTTGATCGCCGTCAACCAGACATTGCTGCTGGTATAAGTAAACGCGGCCAGGGCGGCCACGTTCCACAGCAGCACGCCGAAGATCGTCCACAGGCGTGAGCGGTCGGCCAGCCAGCCGCCGATCAGATTACCCACCGTCATGCCCACGCCGATGATGGCCAGCAGGATCGAGATGACGAGGGGCGACACTTTCGTGATTTCCAGCAAGGTTGGCGTAATAAACGTGTAGACGGCGAACATGCCGCCGAAGCCGATCGCCACCATCAACAGGGTCAGCCACACTTGCAGGCGGCGGAACACGCCCAGTTCGCGGCGCGGGCTGGAATCGCCGGCGGCGACCATCGGCACGAAGATGCGCACCATCAGCATGGTCAGCAAACCCAGCGCGGCGACCAGCAAAAAGGCCGAGCGCCAGCCCAGGGTCTGGCCGATATAGGTGGCCAGCGGCACGCCGAAGATATTTGCGACCGTGAGGCCCATCAGCACGCGGGCAACGGCCTGGCCGCGCCGGTCCGGTTCGGCCAGCGCGGCCGCCACCAAGGCTGCCACGCCGAAATACGCGCCATGCGGGATGCCGGCGACGAAGCGGGCGACGACCAGCAAGCCGTAGTTGGGGGCGATGGCGCTGAGCAGGTTGCCGCCGGCGAACATCAGCATCAAACAGATCAGCATCAGGCGACGCGGCATGCGCGCCAGGAAGATGGTGATTAATGGCGCGCCGATGACCACGCCCAGCGCGTAGGCGCTGATCATGTGACTCATCTGGGGCAAGGTCGTGCTCAGGTCGTCGGCCACCACGGGAAGGATGCTCATGGAGGCGAATTCGCCCGTGCCGATGGCGAGGCCGCCGATGGCCAGGGCCAGGTCGGCATAGCCGGCGCCAAAAGGCGCGGTGACGCGCGGAATCAATGGGTCTACGGAGGCGTGCATGTTCTTGTTGTTTGGGTAAAGAATGACAGGGTGGAGAGGTGCGCGGTGGCCCGGCCGGAAGTGGCAATGCGCCACCAGAGTCGACGGCTGGCCGGTATTTTCGGGCGATGAGAACTGCCCAAAGACAACATTGTAAAAGATTCGGGCAAGCTCTGCTGGGCGGCGGCTAAAATCTGCTGCACTGCACACAACAGCGATGGCGCTTGTTGTTAACGATAACACGGAATGGGCGCGATTCCGCCACAGGGCAGGCGAAGAAAACCTGGCTGTGGCGGAAATGGTCTTCCCGGCTTGTTACTTCGCCAAGGATTGCTGCAGCGCTTCCAGTCCCGCCACGTAGATGCCGTGGAACAAGTCGGTTACTTCCTGCTCGCTCGCGCCCACGGGCGTGAAGCGGCCGGACCAGGTGACCCGCGCGCCAGCGCCGCCTGCCAGGGGTTCGACTTGCAGGGTAGACAGATAATCGCTGGCGGGAAATGGCGCTTGCAGGATCGAATAGCTGTAGCTGCGCGCCGTGTTGTCATACGTTTCCAGCTGCTCGACGATGACGTCGCCTGCCGGGGTGGCCAGGTGGCGGATGCGGCCCCCGCCGCTCAAGGTGCTGTTGGGAATGTAGGGCAGCCAGTCGGGCAGCGAGTCGAAGCCGCCGATCAGTTGCCAGACCTTTTCCGGTGTGGCGGCGATGTCGATGGAGGTGGTGGTGTGGGCCATGGTGCGTTCCTTGTATCTATTAGTTGGAGCCGGTTGGCAGCGGAGCATTGGCGGCTACCAGCTGTTCGGCGCGCATGTCGTGCCAGAACGCGGCGGGGATGACGCTGTGCAATGCTTGCTGATCTTCGGCCAGGCGTTCGGGACGGCTGGCGCCGGGGATCACGGCGGCCACGGCCGGATTGGCCAAGGAAAACTGCAGGGCCGCGGCCTTCACGCTGACGCCGTGGCGCGCGGCAATCGCCTTGATGCGTTCCACTTTGGCGATGATGGCGGGCGAAGCTTTCTGGTACTCAAAATGTGCGCCGCCGGCCAGGATGCCCGAGCTGTAGGGGCCGCCCACGACGATGTCGACGTTCTGGCTTGCCGCGGCCGGCATCAGCCGCTGCAGCGCCCGTTCATGGTCGAGCAGGGTGTAGCGCCCGGCCAGCAGGAAGGCATCGGGCTGCGCTTCGCTTAAATCGAGGGTCAGTTCCAGCGGTTCCACCTTGTTCACGCCCACGCCCCAGGCCTTGATGACGCCTTCTTCGCGCAAGCGGGTCAGCACGCGGAAGGCGCCCGTGCGGGCAATCTCGAATTGCGCCAGCCAGTTGTCGCCATGGAAGTCTTGCGCAATGTCATGCACCCAGACGATGTCGAGGCGGTCCGTGTCCAGGCGTTTCAGGCTGTCTTCGATCGAGCGCAGGGTGGCGTCGGCTGAATAGTCGTCGACGATTTTGTTCTTGCGGCCGAATTCGAACAAGCCGCCTTTTTCGCCCAGTTCGCGGGCCGCCGGGTCTTCCAGCTCGTCGAGGATGAGGCGCCCGACCTTGGTGCTGAGCACGTAATCGTCGCGGCGGCGCTGCTTCAGGGCGGCGCCCAGGCGCAGCTCGGCCAGGCCGGCGCCGTAGAACGGGGCCGTATCGAAATAGCGGATGCCCGATTCCCAGGCGGCGTCAACGGTGGCCAGCGCTTCTGCTTCGGGAATGTTGCGGAACATATTGCCCAGCGGCGCCGTGCCGAAACCCAGTTTGCCTGTCAGTAAGTGTTTGATCGTCATGGTGTTTTTCCTTCAATCAGTGAGTCAGTGAGGACAGAATAGCTGGACAAGTTAAGCTTGTCCAAGACATAATTGGCGTAACTTGAGTCCTGAAAGGTCTGACATGTTGGACATACGCCAATTGCAATATTTCATCGCCGTCGCCGAGGAAGAACATGTGGGACGGGCCGCCGAGCGCCTGCATATTTCCCAATCGCCGCTGAGCCGGCAAATCGCCCAGCTCGAAGAGAAGCTGGGCCTGACCTTGTTCGAGCGCAGCGCCCAGCGCATCCGCCTGACGCGCGACGGCCATACCTTCCTGGCCGAAGCGCGCGCTTTTATTACCCACGGGAACCGGCTGGAAGCGCTGGCCAAGCGCCTGGGGCGCGGGGATGAAGGGGGCTTGTGCATCGGCTACATCGAAAACGCCATGCATGCGGGCGTCTTGCCGGACGGCTTGCGCACCTTGCGCGCCACGCGGCCGCAAGTGCACGTCGCCCTGTATAACCTGCATTCGGCCGAGCAGATCGAGGGCTTGCGCCAGCGCAGCCTCGACATCGCCTTGCTGTGCGAACCGCCGTTGCCGAACGACCCGGACCTCGATTGCGCGCAGGTGCTGAGCGACCCCATGCTGCTGGCAATGCCGGAAACGCATCCACTGGCAGGCAAGGCCGAGCTGACCCCGACCGACCTGGCGGGCCAGGAGTGGATTGCCGTGCTGCACAAGGAAAGCGTGCTGAAACACGATAACTTCATCGCCGCCTGCGCGCGCGCCGGCTTTACGCCCGATATCCGCATGGAAGCAACGGAGCCGCTGACGGCGCTGGGTCTGGTGGCGGCGGGCCTGGGCATGGCCATGATCCAGCACAGCCTGCGCCAGCACGCGCCGGCCGGCGTCGTCGTGCGCGAGCTGCCGTGGTTCAGCTACCGCACGCCATTGTGGCTGGCCTGGCACAAGGTGAATTTGCGCCCGCTGGTGGGGATCTTCCGTGCAACCTTGCTGGAACAAGCCAGCGGTGTGGCCATGGCGGGGCAAAAAGACGTATAAATAAGGCAATCATCTGTCGGGAGGATTGCCATGTTCGATCTGGAGGTGCCGGTGTGGGAACTGGTGGTGCGCGCCGTCATCGTCTACCTTGCCTTGCTGCTGATGGTGCGCATGACGGGCAAGCGGACGGTGGGGCAATTCACGCCGTTCGACTTGCTGGTGGTCATGTTACTGAGCGAAGCCGTATCGAATGCCTTGTCCGGTGGCGACGATTCCGTTCCCGCCGGCCTGGTGCTGGCCTTGACCCTGATCTGCCTCAACATGCTGATTGCGTGGATCACCTCGCGCAGCCGCAAGCTCGCCGAGCTGGTCGATGGCACGCCCGTGCTGCTGGGCCGCGATGGCGTGATTTTCGATGATGTCGTCAAGAAATGCAGGGTGGCGGGCGGCGATGTCGAGCAAGCGCTGCGCGAGGCCGATTGTCCCTTGCCGGACATGAAATGCGCGTTCCTGGAAGCGGACGGCAAGATCACCATTCTGCAAAAATAGCTGCGGCGGCCAGCCACGCCTATATTTTCTTGCTGCGTTTTAAGTGCAGGGGCAGCAGCCACCACATACAGACGATCAGCGTGCCCATCAGGATGCTGGCGACGATGCCGGGCATGTGGCCAAAGACTTCCGACATCACCAGATTGGTGCCCAGAATAAACGCCAGCGCGAGCGAAAAGGCGCCGCACATCATGATGCGGTCGGCCACGCGCTTGAAGCGTTCGCGGTCTTGCAGGGGGCGCATCACGCGGTGCTGGATGGCCGGGGCGCTGAGCAGTACCAGACTGGTCATGGAGAGGAAAAACGTCAGCAGGAAGACGACCTTTTCCGTCTGCACGATCTTCGCGAAGCCGCCATTGAAGGGCAGGATGATGAGAAAGGCCGTCAGCATCTGCGCGCCCGGCAAGAGGATGCGCAATTCGCTGAGCAGGTCGGACAGGTCGCCGTCGTCGCTTGGCTGGTCATCGTCTTGCTGCTGTCGCGCGTGTGGCATGGGGTGGTCCTTGAGGTAGTGATGGGACCAGTCTACGCGCAGGCGCCCGCGCTGACTGTGGGCGCGCGCACCTTCAGAAGCAATGCGCGATGTGTTGGCGCAAGCGCCACAGCGGTGTCGAGACGATGGCCGTTGCGCTGTGCGAGGCGTCATGGCCGCAATGGCCGCAGCTGTGGCGGCGGTGCGGCGCCCGCGCGAAGCTGCCCAGGTCCAGGTGCGGATGGCCGCAGCGGGCGCAGTCGCTGCAGTCCAGCGGCGTGCCTGCCTGCAAGGCGGCGGTGTAGGCTTGCGCGGCGGGCGGCGTGAGGTTCAGCTGGACGATGTCGGGCGGGAACAGGCCAGGCAGGGCGCGGCAATCGATGGCCAGCGCGGCCGCGTCGCGCGCCAGCAGGCTGCCGCCGTCATTGGCCAGCGCGCGCAGTTGCAGCAAGCCATCGGGGGCTAGGCGCAAGGTGGTGGCGTGAAAGCGGCCGGGGTCGAACAGTTCCGGATACAGCACATAGCCCATGGGGCTGGCGTGCTGGCGGCAGCGCATCTGCCGCGTCGCCTGCCAGTCGGCCAGGTCGGCCTTGGCGCCCCAGTAGCACTGGTGCGTGCGGCACCAGTGGCGCGCCGCGCCATTGCGAAATTTTCCAGCCGACAGCAGGTCGCACAGCACGATGGCATCGCAGCCCGCGCCGGCGCGAAAGTGCCCGGTGATGTGCTGCGTGGTGACGGCGAGATGGCCCGTGCTCGCTTGCAGGGGCCAGCAGATGCCGGGCAGGGTCAGCGGCGTGGGCAAGCGCGCCTCCGCGCGGCGACCGGCTTGCCAGCCGCCATGGCGTAAAAAAGCCCGCCGGCTGGGGCGGGCCGTGCTGACGGGAATGCCTGCGGCATGGCCCGGTTTATTCTTCCGTATCGGCCAGGGTGACGATGGCGCGCGCCCACTTCGAGTATTTCAAGTTCGCCAGATCGCGCACGGTCTTGATATTGAACGCCTGCTTGAGCAGTTCCGCATCCTTCTCGCTCACGCCTTGCAGCGCATCGACGGGGGCATCGGCAATTTCCTTGAACGTCTTTTTTTCGTAGGCTTTGTCTACCGCTTTATTGATGTTCATGTGTTGATACTCCTCAGTAAGTAGGAAAATTAATTCTACACGGTTTTGTAACTCGTCAATTTACGCTTGCATGTTGTGCCGAACTAAATATGATGGAGGTGGGTGAGGCTGCGGCCGAGCCTGGTTTTGTTCCGCCTGTTAAATTGTAATTATAGCATTTGAATTATGTATAGTATAATTGTTGCGTGTGTCGGCGACTATGCGCCGGCCTTACCGGATGCCGCTGTATGCGGCACCAATTGACAGCGTTCAGGAGAATACGATGAGTTTGCTAGATCAACTTGCAGGACAGGCGATGAGCGCTTTGGGCAACAAGGGTGCGGACGGCGAAGCCTCGTCGGGACTGATGGCCAGCGTGATGGACCTGGTCAACCAGCATGGCGGCTTGCCCGGCCTGCTGCAGAAATTCCAGGAAAGCGGCCTGGGCGACCAAGTGGCCAGCTGGATCGGCACCGGCGCCAATGCGCCCGTCTCCGGCGATCAGATCAAGGATGCGCTGGGCGCCGACACGATCACCGAGATCGCTGCAAAAGCGGGCGTCGCCCCGGACGCGGCCTCGGGCGGCCTGGCCGCCTTGCTGCCCCAGCTGATCGACAAGCTGACGCCGAACGGTCAAGTACCTGAAGGCAATGACCTGGTCAGCCAGGGCTTGAATATGCTCAAGGGCAAGATCTTCGGTTGAGCAGCCGATGCCACAACAAAAAACCTCGCAGCGATGCGAGGTTTTTTTATGTGCAAGGTTTTGTGTGCGAACTATGAACGTCTGAAAAACGCCCAGGGCTAGGCGCCGCCCCGAAGACAGTACGCGAGTACGGCGAGGGGCAGGCAACAACGCCATGGGCGTTTTTCAGGCGGCGGCCATCATGCCGAAGTGGGGAGGCGCGCCGGTCAGCCTGGCCGTACTCCCTTCCACCAGATACGAACAATAGCGGCGCCGCTCGGCGATGCCGCCGCGCCGTTCCATCAGCTCGCCCAGCATGGCGACGGCGTCGGCGGCCATCTTTTGCACGGGCTGGCGCAGGGTGGTGATGTCGTAGCTGAGCCAGCCCGATGCTTCCAGCGCGTCGAAGCCGGCCACTGACATTTGCAGCGGCACCTGGATGCCCATCTGGTGGCGTGCCGTGTCCAGGCAGCCGATGGCCATGATGTCGTTGCCGCAAATGACGGCGTCCGGCACGCGTCCCAGGCGGTCGATGACTTTGCGCAAGCCATGACCGCCGCTGGCGTAATCGTAGTTGCCGCTGACGACGATGGGCGCGGGCAAGCCCAGTGTGAACAGCCGGTCCAGCACGCCGGTCTTGCGCTCCTGCGCGACGGCCGAGTCGCCGGGGCCGTCGATGACGGCGAACTGGCGGTGGCCCGCCTCGGCCAGGCGCGAGACGAGCAGGCGCGCCGCTTCGCCCTGGTCGCACAGCACCGCGTGCACGGCGTGTTCGCGCGGGCTGCGGTTGAACAGCACCAGCGGCACGTCGCGCCGGCCGAATTCGGCCATCTGCTCGTCCGACAGGCAGGCGGCCACGACGGCGCCATCGACCTGGTATTGCCACACGTCGCTCAAGACCTTGCCGATGTCCGCTTCGCGCTCCAGGGTAAACAGCAATAAACGCTTGCCCTGGCGGGCGATTTGCTGGCTCAGGTCGGACAACACTTGCGGATAGTACAGATTGGCCAGGTTGGAAATGATGACGGCCACCAGATTCGAGCGCCGCGTGATCAGGCTGCGCGCGGCCGCGTTGGGAATGTAGTCGAGGCTGATGGCCGCCTGCATGACCTTGGCATGCGTGGCGGGCGAGACGCTGGCGCCCGGCTTGAAGCAGCGCGACACGGCCGATTGCGACACGCCGGCCAGCAGGGCCACGTCATACGAGGTCACGCGCCGTCCGGCGCCGGATATGGCGCGGGCAGTGGTGCCGGGTGTCCGGGCGACAGTATTCTTTTTTCGCATATTGGTCTGGCAAGCAACCTGTCTCAAAGTATTCCTGCAGGCCCGGCCGCTTGTGGCGGCCTGGGCGGGAAAAATGAGCATAGCGAAAATATTTCCATGTGGCAAGACTGTTTTCTTATCCATGTTGCAAATAATTTGATTGAATGGCAAGTGGTATGCATGCCCTTCCATGGTCATGGTCGCAGGGGCCGCTGCCATAGGGGCGGAGGCGTCCCGTCGGGTCCCGGCATCAATTTTCCAACAGGAGCTTTTGCGTGGGGCCCGTACCGAATGCAAAGCAAGCTTGGGATGTTCACCGGGCTGAACGGGTTTTTCTGGTGCAATGGCCTGCCTTCTGATAACATAACGCCCCTTTATTCAGGGAAGGGTCGACATGGCCAATGCTTGCGGCGTCGATTTCGGCACGTCAAATTCCACGGTAGGCTGGGCGCGTCCCGGGCAGAGCACCATGCTTGGCCTGGAAGATGGCAAGACGACCTTACCGTCCGTTGTCTTCTTCAATGCGGAAGACGAGGAAGTCAGTTTTGGCCGCGCGGCGCTGGCCGGCTATCTGGCCGGTTACGAGGGGCGTCTGATGCGCTCGCTGAAAAGCTTGCTGGGCACGAGCCTCATCGATGGCCAGACGGAAGTGGGTGGCCGCGCCTTGCCGTTCCGCATGTTGCTGGCGCAATTCATCGGCGAAGTGAAACGCCGTGCCGAGCAGTCCGCCGGCCGCGAATTCACGTCCGCCGTGTTCGGCCGTCCCGTCTTCTTTATCGACGATAATGCGCAGGCCGACCAGCTGGCGCAGGATACCCTGGCCGAAGTGGCCCGCTCCGTCGGTTTCAAGGACGTCGCCTTCCAGTTCGAGCCGATTGCCGCCGCCTTCGACTACGAGTCGCAAATCGACAAGGAAGAGCTGGTGCTGATCGCCGACATCGGCGGCGGCACTTCCGACTTTTCGCTCGTGCGCCTGTCGCCGGAACGGGCGAAAAAGATGGAACGGCGCGACGATATCCTCGCCACGGGCGGCGTGCACATCGGCGGCACGGACTTCGATAAATACCTGAGCCTGTCCTCCGTCATGCCCTTGCTCGGCTATGGCAGCCGCCTGCACAACAATAGCGAAGTGCCGTCCAGCTATTATTTCAACCTGGCAACCTGGCACACGATCAACCTGGCCTACACCAAGAAGATCTGGGTACAGCTGGCCGACGTGTGCCGCGATGCACGCGAGCAAGACAAAGTGAAACGGCTGCAAACGCTGATTGACGAGCGCGCCGGCCACTGGCTGGCCATGAAAGTGGAAGAGGGCAAGATCGCCCTGTCCGACGCGGCCGAAGTGCAGCTGGAGCTGGACCGTTTGTCGCCCGCGCAAAGCCTGTTGCTCAAACGTGCGCAATTCGACGACGCCATCGGTCACCTGTGCGGCTCCGTGGAAGAAACCGTGCTGCGGCTGCTGCGCGACGCGGGCGTGGCGCCGGACGCCGTCGACACCGTGTTCTTCACGGGCGGCTCGAGCGGCGTGCGCTTGTTGCGCGAAAAGATCGCCGCCCTGGTGCCGGCCGCGCGCAAGGTCGAGGGCGATCTGTTCGGCAGCATCGGTGCGGGCCTCGCGCTGGACGCGGTACGTAAATTTGGTTGATAAAATGTGCATGGCGGCGTTGCCGCGTCTTGCCGTACTAGTGTACTGTCTGCGACGCGGCGCCTTGCCCTGCGCATTTTATCGATACACCCACTGTTGCACCCACGAAAGAGCGCCCCATGCATGTGTTTGACAAACCGATCGTCATGATCGACTTCGAGACGACCGGCTTGTCGCCCGACATGGGCGACCGCATCACGGAAGTGGCGGCCTTGCGCATCGAGGGCGGGCGGATCACGGACCGCTATGTGACCTTAATCAATTGCAATGCGCGCATTCCCGCGTTCATTACGGGCTTGACGGGCATCACGCAGGCCATGGTGGACAAGGCGCCGCCCGTGGCCGAGGTGGTGCCGCAATTGCTGGATTTTATCGGCAGCGACGCCTTGTCGGCGCACAATGCCAGCTTCGATGAAAAATTCCTGCGCGCCGAAAGCGCCAGGCTGAACCTGACGCCCGCGCACCAGTCGCTCTTGTGTTCCTTGAAACTGTCGCGCCGCATGTTTCCCGGCATGGCCAGCTACAAGCTGGGCTTGCTGTCGAGCCAGCTGGGTATCGCCTTCAAGAGCGCCGCCCATAGGGCCGAGTCCGATGCGGAAGTGGCGGCGCAAGTGCTGATCCATATCGGCCGCCACTTGCGCAGCAGCTACGGTATCGCCGATGTCGATGCCGACCTGCTGGTGTCGCTGAACAAGCTGGCCGCCGCCAAGGTGCCGCAATTCCTGCAAAAGCATCCATCGCGCCGCTGAGCGCCTTAGCCTGTCTAAGCAGGCTCATCAAAACGATATAATTTTGTTATTTCCTTTGAGCCTGCTCAAGTCCTTCCCCCGCATCGAATTTAAAATTTAAGCAACACACGATTTCGCCGCCCTGGGCCGCCGTTTTGCGCGTGCTGCCGGCAAGCGCAATGTGGATGGGGGCGCACATGGACAAGCACCATACTGCCAGAGATAGCCACGAAGCATATATCTGGTTCCGCACGGCTGCCGAGCAGGGCAATGCGTACGCCCAGTTCAATCTGGGATTGATGTACAAGAAGGGCGAAGGCGTGGCGCAGGACGATGCGCGCGCCTTTGTCTGGCTGCGCCTGGCCGCGCTGCAAGGGCTGGCTTTCGCGCAGAACCATCTGG
This sequence comes from Janthinobacterium sp. GW823-FHT06H09, assembly GCF_058794735.1. NCBI lineage: Bacteria > Pseudomonadati > Pseudomonadota > Betaproteobacteria > Burkholderiales > Oxalobacteraceae > Janthinobacterium > Janthinobacterium sp. GW823-FHT06H09. The sequence goes on along the minus strand of NZ_JBXAHC010000002.1, from coordinate 98,291 downwards.
GCGCCCTGTATTACCACGGCCGCGGCGTGGCGCAGAGCGATGCAGACGCCGTGCTGTGGTTTCGCCGCGCGGCTGCCCAGGGCGATGCCTCGGCCCAGCAAAACCTGGGGCAGATGTACCGCAAGGGGCGCGGCGTGCTGCAGAGCGACGAGCTGGCCCTGGCGTGGTTCTACCGCGCTTCCGAGCAGGGCGTGGCCAGTGCGCAATCCTTGCTGGGCGAAGCGTATGCGCAAGGCCTGGGAGCGAAAAAAAACGATGCGCTGGCCCTGGCCTGGTTCCGCAAGGCGGCCTTGCAGGGCGATGCCCAGGCGCAGCTGAACCTGGGGCTCGTCTACAAACGCGGGCAGGGCGTGGTGCAAAGCGATGCCCAGGCGCTGGCCTGGTTCCGCCAGGCCGCCGCCCAGGGCCTGGCCGTGGCGCAGCGGCAACTCGGCGTGGCATATGCGGAAGGGTTGGGCGTGGCGCCCGACCAGCTGCGCGCCTACGCCTGGCTGCAGCGGGCGGCCGAGCAGGATGACGCCGACGCCCAGTTCAACCTGGGCCTGATGCTGGCGCGTGGCCAGGGCGTGGACAAGGACGAGGCGCGCGCCGTCGTCTGGTACCGGCGTGCCGCCCTGCAAGGCCATTGCATGGCGCAATACAATCTGGGCGGCATGTTTGCGGGCGGGCGCGGCGTTGTCCGCGACTTGCGCCAGGCACTGGACTGGTATGCGAAGGCGGCGGCCCAAGGCGCGTCGAATGCGCAATTCAACTTGGGCGTGATGTATGCCAACGGCCAGGGCGTGGAGCGTGACGAGGTGTGCGCCGTGCGCTGGTACCGCACGGCTGCCGAGCAGGGCGACGCTAGCGCGCAAAATAACCTGGGCGTCATGTATGCGAATGGTCATGGCGTGCCGCAAGACGATGGCCTGGCCGTGCATTGGTATGCGCGCGCGGCGGGCCAGGGCCATGCGCTGGCGCAGTACAACCTGGGCGGCATGTACAACGGCGGGCGCGGCGTGGAGAAGGATCGCGTCTGCGGCTATATGTGGCTGGCGCTGGCGGCCGAGGGGGGCGATAGCGGGGCGGTCAGGGCCAGGGAAGCGGCTGCCACCAGGCTGGCGCCGGCGCAGCTGCAGGAGGCGCAGCAGCGCGTGCGGCAATGGCATCAGGTGCGCTCGCCGCCGTTGCCGCCGGTCGAATGACGCGCCGGCGCCGTGCGCGCAGCGATGCGCGCTGCATGCGATAATTGCCCAAGAGCATGCCGCGAAGGCGGCGCGGTTTTCGGCACAGTGAAAGGTGGAGCATGGTAAGGCAGGCAGGTGAGGATGCATCCGAGCAAAAAGTTATCGACGACATCGCCACGCATGGCTGGCATGGCGTCCATATCGGTCCCGATGAAGAGGGGCCCGGCTATGCGTTCACGATAGGCGCCGGCCACAGCTTCGGCCAGCCTGAATTGCTGATCATGGGCTTGCCGCGCGCCATGGCCCACCAGATACTCGACGTGGCGCTCGATGCCGTGCGCAGCGGCGCCATCACGGATTTCACGGCCACCACGGACGCCTTGCTCGAAGGCCATCCCTGCGCCTTCGTGCGCGTGCCCGTCGAGCAATACCGCAACTACGTCGGCTATGCGCGCTGGTATTACCAAGGCGATGATTTTACCTTGTACCAGATCGTCTGGCCGTCGCGTGATGGCCATTTTCCGTGGCAGGCGCAAGCGAGCGCGCAGTACTTGGAGAGCCAGCCCCTGCTGGGGCCGGCGCCGCTGGCTGCATGACGGCAGGCGCCTCCGTCCGCATTCTGACCGGCACGGCGACCTTGTGCGTGTTCGACCCGGCCGTCCTGCGCCACAAGCTCGACGATGACTGCGACTGGTGGAGCCTCCCCAGCGCGGAACTGGCGGCCGTGAATGCGGGGCAGGCGGTGTTTTTCAACGTGGGCGGCGACGGCGCGTATGACGTGGTTTTGCACGGGGAACTTGCCGAGCCGCATGCGAGCGTGCACCTGGCCATCGTCTCGGGCCGCGTCTTCATCGGCGCCGGGGAAGACGTCACGGGCGGCGGCCTGGAACCGGACACGGCATACGGCGGCCTGTTCGTGGACGTGCCCGTGGGCAGCTACCGCGTGCAGGCACGCCGCGATGGCGCGCGCATCAGCCTGGCATTCGTGCCCGATGCGCGCAGCAGCAATGCGTTTGCCGACCTCGTGCGTATTTGATGCGCCGTTGCACCTTTGCTAGGCGTCCATGCGGGCCACGGCCGCGCCTTGCCGCCGGTCCAGGAACAGGCTGTTGCCGTGGATTTTCTTCGCCTGTTTTTTCGCTTCCGCCGCCTGGGTGGCGATCTGATGGTGCGTGTAATACTGGTGCGCCTCGACCTTGATCGCGCCCAGCGACAGGCTGATCAAGGAATAAAACACTTTTTTGCCTTGCCGGTCTTCGCTGATGTAGCCGCCCCGTTCGCAGTCGCTGGTGCTGTAGTAGGCGGGGATGGCGGCCGCGAAGTCGTCCAGCATGGCCTGGCAGCGCGTTTCCCAGTCTTCGCTCTGGAACAAAATCATGAAATCGTCGCCGCCGATGTGGCCGATGAAGTCGCGGTTCGGGTCGCAATGGCTGCTGAGAATTTCTCCCGTCAGCTGGATCACGTCGTCGCCCTTGCGGTAGCCGTACACATCGTTGAAGGGCTTGAAGTGGTCGAGGTCGCAATAGCAGACCCAGAAGCGGCTGCCGCTGTGCAATAAGCGGTCGATATGTTCGTTGATGGGCACGTTGCCGGGCAGTTGCGTCAGCGGGTTGGCGTACCGGGCCGCATTGATCTGCATCTGCGTGATTTCGCGCATCAGGTCGTGCCCCGTGCCCATGCCCAGGTAGCGGCCGTGTTCGGTAATGATGAAGCCGTTGAACAGGTGGTGAGCATCAGACTGCACCATGGTGTAGCTGAGTTCCTGCAAGCTCGTCTCGTGGTCGGCGATCAGGGGCGTGGCATCCATGAACAGGCTGCATGATTTCTTGCCGTACAGTTCGCGCTGGTAGGGGCGGGCGAAGTGGTCGATCATTTCGAAGCGGCTGATCAGGCCCAGCGGCACGCCGTCGTCGACGACGGGGATGATCATCAACTTTGGTTCTTTCAGGAAAATGTCGTAGACCTCGTTATTATTGAACTGCGGCGAGACGGCCGCCACCTTGTTCAGCAGCTTGCGGATACTGGCGCCGTTCTTTTCCAGGCTGCTGCGTTGCGGATACACGGCCACGCCATTGCGCCCCAGCGCCTGCACCACTTCGGCGGGCAGCGCGCGCGCCGGCACCGCGTTGGGCCGGCCCAGGTGGTAGCCTTGCCCGAACGCCACGCCCAAGTCGCGCAAGACCAGCAATTCCGTCTGCGCCTCGATGCCTTCGGCGATCACCAGGGTGCCAGATTTTTCCGCGATTTCCTGGATCGAGCGCACGAATTGCAGTTTCACGGGGTCGTTGTTGATGCCCTGGATGAAATGCATGTCGATCTTCACGTATTCGGGCCGCAGTTCCGACCACAGGCGCAGGCTGGAAAAGCCTTCGCCCAGGTCGTCGATGGCGATCTGGAAACCCATGTTGCGGTAGTGCAGCACCGCTTCGCGCATCAGCTCGTAGTCATACGTGGGCTGGTTTTCCGTCAGTTCGATGATGACACGGTCCGGGTTGATGCCGATGTGCTCGATGTATTCGAGGGTTTCGCCATGGCGGGCATTGCGCAGCAGCAGGCATTCAGGACTGACATTGAGAAACAGTTTTCCTGGCAACTGCAGTTCGGCGAAGCGTTCGAGCACCACTTGCCGGCACAGGTGTTCCACTTCGAGGGTCAGGTCGTGCGCGCGCGCCACCTTGAACAGATTCATCGGCGCGTGCAGCGGGCTGTCGGACGGACCCCGTATCAAGCCTTCGTAGCCGATGATGTCGCCGCTGTGCATGTGGATGATGGGCTGGAACAGCGCGCTGAGCTTGCGGCCCGCCAGGATGTCGTGCAAGGCATCCGTCCCTTCGATGCTCATGCTGGCCGATGGGGGCTTCAGGTAAGCCACGTTCGATGGCGTCGCGGGGGCCGGCGCGGCGGTGGCGGAGGGGAGGGCGAGAGTGTACATAGGCGGACGTGGCGGCACGGCCTCTGGACGGGCCATGAACATGTTGCCGATAGTAAAGAAGATTTATGACAGCTTGATGAAACGACTTTGCTTTTGATAATGTTTCTTGTATGAACGTCAGTTTGCCGATTCTGCCGAAAGCGAGATTTATCATGGAAATCCATGTGAATTTGCCAAACAAAAGACGGCAAATCCATCGGATAACTGTGCTTTAAAAGTGGCAATCCGCGCTATGATTTCTCTTGGCGAAAGTCAACATGGGCAGCCGCAGTGTGTGTGCGGCTTGCTTTCCTCGACATCCAACAATGAGACAACAACCCATGCAATTACGTAGTGCAACCCTCATATGCAGCTTGCTCGCCGCTTTCGGTGGCAATGCCCTGGCGCAAAACACCGCGATGCCATCGTGCCCAGCCGGCGACGGCGCTCCCGTGACGTATCCGGTCAGCAAAAAGGTCGATCAGCAAGACAGCTATTTCGGCACCACCATCGCTGATCCGTACCGCTGGCTGGAAGACGCCAACAGCGCGGAAACGGGCGAGTGGGTCATGGCGCAAAACAAGCTGACGCAGTCGTACCTGGGCACCATCCCCGAGCGCGCCGCGATCAAGCAGCGCCTGACCAAGCTGTGGAATTATGAGCGTTTCTCTACGCCAACGAAGCAGGGCGGCCGTTACTTCTACAGCCGCAACGACGGCTTGCAGAACCAGGCCGTGCTGTACACGGTGAAAAAGCTGACGGACGAGCCACGCCTGCTGCTGGACCCGAACACCCTGTCCACCGATGGCACGGTGGCGCTGGCCGGCACCTCGATCAGCCCGAACGGCAAGTACCTGGCCTACGCCACGTCCGCGTCCGGTTCCGACTGGAACGAGTGGAAAGTGCGCGACATCGAATCGGGCAAGGATTTGACGGACCACATCAAGTGGGCCAAGTTCTCGGGCGCTTCGTGGACCAAGGACAACACCGGTTTCTTCTACAGCCGCTACGACGCGCCGAACGAAGCGACCAAGCTGGCCGATATCAATTATTTCCAGAAACTGTATTTCCACAAGATCGGCACGCCGCAAAGCGACGACGTGCTCGTCTTCGACCGTCCCGACCAGAAGGAATGGGCGTTTGGCGGCAGCACCGTCAGCGATGACGGCAATTACCTGATCATCACGGCCACACAGGGCACGGAACGCAAGAACCGCGTCTTTTACAAGGACTTGCGCCAGAAGAATGCCAAGGTCGTGGGCTTGCTGGAAGAATTCGACGCTTCCTACTCGTTCATCGACAATGACGGCCCCGTATTCTTTTTCAAGACGGACAACAAGGCGCCGAAATCGCGCGTGATCGCCATCGATACGCGCAAACCTGCGCCTGCCGACTGGAAAGAGATCGTGCCGCAAAGCGCGGAAACCCTGGTCGCCGTCAACCTGATCAACAACCAGCTGGTGCTCGACTACTTGAAAGATGCGCAAACGCAAATCAAGATCGTCGATCTGAAAGGCAAACTGGTGCGTGAAGTGGCCTTGCCGGGCATCGGTTCGGCCGGTGGTTTTGCGGGCAAGCGTGGCGACACGGAAACGTTTTATTCGTTCACCAGCTTCACGACGCCGGCGACGATCTACCGCTACGACATGAAATCGGGCAAGAGCACGGTGTACCGCCAGCCGAAAGTCGATTTCGACCCGAACGCCTTTGAAACGCGCCAGCAATTCTTCACCAGCCGCGACGGTACCAAGGTGCCGATGTTCATCGTCTCGAAAAAAGGCATGAAGCTCGATGGCACGAATCCGACCTACCTGTACGGTTATGGCGGCTTCAATATTTCACTGACGCCGAGCTTCTCCGTGGCGAATCTTGCCTGGGTAGAAATGGGCGGTGTCTACGTGATGGCCAACCTGCGCGGCGGCGGCGAATACGGCGAAGCGTGGCACCAGGCTGGCACCAAGCTGAACAAGCAAAACGTGTTCGACGACTTTATTGGCGCGGCGCAATGGCTGGTGGACAACAAGGTCACCTCGCCATCGAAGCTGGCGATCGGCGGCGGCAGCAATGGCGGCCTGCTGGTGGGCGCGGCCATGACGCAGCGTCCCGACCTGTTCGCCGCTGCGATTCCGCAGGTGGGCGTGCTCGACATGCTGCGTTTCCACAAGTTCACGGTGGGCTGGGGCTGGGTGCCTGACTACGGTTCGTCGGACGACGCCGAACAGTTCAAGGCGCTCGTGAAATACTCGCCGCTGCACAACCTGAAGGCGGGCGGCTGCTATCCGGCTACCATGATCACCACGGCCGACCACGACGACCGCGTCGTGCCTGCCCACAGCTTCAAGTTCGCCGCCGCGGCCCAGGCAGCGCAAGGCGGCCCGGCACCCGTGCTGATCCGCATCGACAGCAAGGCGGGCCACGGCGCCGGCAAGCCGACGACCAAGCAGATCGAAGAAGTGGCGGACCGCTGGGGCTTCCTCAGCCGTTCGCTGAAGATGACGCCGGTAGTGGCGGAGCCGGCCAAGGTGGCGGCGCAGTAAAACCGGGTAGGTCGGATTAGCGCGGCATCGCCGTGCGTAATCCGACACCACCTGTCATGTCAGCACGATGTCGGATTACGCGGCGTGCCGCCGCTAATCCGACCTACGCTGGCCTGCTTCCGTAATCCTCGCCAGCACCCCCTCCCCAAACACCGCCTGAAACGGCAAATCCTTGCGCTGCGCATAGCCGATGTAGCAATCGCACTTGAAACGCGGACAGCTGCGTTCCTGCAGCATGTCGGCCAGGTCATCCTCATATAAATTCCCCAGCCGCTCGGGCACGAAGTGGCAGCGCGCCAGTTCGCCCTCGCCATCGACGGACAGCGACGCTTCGCCCGCCAGGCACGGTTTATTGCGCGAGGGAGACGGGCGGCGGTTTTGCGCGAACCACGGGTCAACGGCGTCCAGTTCGGCCAGGTCTTGTTCGCTGTAGTAGCCGGGGCCGCGGCGGTCGTAGGCGTTCAGCCACAGGTAGACGTGGGCGGGCAGCGCTGCGCGCAGGGCGCGGATGGCGTCCAGGTGCTCGTTCATGGCGACGACGCCGACGGAGTAGCGCACGCCCATGGCATCGAGCTTCGCGCAGCGGGCGAGAAAGCGGGACAAGGTCGTCTGGTCCGGGTGGAAGGTGCACCACAGGCCGACCTTTTCCAGCCCGTCCATGTTCTCCAGCCAGTCCAGGGGGCCGGACAGATTCGTCTGCAGCGCCACTTGCCGTACGTGCGGCAGGCTGGCCAGGGTTTGCATCGCGCTCCGGTAGTGGCGCCGCACCAGCGCCTCGCCCCAGGGCGTGAACAGCACGCCGATGGGGCGCGTCTGCTGCGCCACCCAGCCGGTAAAACGCGCCACTTCGCGCGCGTCGCGGGCCAGCGCGGCGCGGCTGTCGCGCTTCTTGGCGAACGGGCAGTAGCCGCAGGCGTAATTGCAGCTGGCCAGCGTGCCCCGGTACAGCAGGGACAAAGCGCCAGGCTGCGTTGTCAGCACGTCTGGCCGCCTTCGGCCATCAGCGCGCGCACCGTCTCGGATGCCAGCCAGGGGCCGATGGTGTCGGCATAGCTGTAGCCCCGGTCATTCAGGCGCAGCAGCGGGCCATTTTCTTCCACTAATTCCAGCGCGTGCAGCTCGGCCAGCTGCGGCAAGTCTGCTTCGCAGCGGGAGCCGAAGCGCGCCGCGTAGGCGTCGCGGTCCAGGCCCGGTTCCGTCAGCAGCGACTGGATCACATAGCGCCGGCGCTGTTCTTCGTCATCGAGCTGGTAACCGTGTTCGGCCTGCGCGAAGCGCGCCTCGTCGAGCGCCAGGTAGTTGTCGATGATGTTGATGGTGTCAAGCCGCGCCACCGCGTATTCGCTCGAATAATGCAGGCGCGACGTGTACGAGCGGGCGCCCGCGCCCAGGCCCACCATGCCGTCGTTCTGGCAGCAGTACGAGGGACCGTTCTGTTCCGGCGCATGGGGGGCGCGGAACATGCGCATCGAGACCTGCTCATAGCCCTGCGCGCGCAAATGGTCGCGCGCGGCCGCGTACAGGGCCAGACGGCTGTCGCCATCGCGGGCCAGCATGATGGGGTTGAGCGACTCCGCGCCCTGGCGGCGCGCTACCTTGCCGAGACCCGTCTGTTCGCGCACATACAGCGGATACAGATAGAGCTCCTCGGGCCGGAAGGCCAGCGCGCTGTCGATGGAGGCCAGCAGGCTGGCGACGGTTTGCCCCGCGATGCCGTAGATCAGGTCCAGGTTCAGGGTGGGAAAACCGGCCGCGCGTATCAGACCGATGGCGTGATGGACGGTGGCGTTTTGCTGCGGACGGGCCAGCGCGCGCATTTCGCCTGCGGCAAAGCTCTGGATGCCCAGGCTGACCCGGTCGATGCCGTGCGCGCGGCACACGGCAAGCCGCTCAAACGTTATGGTTTCGGGCGACGCTTCGATGCCGGCCGGCGTGTGCTGCAGGTCGATGCCGAGGATGTCGCGCGCGCCGCACAGCAGGGTGCCCAGCTGCGCGGGGGACAGATAGGTGGGCGTGCCGCCGCCCAGCGCGAAGCGGGCGAAGCGCCGTTCGCCCAGCGCGCCTGCCAGGGCGCGCATCTGCACCAGCACTTGCTGCACGTAGCGCTCGACCATGTCGGCGCTGGGGCGGGCCATCGCGAACAGATTGCAAAAGCCGCAGCGCATCTCGCAGAACGGGATATGGATGTAGGCGAAGAGGGCGGAACGGTCCTGCTGCGCCCACAGGGGCGCCAGGGGCGTCGCCTGCGGCAAGGCGCGGTAGGCGGCCTTGTGTGGATAGGAATAGGAATATGCCTGGTAGGGCGTGTGGCGCATGCGCTGCGCCAGGGTGCCCGGCTGTTCGGATGGGTTCACGGTGGGGACTCCTGGGGGGGCGGCGTTGAGGCGGCCGTATCTGGTTGAATAAAAAAGTGCGCATACGGCACGTTCCACACGCTGTCGTGGGCGACCCGGTGGCCCCGGTAGCCATCTTCGCCATACGCGCTGCCGTGGTCCGAGCAGACGATGGCGAACGTGGGCGCGCGCGCGGCGCAGGCGGCGAACAGCGGCGCCAGCGCCCCGTCTACATAGCGCAGGGCAGCAGCGTGGCTGTCCAGGCAGTCGGCGCGGCAGCCGGGCAGGTAGGCGCGGTTGGGCGTATGCAGCGCGGCCACGTTGACGAATAAAAAAGTGCGTTGATCGTTTTGCGCCAGCAGCTGGGTCGCCAGCGCCACCTGCTTTTGCGTCGAATGGCGGCTGGCCACGCCCATGCCGGCGCTCCAGTGGCTTTCCTGGAACAGCGACGGCAGCACGGAGCCCAGCGCCGTCTGTTTGTTAAAGAAACCCACGCCGCCGATGCAGATGGTGCGGTAGCCGCGCGCTGCCAGCGCGGCGGGAAGGTCGGCCTCTTCAAACGCAAAGGTATGCGGCGACGTCGTTTCGCTGCCCGCGAAGGCGGAAGCGAACAGGCGCGGGTGGCGGCCCGGCGCGGCCGGCGTGGGCAGAAAGCCCGCGAAGAAGGCCTGGTGCGCCGCATAGGTAAACGTGGCGGGCGAGTGGCGCCGTTCCCAGCCGCCCGGTGCTAAAAAACGCCCCAGCACGGGCAATTCGCCCGCCTCGTACAGGGCTTGCGCCACGTCGTAACGCAGGGTGTCGAGCGTGAGGAAGACGATGTCGTGGCTGCCGACGACGGCGTGCATGTCGGGGATGATCGGTGTTTCTTTAAGCATGGGCCAGTTGTGCCGTGTAAGTATCGATGCCTTGCCAGAGCAGGCCGGGCAGCAGGTCGCCGAAGGCGTTCGCTTCCAGCACATGGGCCTGGCCGTGGCGCACGACCAGGTCGTAGCCCGTCACGTGGCTGGCGGGGAAGGCGCGCGCGGCCAGGGCGGCGGTGTCTTCCAGCGCGGCCAGATCGGCTGCGTTCAAGAGGCCGGACGCGTCGCCGCGCCGGTTGTCGAGGTGCAGATTCGTCATCATCTGCTGTCCGATGCGCGCCACGCGGTGCGCTGGCTGGCCCGCCACGGTCACGACTCTCAGGTCGTAATGGCTGTCGCCGCAGCGGGGCTTGTTCAGCCACCCTTCCGCGTACAGCTCCTGCGCGGCCAGCGCGTCGACGAGGGCGGCGATGTCGGCGGTCGTCTCGTAGCGCGCCATGCGCTTGACGTTGAACAGGCGCACCGCGCCGGCCCCATGCTGCAAGGCGGCCGAGGTGGTGGCTTGCTGGCGCTCGGCCCGGTTGCGCCGGTAGGCGACGACGCCCGATGCGGACGAGCCGTAGCGCGGTTTCAGGTAGACGCGGTCCAGGTCATGCTGGTGCAGCAGCGCCTGCAGATGCTCGTAGCCGTGCACGGGTCCCAGCAAGTCAGGTATCGGCACGCCGTGCGCGGCCAGGTGGCGCTGGCATGCCAGCTTGTCCGTCATGCGGCTGATGTCGGACGGCGCATTGAAGACGCGCGTGTGCGGCAGCTCAAGCAATTGCGCCGCCAGGGCAGTCATGGCGGAAGTAAAACCGGCAAACCACGCATCCATGGCCAGCAGTTCGCCGTGTTCGGGCGCGGCGACCGGCGGACGCTCCAGCAGCCTGCAGCCTGCCTGCAGCAACAGCCGGTGGGCGGCGGGATCGTCGCCGGGCGGCTCGATTTTCATAAGGCCGGGCTGGCGCAAGGCTTCCTCGAGCAGCGACGGCTGGGCCAGCCAGTCGCGCCATTCCAGCACTTGCGCGGGCGGCAGGCGCAGTTGCGCGCGCGCCGCCTGCATCAGGCGCACGCGCTTGCTGCCCTGTGTCGCCAGCAGGGTGAGGTGCATGTGCAAAGGGGGAATCCGCTTATTCTCCGACGGCCACGTAGCGGTAGCTTTCGCCGTCGTCCTCGTCCGCTTCCTGCGGGTCGTCCAGCACCACCTCGAAAGGCAGCGCCTTGAGTTTCGCCTGGTTTTCCTCGGAAATGTAATGGTGCGACAGGTCCAGGCGCTTCAGGTTCCCCAGCTGCGTGTGATTGAGCACGGCCACGGCGCCCAGGTCGCCGATGGTGCCCAGCGACAGGTCCAGCGTGTCGAGCTGCGCCACCAGCGGTTCCTCGGCCAGCCAGACGGCCAGGTCGTCGGCGATTTCCGCGTCGCGCAAGCCGAGGTATTTCAGGGTCGGCACGGTCAGCTGCGCCAGCACCTTGCGGTACAGGTCCACGTCGCCCGAGAAGCCATAGTCGTCCGTGCCCAGCCACAGCTCCAGGTGTTCCAGCTGCGGCATGCTCGATTGGGCCAGCGCTTCGGCGATCTTTTGATCGAGGCCGCCCGCTTCGATGGTGAAGCGGCGCAGGTGCTGGTGCGCGAACGGTTCGATGACGAGTTCATTGCCGCCGCGGATGCGCAATTCTTCCAGCAGCGGGAAGGCGTCCAGCAGGGGCTTGTAGCTGCCTTGCACGATCCACGAGATTTCGCATTCCTCGTACGTCATGTCGCCGATGAACAGGGCGCGCAGCTTCGGCAGCTGCGGCGCGTGGGCGATCAGCGCGGCCATCACTTCGTCGGCGCCCGATTCGTACGGGTCGCCCCACATGCCGATGATCAGCGCTTCGAGCGCGCCCCTGTCGGCCTTGTCGAGGAAGCCCGCGATCAGTTCATCCATCTTGCGCTCGTCGTCGTATTCGAGCGACAAACGGTAGACGATGCCCGGCGAGGCGTCGAACGGCAGGTCGGGGTCGTACTGGACGACTGTCTTGTCGTGGAAGGTGGTGGTGCTGTCGGAAATGGTCATCGCGGTGGCTCCGTGTAAGCGGTGGAGGCCTGGATGCCGCGCGCAGTGTGGCGGAGGGACGAGCCGGGATGTGCCGCGACGCTCTGCGAAGACATCCAGGCCTGGAAATCTTGTCTATACTAAAATCTTAGCATAGCCATATGGACATATTGCGCACTGCTGGCGTGCCTTATCGATGGATCACCACCAGCAAAGCCTTGCCCTCGGTCTTGCCCAGGTTGCGTATCGTATGCGGCTGGTCCGCCGGATAGCGTGCCGTGCCGCCATTCTTGACCTTTTTCTTCGCCGCGCCCACTTCCAGTTCCAGGTTGCCGTGGATGACCGTCAAATGCTCGGTGGTTCCCGGGTCGTGCGGCTGCGACGCCAGTTCGCCACCGGGCGCCAGGGTCACTTCATACCACTCGTATTTGCCGGCCAGTTCCATCGGCCCCAGGATGCGCAGCACGTAGCCCGCGTGGTCGCCGGGCAGGGTGGGGGTTTCGTGGGCGTCCGTGATGCGGATGGTTTCCACTGCTTTTTCCGCGCTCGACAGCAATTCGCCGATCTGCACGCCCAGGGCGTTGGCCAGGCGCCACGTAATGGCGATGGTGGGATTGGCTTTTTCGCGCTCGATCTGCGACAGCATGGACTTCGACACGCCCGCGATGCGCGACAAATCCTCGAGTGTCAGGCCGCGCGCCAGGCGCAGCCGTTGCAGGGTGGCACCCACTTCAGGGGGAGAATTGGTCGAAACGCTGGTTTTCATCGGCAGGTGGCTTGCAAAGTTCAAAAGGCTTGGGTAATATCCACTATATTGAATTTCAGTTCGAAATAGTGGATTTTGAAGGAAATCACGGAAACGTGTAGACTTCAAACAGCGCTTCACGGTACAGCATTGTGCGCGCACCGGTCAAGCGGCTGCTTTTCCCTATGGCGGCTGAAACCACACGCACACCACACGCATACATCAGGGACACAAGGAATATCATGAGCGAGCAAGCGAAGAACACCTTTTTCAGCGGTCTGCAACAGAATCTCGATCAACTGCGCCAGCAGGGCTTGTACAAGCCCGAGCGCGTGATCGCCTCGCGCCAGGGCGCTGAAGTGGTGTGCGACGATGGCCGTACCCTGATCAATATGTGTGCAAACAACTACCTAGGCCTGTCCGGCGACCTGCAGACGCAGGAAGCATCTATTGCCGCCACGCAAAAATACGGCTACGGCCTGTCGTCCGTGCGTTTTATCTGCGGCACGCAAACCGTGCATAAAGAACTGGAACAGGCGATTTCCGCCTTCCTGGGCACCGAAGACACGATTCTGTACGCGGCCGCCTTCGACGCCAACGGCGGCGTGTTCGAACCGCTGTTCGATGAAAACGACGCCATCATCTCGGACGCGCTGAACCACGCTTCCATCATCGACGGCATCCGCCTGTGCAAGGCCGGCCGCTACCGCTATGCGCACAACGACATGGCCGACCTGGAAGTGCAGCTGCAGGCGGCGGTTGCCGCCGGCAAGCGCCATAAAGTCATCGTCACGGACGGCGTGTTCTCGATGGACGGCACGATTGCGCAACTCGACAAGATCTGCGACCTGGCCGACAAGTACGGCGCGCTGGTGATGATCGACGAATGCCACGCTTCCGGCTTCATGGGCGCGACGGGCCGCGGCACGCACGAGCACCACAATGTGATGGGCCGCATCGACATCATCACGGGCACCCTGGGCAAGGCCCTGGGCGGCGCCATGGGCGGTTTTACCTCGGCGCGCAAGGAAGTCATCGACACCCTGCGCCAGAAATCGCGCCCGTATCTGTTCTCGAACACGCTGGCGCCATCGATCGCCGGCGCCTCGCTGTCTGTGCTGGAGCGCCTGGCCAAGTCGACGGAACTGCGCGACCGCCTGCATGACAACACGGCGTTCTTCCGCAGCGAGATCGAGCGCATCGGCTTTACCATCAAGCCGGGCACCCATCCGGTCGTTCCCGTGATGCTGTTCGACGCGCCCGTGGCACAGAAATTCGCCGCCCGCCTGTATGAACTGGGCGTGCTGGTGACGGGCTTCTTCTACCCGGTCGTGCCGATGGGCCAGGCCCGTGTCCGTGTGCAGCTGTCCGCCGCGCATACCCGCGAGCAGCTGGTGCAGGTGCTGGCCGCCTTCGAGCAGGCCGGCAAGGAACTGGGTCTGCTGACCACCACGACCACGACCAATTAACAAGAATTCAGGAAAATAGCATGGAACGCATCTTAGTCATTGGCGCAAACGGCCAAATCGGTAGTGAACTGGTGGGCGCGCTGGCGCAGCAGCACGGCGCGGACAACGTCATCGCCAGCGACATCGGCACGAACAATCTGTACCAGGCCAAGCGCTACGCGCAGCTGAACGTGCTGGACAAGGACGGCCTGGCGAAGATCATCGCCGACGAGAACATCACCCAGGTGTACCAGCTGGCGGCCATGCTGTCGGCCACGGGCGAAGCGGCGCCGCTGAAGGCGTGGAGCCTGAACATGGATGGCTTGCTCAATATCCTGGAACTGGCGCGCGAGCGGGGCGAGGCGGGCAAGCCGCTGCGCATCTTCTGGCCGTCGTCGATCGCCGCCTTCGGCCCGAACACGCCGCAAGTGAACACGCCGCAAATGACGGTGATGGACCCGACCTCGATGTACGGCATCAGCAAGCTGGCCGGCGAGCGCCTGTGCGAATACTACTTCAACAAGTATGGCGTGGACGTGCGCAGCATCCGCTACCCGGGCATCATCAGCTACAAATCGCCTCCGGGCGGCGGCACCACCGATTACGCCATCGCCATCTTCCATGCGGCCTTGCGCGGCGAGCGCTATGACTGCTTCCTCGATGCGAATACGACGCTGCCGATGATCTACATGCCCGACGCGATCCGCGCCACCATCGAACTGATGGACGCGCCGGCGGCATCGATCAAGATCCGCTCGTCCTACAATGTGGCCGGCGTGTCGTTCAACCCCGAGCAGCTGGCGAAAGCCATCGTGCGCATGGTGCCGGACTTCAAGATCAGCTACAAGCCGGACAGCCGCCAGGCCATCGCCGACAGCTGGCCGCAAAGCCTGGACGACAGCAAGGCCAGCGCCGACTGGGGCTGGAAGGCGCAGATCGGCGTCGAGCAGATGGTCACGGACATGCTGGCCAATGTCGATGCGGGGCAGGCGGCCAAGGCGGCCTGAGTCCTATACCGGCATTCATAAAAACATACTAATATAAAGAGACACTACATGGATATGAGCGTATTTGACCTATTTAAAATCGGCATCGGGCCGTCGAGTTCCCACACCGTGGGACCGATGGTGGCGGCGCGGCGTTTTCTGGTCGAATACGGTCCGCTGGACCAGGTAGTGGGCGTCGAGGCGGCCCTGTATGGCTCGCTGGCGCTGACGGGCGTGGGCCATGCCACGGACAAGGCCGTCATTCTTGGCCTGATGGGCGAAACGCCGCAGGACGTGGCACCCGACGAAGTCGACAGCAAGCTGGCCGCCATCGAGGCGGCCGGCGAGATCGCGCTGCTGGGCACGCACGTGGTGCCGTTTACGGCGGCCACGGGCTTGATCTGGCACAAGAGCGAATCCTTGCCCGAGCACCCGAACGGCATGCGCTTTACATTGAAACTGCTTGATGGCAGCCGCGTCGACAAGGTGTATTACTCGATCGGCGGCGGTTTTATCCGCGAGGCGGGCGAGGCGCAAGCCGAAGCGGCCGTGGAGTCGGCCGCGTCCGCCCGCGTCGTCTTCCCCTTCGACACCATGGAGCAATTGCTGGCGCATGGCGTGGAAAGCGGCCTGTCGATCCCGGAAATGCTGCGCGCGAACGAGTGCGTCAAGCGCAGCGACGAGGAATTGAACGCGGGCCTGGACCGCATCTGGCACGTCATGCGCGACTGCATCGCGCACGGCCTGGAAACGACGGGCAACCTGCCGGGCGGCTTGAACGTCAAGCGCCGCGCCGCCAAACTGTGGCGATTGGCGCAGGAAGCGAAGGCGTCGGACAACCGCGCCAACGACTTGCCGCACGACGCCGTCCACCTGGTCAGCCTGTACGCGATGGCTGTCAATGAGGAAAACGCGGCGGGCGGCCGAGTGGTCACGGCGCCGACCAATGGCGCCGCCGGCATCATCCCGGCCGTGCTGCGCTACTACGCGCAGGATTGCCGCCCCAGCGATCCGGTCGGCGGCGTGCGCCGCTTCATGCTGACGGCCGCGGCCATCGGCATGTTGTGCAAACGCAATGCTTCGATCTCGGGCGCCGAAGTGGGCTGCCAGGGCGAAGTGGGCGTGGCCTGCGCCATGGCGGCAGCCGGCCTGGTGGCGGCCTTGGGCGGCACGAACGAGCAGATCGAAAACGCGGCCGAAATCGGCATCGAACACCACTTGGGCATGACGTGCGACCCCATCGGCGGCCTGGTGCAGATCCCGTGCATCGAGCGCAATGGCATGGGCGCCGTGAAAGCGATTACGGCCGCCTCGCTGGCGTTGAAGGGCGACGGCACGCACTTCGTCAGCCTCGACGAAGTCATCGAAACCATGCGCCAGACGGGCGCGGACATGCAGGACAAGTACAAGGAAACGTCCTTGGGCGGCCTGGCCATCCACGTGATTACAGTCAACCACGCCGCTTGCTGATGCGCTGGTGGTGGCGTCGGATTACGCGCGCAGCGCTAATCCGACCTACGCCATGACGCAAGCAACGCAGGTTGGCGCATGTCGGCGTAGGTCGGCTTAGCCCGCAGGGCGTAAGCCGACATCACCGAATAAGTAAGCCGACATCACCAAAGCAGCAAACCACCACCTCACTCCTCCTCAAACAACTGCTCCAGCCTCCGCGGGTAGTTATTTAAAAAATCACGCGTCACGGCATAGTGTTCCGTGTCTTCATACGCCACCTCATGGATGCCGCCGCCCGTAAACATCAGGATTTTCGCGTTCGGGTAGGCGAGCAGTATCGGCGAGTGGGTGGCGATGATCAGCTGCGAGTCGTCCTGCACCAGCTGGTGGATCACCGATAAAGCCGCCATCTGGCGGCTGGGCGACAGGGCCGCCTCCGGTTCGTCCAGCAAATACAAGCCTTTGCCGCGCAGCTTGTTGATCAGGGTCGCCATGAATGCTTCGCCGTGCGATTGCGCGTGCAGCGACTTGCCGCCGTAGCTGCCCAGGTATTCCGGCATGGCGTCCATGTAGGTGGCGACGTTGAAAAAGCTTTCGGCGCGCAGGAAATAGCTGTCCTCGGGTTTTTTATAGCTCTTGCTCAGGCGCAAGTGTGCATGCAAGCCCGATTCCTCGTCCGACGGCAGGGCGATGCGCACGTTGCGCGTGCCGCCATCCTTGCCGAAGCCCAGCCTCACGGCCAGCGCTTCGAGCATGGTCGACTTGCCGCTGCCGTTCTCGCCCACGAAAAACGTCACGTCGGGGTGGAAATCCATGTGCACGAAGTCGCGGATGGCGGGGATGGTGAACGGATAGTGATCGAGGTCGACGACAGCGTCGGAGCGCAGCGCGGCGCTTTGCAGATATGGTTTTTTACTCAGCGACATGGCCGGTTTTCGACTCCATTATTGGCACTTTGCAGGGCAGAAAGCTCAGTGTGGCCTAAATCGTCGGCGCGCGCCAGTGCGTACGCGGGTCATGCTCGCCTGGCTTGATCTCATACAATTATGGCTTGTTTGATAATAAGCAGGCTCTCCAATTGTCACATCTTGATCAGGCTGGCGCCACGCGATTCGCCTTGGACGGCCGCTGGCACTATAATATCCGCTGCCATTCATGATCAACCGCACTCAGCTCAACTGGACTCTTCAAATCTATGCATTACGTGTCTACCCGCGCTGACAAAGCGCCATCGAATCCGCAGCAATTCTCCGACATCCTCCTGGGCGGCCTGGCCCCCGATGGCGGACTGTATCTCCCTGAACACTACCCGCAAGTCACTGGTGCCGAGCTCAATGCCTGGCGCACATTGTCGTATGCCGACCTGGCCTGCGAAATCCTGAAGAAGTTCGCCACCGATATCCCGGCCGCGGACCTGAAGGCACTGACGGCGAAAACCTATACCAAGGCAGTCTACAAGAACGCCCGCGCCGGCGAAAACGCGGCCGACATCACGCCGCTGCGCGTGCTCGAAGAAAACGTCGTCAAGGGCGGATCGACCACGCTGATGCTGCAGGCGCTGTCGAACGGCCCGACCCTGGCCTTCAAGGACATGGCCATGCAGCTGCTGGGCAACCTGTTCGAATACACCTTGGCCAAGCATGACGCCGAACTCAATATCTTCGGCGCCACCTCGGGCGACACGGGCAGCGCGGCCGAATACGCGATGCGCGGCAAGAAGGGCATCCGCGTCTTCATGCTGTCGCCGCACAAGAAAATGAGCGCCTTCCAGACGGCGCAGATGTTCAGCCTGCAAGACCCGAACATCTACAATATCGCCGTCGAAGGCGTGTTCGACGACTGCCAGGATATGGTGAAAGCCGTGTCGAACGACCTGCCGTTCAAGGCCCAACAGAAGATCGGCACCGTCAATTCCATCAACTGGGCGCGCGTTGTGGCGCAAGTCGTGTATTACTTCCGCGGCTACCTGGCGGCCACCACCAGCAACGAGCAGAAAGTGTCGTTCACGGTGCCATCTGGTAATTTTGGCAATATCTGCGCCGGCCATATCGCCCGCATGATGGGGCTGCCGATCTCGAAACTGGTGGCGGCCACGAATGAAAACGACGTGCTCGACGAATTCTTCCGCACGGGCGTCTACCGCGTGCGCAAGTCGGCCGAAACGTACCACACGAGCAGCCCGTCGATGGATATCTCGAAAGCGTCGAACTTCGAGCGCTTCGTCTACGACCTCGTGGGCCGCGACAGCGAGCGCGTACGCGCCCTGTTCACGAAAGTGGAAACGCATGGCGGCTTTGACCTCTCCGGCAAACCTGGCAGCGATGGCGATGAATTCAAGCTGGTGGCCAAATACGGCTTCAAGTCGGGCAAGTCCACGCACCAGGATCGCCTCGATACCATCCGCGACGTGGCCGACGACTACGGCATCACCATCGACACGCACACGGCCGACGGCATCAAGGTGGCGCGCGAGCACCTGGAGCCGAACGTGCCGATGATCGTGCTGGAAACGGCGCTGGCGGCCAAGTTCAACGAAACCATCCTCGAAGCGCTGGGCGTGGACGCGGAACGCCCGGCCGGCTTCGAAAACATCGAGGACTTGCCGCAAAAGTTCGTTGTGATGGGCACGGACGTGGAAAAAATGAAGGCGTACATCGCCGCCAATACGGGCTTGTGATGAGCGATCCGACTGCACAACGTAAACCCATGCTGTCGGTGGCCGAAGCGCAAGCCTTTATGCTGGGCGCGGCGCGCCCGGTGACCGAGGTGGAGCTGGTCGACACCATGCGCGCCAACGGCCGCGTGCTGGCCACGGCGCAAACGTCGACCCTGAACGTGCCCGAGCGCGACAACACGCAGATGGATGGCTATGCCGTGCGCGCCAGCGATTGCGCCAGCGGTGCGGCCAGCCTGCCCGTGTCGCAGGGCATCGCGGCCGGTCACGTGGGCCAGCCCTTGCAGCCGGGGACGGCGGCGCGCATCTTCACGGGCGCCCTGATCCCCGAAGGCGCCGACTGCGTCGTGATGCAGGAGCAGTGCACGGCGGCGGACGGCATGGTGACGGTCAACCACGTGCCGAAAGCCGGGGAATGGGTGCGCCGCCAGGGCGAGGATATCCGCGCCGGCGGCGAAATCCTCGGCGCGGGCCGGCGCCTGCGCAGCCAGGAAATGGGCCTGGCCGCCTCCGTGGGCCTGGCGCAGCTGCCGGTGCTGCGCAAGCTGCGCGTGGCCGTGTTCTTCACGGGTGACGAACTGGCCATGCCGGGTGAGCCTTTGGTGCCGGGCGCCGTCTACAACTCGAACCGTTTTACCTTGCGCGGCCTGCTGGAAAACCTCGGCTGCGAGATCACGGACCTGGGCATCGTGCCCGACAGCCTGGAAGCGACGCGCGCCGTGCTGCGCCAGGCGGCGCAGGGCAATGATTTGATCATCACCTCGGGCGGCGTGTCCGTGGGCGAGGAAGACCACATCAAGCCGGCCGTGGAGGCGGAAGGGCGGCTGAACATGTGGCAGATCGCCGTCAAGCCGGGCAAGCCGCTGGCGTTTGGCGAAGTGCGGGAGGCATTCTTTATCGGCTTGCCTGGCAATCCCGTCTCCAGCTTCGTCACATTTTTGCTGTTCGTGCGCCCGTTCATCCTGCGCCTGCAGGGCGTGGCGGGCAGCCTGGCGCCGCGCAGCTACAAGCTGCCGGCCGCGTTCGAGCGCCTGAAGGCGGACAAGCGCAACGAGTTCCTGCGCGCCAAAGTGAATGATGAGGGCGAGCTGGAATTGTTCGCCAACCAGAGTTCGGGCGTGCTGACCTCCACCGTGTGGGGCGACGGCTTGATCGATTGCCCGCCGGGGCTGTCGATTGCGCGCGGCGACATGCTGCGTTTTATCCCGTTTAACGAATTGCTGTACTAAGGAAGTATCGATGAAGATCAATCTGCGATTTTTTGCCAGCGTGCGCGAACTGGTGGGCACGGGTCACGAAGTGCTGGAAGTGGCCGGGCCGCTGACGGTGGGCGAGGTGAGAAACCTGCTGATCGCCCGCAGCGGCAACTGGGAGTACGCGCTGGCCCAGGGCCGCGCGCTGCGCACGGCGCACAAGCAGGTGATGTGCGATGCCGATACCGTGATCGGCGAAGGCGACGAGGTGGCGTTCTTCCCGCCCGTAACGGGCGGCTGATCCCGTTTCTCAAACAAGACGGCCACTTCATCGAAGTGGCCGTTTTTTCATGACGATCTGGTTTTCGGTTTGTCCCCGCTGCACGTGGCGCAGGCGACGGCCTTCCTGTAGCGCCAGTATTTCGAGCCGATGAAGATGGCCGACGCCACCAGCGACCAGGCCAGCGCGCTGAGGATGTCGGTCTGGCTGGTCGTGCCCTTGCTGTACTCGACCACCGTCAGGATGATGAATAAGATCGAGCTGGCCAGCAAATAACGGGAAATCCAGAATCCTGCACCCATGTGTTTCTCCTCTTGTCGTCGCGTTGTCGCGTGAAGTCAAGCCGCCGGTCGCTGCGGCCTCTGCGCGCAGTATGCATCATTTTTCGGCATTCTTGCCATCTCCGGGCCTTATCTCGACTAAAATGCCGGGGTTTTCACCGTCTTTCAGCCTGCCATGACCGATTCCAGCCTTCCTTCCTTTCACATCGCCGTCATCGGCGGCGGCCCCGCCGGCCTGATGGCCGCCCAGGCGGCCAGCGACCAGGGGGCCAGGGTGGAGTTGTTCGACGCCATGCCGTCCGTCGGCCGCAAATTCCTGCTGGCGGGGCGCGGCGGCATGAACATCACGCACGCGGAAGGCTACCAGGCCTTCGTCTCGCGCTACGCCCGGCAGGCGCACCGCGTGAAACCGGCGCTGGACCAGTTCGGCCCGCAAAAGGTGCGCGACTGGGTGCACGGCCTGGGCGTCGACACCTTTGTCGGCTCGTCGAATCGCGTCTTCCCCACGGACATGAAGGCGGCGCCCCTGCTGCGCGCCTGGCTGCACCGCCTGCGCGAAGCGGGCGTGCAATTTCACATGCGCCACCGCTGGACGGGCTGGCGCGACGGCCAGCTGGCCTTTGCCACGCCGGACGGCGAACGCCTGTGCGCCTTCGACGCCGTGATCCTGGCCCTGGGCGGCGGCAGCTGGGCGCGGCTTGGTTCGGACGGCGCCTGGGTGCCGCTGCTGCAAGGGCAGGGCGTGGCCGTGGAAGCGCTGGCGCCGGCCAATTGCGGCTTCGACGTGGACTGGAGCGAACATTTCAGCAGCCGCCATGCGGGCGAACCGCTGGCGACCGTGGCCATCACGGCGCATGACATCGACGGCTTGCTCATCAAGCGCCAGGGGCAGTTCGTCATCACGGCGGGCGGCGTCGAAGGCAGCCTGATTTATGCGCTGTCGGCCGCGCTGCGCGAGCAGATCGCACGCGACGGCCACGCCACCATCTGGCTCGACCTGGCGCCCGACCACACGCATGAACGCGTGTTCGAGGAAGTGACGCGCCCGCGCGGCGCCCGCTCCATGTCCAGCCATTTGCAAAGCCGGCTGGGCATCAAAGGGGTGAAATCGGGCCTGCTGCGCGAATGCCTGAGCGCGGCCGACTTTGCCGACGAGGCCAGGCTGGCGGCCGCCATCAAGCTGCTGCCTGTCACGCTCAAGCGTGCGCGCCCCATCGATGAAGCGATCAGCAGCGCCGGCGGCGTGGACTTCGACGGCATTGACGGCAGCATGCTGCGCGCCATGCCAGGCGTCTTCGTGGCGGGGGAAATGCTGGACTGGGAAGCGCCGACGGGCGGCTACCTGCTGACGGCCTGCCTGGCGCAAGGCAAGGCGGCCGGCGAGCAGGCCGTGGCCTGGCTGGAAAAGAATTGCTGAAAGAGAAATGCTTCAACGCCACGACGCAGCTCACAATCGTAGCGAGCGGCCCCGAGTTGTGGCTGAGAAGCGCAGCTGTACTCTGGTACGGGGCCGCCGAGGCAGCGAGCATCGCCGGCCGCAAATCGCGCCGCGCAGTAGATTGTCAGCTGCGTCATCATCAATGCCAGATGATGTCGCCCGACCCGCTTTTCTGGGTCTCGCGCTGGCGCGGGTTGCCGTGCACGTGGATGTCGCCGCTGCCGCGCAGGGTCAGGTTGGCGGCGTCGCGCACGAAGACGGTGCTCTGGCCCGAGCCTTGCAGACTGACGCTGGCCTTGTCGGCCGCCAGGTGTTCGGCATCGATGTCGCCTGAGCCGCTCAGGTCGGCACGCAGGAATTTCGTGTTGCCGCTGGCGGCGATGCGCCCGGAACCGACCATTTCCAGCACGACGCTGTCGCTGTTGCCGGCATTGATATCGAGATCGCCACTGCCGTTGACGGTCGCTTGCACCTGCTTGTAGCGGCCCGTGAAGCTGACGTCGCCTGAACCCATAAGTTCCAGGATGAAACTGTCGCCGGAAAATCCCGTGATCCTGCTGTCGCCATTGCCGTGCACTTCCAGTCGCACGAGGGTTGGCAGCACCAGTTCCACCTGCAGCGGCTGGCGATGGTGGAACAGCATGCCTTTCGGGCCGATATGCAGGGTCGTGCCGTCGGCCGTCGTGTCGACGTTCGACAGCAGGCGTTGTTCGCCGCTCACTTTCAGCGATGGCGTGGCGCCGCGGCGCAGCACCAGGTCGATGGGACCGGCCAGATCGATGCTGTTGATATTGGCGGAAATCGGGCGCGTGTCGCTGCGCACGGCGCGGCCGGCAGCGCTGCTGGGATTGCTGATCCCCTTGGCGCGCAGCGCCGCATACGACATGGCGATCAGGACCATGGCCAGCAAGAGCATGGACAGGCCGACTTTGAGCAAGCGTTTCATGGCAGCCTTTCTAGTGACCTTTGAGCAGGGAGACATTCATGGCGATATAGCGCTTGATACCGATCAAGGTATAGCGCGTGACCACCAGACTGAGCAGGAATATGGCGATGCCGCCGAGCAGCATGCCGACGCCGAAGACGGTTTGTGTGGTGCGCGCATCGCGGTCCATGTCGGTGGAGATGCGGATGCCGCCGCCGGCCAGCGCTTCGGCCCGCTCCATCATGCGCGACGAAGCGCCGGGCGCCTCCGCTTCAGCCGGTTCACGCTGCAAGGGGCCGGGCACATGGTCGATTTCGATGCCCTTGTCGCCGATGGTGATGCGCGTTTCGCGCTGCTCGTCGCCTTCGCCGCCGTCATGAATGAAGACGTGGCGCAGCGGCCCCTCGAGCACCAGTTCGTTGGCGCCGGACAAGCCGCTGGCCGTGATGGCGATGCCGGCCAGGTAAAAGCTCAGGCCGACCGCATACAGGGTGGACAGCAGCGCCGCGTACACGGCGGCGGGCACGACCATGAACAGGTTGAAGATGGCCAGGCCCACCAGCGAGACGAGCAGGCGCAGCAGGTTGACGGGGGTTTTCTTTTGCTCGAACGCCTGGCGGTGGGTGCTGCTGCGCAAGGTGAGGGCGATCTTTTTCGGGTCGCCCAGGTCGTCGGCGATTTCGTGCTCGCTGCGGCCGGCCGCCGCGCCTTCGATGAAGGTCTGTTCGTAATAATCGAGGGTCTTGGCCACCAGGTCCGGCGGCAAGCCTGCCAGCGCGCGCCGCAGTGCCTCGAGATAGTCTTGCTTGTTCATCATATTCTTCCTGTTACTCCGCTTCGCCGCCTCAGCCCACCGCCGGCAGCAGCATGCTTGCCTGGCTCAGCAGCAATGGCGTTTGTGGCACTTGCTGTCCGTGAATGACGATGACGGTGGCGAGCAGCACACAAGCGAGCAGCGCCATGGCTTTCAAGCTGTTTTTCAAGTGCAAGGTGGGGTGCATGGTATTTTCCGTGGCATGGCCGTTGTCGATGATCAGACTGTACCCAAGCGCACGCGAGCGCACCAGCACGGTGCGACAGAATGCAATTTCGCGGGGGCGAGCGGCGCCAGGGCGGGATGCACCGTCAAGTCTGTTTTGCCACCTTGCCCGTGTTCGCCACCCTGGCCGCCGCCACGCCGCTGCGCACGGCCGCTTCGATGGTGGCCGGATAGTCCTGCGTCCGGTCGTCATTGGCCGTGTAGTCGCCGGCCAGCAGCAGGCCCGGCATGCCGCTGGCATTGCCGGGGCGCGCCAGGTCCGGCGTGCAGGCAAAGGTGGCGCGCTTTTCCGTGATCAGCTGGCTCCAGGCCGGTTGCGCCAGTTCCGGGCGCTGCAGCACCTGCGCCAGCTGCGCAGCGATCGCCTGCGCCAGCGGACCATGGCCTTGCTCGGCGGCAGGGCCGGACGCGCTGATGACGACGGCCAGCAAGCCGGCCTGATTTGCGTCGAGCTGGCCCCGGTCGAAGACGAACTGCCCCCAGTGCTGTTGCTCTGGCGCATCGACAAGCGCGTAAAACGGCAAGTCCAGACGCACGCTGGCGTCGTACTGCAGGTAGCAGGTGCTGATGGCTTCCGGCGTGAAGGCCTGCATTTTGGTAATAACGTCATTGAGGCGCGGGTCGTGCACGCTTTGCAGCAGGCCGGCCGCTTGCACGGATGAGGTGGCGACGATGACGCCGTCATAGTGTTCGCCATCATCGACGCCATCATCGAGTCGCCAGCGGCCATCGGGCAAGGCGTGCAAGGCTGCCACCTTGGCGCCCGTGCGCACTGCGCCGCCATGCTGTTCCAGATAGCGGGCGGCCGCGTCCGGTAACAGGCTGCTCAGGTCCGCCTTCGGGATCAGCATGTCGGAGGCGCGGCGGCGCGATGCGCCCAGGCTGTCGCGCAGCACGTTGATGAAGACGCGGGCCGACGCGCGCTCGGGCGGCGTATTCAAGGCCGCCAGGCACAGCGGATGCCACATCAGGCGGTTCAAGGTGTCCGTCTGGTCGAAGCGCTGCAGCAATTCGGTTACCGTGCAATCGTTGTACAACTGCCAGCCCATCCACCGCATGGCCGTGGAAAAACGCATCAGGGACAGCTTGTCGGCGCGCTGCAGCCCCTTGGCGCGCAGCAAGGCCCATGCCAGGTGCAGCGGCGCAGGCAGGCGCGGCGCGAGAAAATCCATGCCTTTGGTGCCGGGTGGATAGCACATCTGCAGGGGCAGGGTGAGGATCAGCTCGGCAGGGTCTTGCCCTGCGAGCTTGATCAGGCGCAAGGTTTCCGTGTACGCGCCCAGCAGGATGTGCTGGCCGTTGTCGAGCACCGTCTTTTCCCGTTCGACCCGGCGCGCACGCCCGCCCAAGGTGCGCGCCGCCTCGTAGACGGTCACGGCATGGCCGGCGCGCGCCAGTTCCATGGCTGCCGCGCAGCCGGCCCAGCCGGCGCCGATGACGGCGTAGCGTTGCTTCACGCTACTGTCAGCCACGAACCCAGGTCTTCCAGGCCAGCCACAGTTTGCGGATCGGCGTGAGCGAGATGCGCTGGTTCAGCACGTGATAGCCGTCGCGCTCGACTTCGTTGAGCAGGGTGCGGTAGATGGCGGCCATGATCAGGCCCGGGCGCTGGGCGCGGCGGTCCTCCGCCGGCAGCAGGGCGAACGCTTCGTCGTAGGCTTTTTGCGCGCGCGCCACCTGGAAGCGCATGAGGTTTTCAAAGTTTTCGCTGTGGCGCGCGTTCAGCAAATCGGCCGCCGTTACATTGAATTGCTGCAATTCGCTGATCGGCAGGTAGATGCGACCCTTGCGCGCATCCTCGCCCACGTCGCGGATGATGTTGGTCAGCTGGAAGGCATGGCCCAGCTTTTCCGCGTACAGCAGGGTTTCCGGGCGCGTCGCGCCGAAGATGCTTGCCGACAAGATACCGACCACGCTGGCCACGTGCCAGCAATAGCGGCTCATGGCCTGGTAATCGAGGTAGCGGGTCTGGTTCAAGTCCATTTCCATGCCGTCGATGATGGCCTGCAAATGCTTTTCTTCCAGCTTATACACGGCCAGGTGCGGCTGCAGCGCGCGCATCACGGGATGTGTGGGGTTGCCCTCGTACATGGCCTTGACTTCCTTGCGCCACCACACCAGCTTGGTGCGTGCCACGGCTTCGTCCGTGCATTCATCGACCGTATCGTCGACTTCGCGGCAGAAGGCGTACAGGGCCGTGATGGCCTTGCGGCGCTCGGCCGGCAGGAACAGGAAGCTGTAGTAGAAGCTGGAGCCGCTCTGGGCGGCCTTTTGTTGGCAGTATTCGTCGGGAGACATAGTCAAAAGAGCAAGGGTTGCAGATCGAAGCCGCTATTCTATCGTCTTACAGAGTGGGCGACGGGGGAAAAGCCGTTTTTACTTGTGTCTCTTGATGCAGGCTTTTGCGCGACATGCGCAGGGCGCGCCAGAAAATGATCAGCCAGTCGCGTTTCTCCAGCTTGGGACGGCGTCGGAACACGTCGTAATTGACGGCTTCGATGCATTCGAGAATGCGCAAGCCCCCTTGCACCACCAGGCGCAGTTCCCAGCCGATGCGTCCGCGCAAGCGCAGGGCCAGCGGCGCGCCGGACAGCATCAGCGCGTGCGCGCGGGCCACTTCGAAGCGCATCAGGGCACTCCACTTGCCGTGCGCCTCGGGCCGCTCGAAGGCGGCGGCGGAGACGGCAAAGCGGCTCAAGTCTTCCATCGGCAGGTAGATGCGCTCTTTTTGCTGGTCGATGGCGACGTCTTGCAAGAAATTAATTAGTTGTAAAGCTGAACATATGGCATCGGAATCGCGTACATTCTGTTCATCGGCCGCACCGTACAGGTGCAGCATCAGCAGCCCCACGGGGTTGGCGGAGCGGGCGCAGTAATCGAGCACGTCATCGTAGCTGGCGTAGCGCGTTGTTTCCACATCCTGCTTGAAGGCGGACAATAAATCGTAGAACGGCTTGAGCGGCAGCTGGAACTTGGCGATGACGGCGGCCAGACGTTCGAACATGGCGGCGTTCTCGCCGGCATGGCCTTCCTGGCGGGCGATGCGGCCCAGCGCCTCTTCGTAGGCGTGTAGAAAGGCCAGGCGTTCGGCCGGTGTGGCGTCGCCTTCGTCGGCCAGGTCGTCGGCGCTGCGGGCGAAGGCATAGATGGCTTCGACGGCGGGCACCAGGCGGCGCGGCAGTAAAAATGATGCAACAGGAAAATTTTCGTAATGGTCTACAGGCATGAACACACTTCTCTAGTCTTGCGTTTGTCCGGCACTCCCGCAAACGCTGGAATGTGGCCGGACGTTGTACGTCTCAAGATTAATGACGCAAAAGTCACTAAAAACTTTTACGCACGATTATAATTAATAACCAGAAAGTCATTAGCGGAAAATCGTCCTCCGCTACGACCAAACTGATATTGTCACAAATTTAAGGATATCGCGTGCGAAAAAGTTTGGCTTGGTCCAAAGGACAGGCAAAAAGTTTCTCCGCATAAAAATATTGCAGCCCGCATAGTAAAGGAAAATACCTTGTTTGCCCTGAAAACCCTGCGCCGCGAGACCGGCGCATCCGCACTTCCTGCCTTGCGGCTGATTGCCGCCGCGGCCCTTGCGACTACCTTGGCGGCCTGTTCCAAGCCTGCCGTCAAAGTGGAAGACGTGCGTCCCGTCCGTGCCATCGTGTTGTCTAGTAGTAATGTTGACGTGAGTGCCGAGCTGTCGGGCGAAGTCGTGCCCCGCGTCGTATCGCAGCTGGGTTTCCGCGTGGGCGGCAAGATCGTCGCGCGCAAGGTCGACGTGGGCGCCAGCGTCAAGAAGGGGCAAGTGCTGATGCAACTCGATCCTGTCGACTTGCAGCTGTCGCAGGCGCAGGCCAAGGCTTCGCTGGTGAGCGCGGAAACGAACCGCGACCTGGCGCGCGCGGAATTGAAGCGCTACCAGGACTTGCGCGAGAAAAATTTCGTCAGCCAGGCCGTGCTCGATGGCAAGGACGCCACCTACAAGGCGGCGCAGGCAAACGTGGAAGCGGCGCAAGCCCTGTACCGGGGCCAGGCGAACCAGTCCGGCTATGCCAGCCTGCTGGCCGATGCGGACGGCGTCGTCACGCGCATCGATGCGGAAGTAGGGCAGGTGGTGGCGCCCGGTGCGCCCGTCGTGGTGGTGGCCAAGAGCGGCGAGAAGGAAGTGGTGATCGGCATTCCTGAAGACAAAGTAGAAACCTTGCGCAGTGTCAAGGATGTGGTCGTGCGTCTGTGGGCCGACCCGAAGCAGGCGCTGCCGGGCAAGATCCGCGAAGTGTCGCCCGTGGCCGATGCGGCCACGCGCACCTATACTGCCAAGGTCAGCATCCCGGACGCGCCGCAAGTGCGCCTGGGCATGACGGCCGTGGTGCAGTTCGCTTCCCAGACGGCCACGCCGCAGATCAAGGTGCCGCTGACGGCCCTGTTCAATGAAAAGTCGCAAAGCTCCGTCTGGGTGGTGGAAAACGGCGCCGTGAAGCTCGTGCCGGTGACGGTGGGCGGCGTGGCGGGCAATGAGTTGCTGCTGGCCTCGGGCGTGAAAGCGGGGCAGACGGTGGTCACGGCCGGCGTCAACCTGCTCAAGCCTGGCCAGAAAGTGACCATCCTCGGTGCCGAACTGGCCAGCAAGCCGGATGTCGCCGCTGCCGCCGTCAGCGTGGGTGCGGCCAAATGAAGGGCGGCTTCAATCTGTCGCGCTGGGCCCTCGAACACATCCCGCTGACGCGCTACCTGATGGCCGTGCTGCTGATCGGCGGCATGCTCAGCTACGCCAACCTGGGTCAGGATGAGGATCCGCCGTTCACCTTCCGCGCCATGGTCCTGCAAGCGTACTGGCCCGGCGCCACGGCGCTGCAGATGGCCGAGCAGGTGACGGACAAGCTGGAAAAGAAACTGCAGGAAACGCCATACATCGACGAGATCACCAGCTATTCGAAGCCGGGCGAAACCTTGATCCTGCTGGAGCTGCGCGAATCGGCGCCGCCCAAGGAAACGGCGGCCGCCTGGTACCAGGTGCGCAAAAAGATCGGCGACATCAAGGGCACCTTGCCGGCCGGCGTCGTGGGCCCGTTCTTCAACGACGAGTTCGGCGACACCTACGGCTCCATCTTCGCCCTGTCCGGCGACGGTTTTACGTACGCGGAAATGAAGGATTACGCGGACAAGGTGCGCCAGGAACTGCTGGCCGTGGGGCAGGTGTCGAAAGTAGAACTGTTCGGCGTGCAGGATGAAAAGATTAATATTATCTTTTCGCACAAGAAATTTGCCCAGCTGGGCATTCCTTTCGATGCCATCGTGCAGCAATTGTCCGAGCAAAACAGCATCAACGCCACGGGCGTGCTGGTGACGCCGACGGATAACCTGCAAGTGCGCGTGACGGGCGCCATGCTGACCGTCAAGGACCTGGAAAATCTGGAATTGCGCGCCAACGGCACCACCTTCCGCCTCGGCGACTTTGCCACGGTGAAACGTGAATTCGTCGATCCGCCCAAGGACAAGATGCGCTTCAACGGCAAGGAAGTGATCGGCCTGGGCGTATCGATGGAAAAGGGCGGCAACATCATCGACATGGGCAAGGCCTTGCAGGCAACCGTCACGCGCATGAAGAGCGAATTGCCGGTTGGCATAGAATTGCAGCGCGTGTCGAACCAGCCGGAAGCCGTGTCCGCTTCCGTGGGCGAGTTCGTGCATACCCTGATCGAAGCCATTCTGATCGTGCTGGCCGTCAGCTTTGTCGCGCTGGGCTTGCACACGAAGCCGCTGCGCATCGACGTGCGCCCGGGCCTGGTGGTGGCGCTGACCATTCCGCTGGTGCTGGCCGTCACTTTCCTGTTCATGCGCCTGCTCGACATCGACTTGCACAAGATCTCGCTGGGCGCGCTGATCATCGCGCTGGGCTTGCTGGTCGACGACGCCATCATCGCCGTCGAGATGATGGTGCGCAAGATGGAAGAGGGCATGTCCCGCTTCGATGCGGCCACGTTCGCCTACACGTCGACGGCCATGCCCATGCTGACGGGCACCCTGATCACGGTGGCGGGCTTCCTGCCCATCGGCCTGGCCAAGTCGGCCGCCGGCGAATACACGTTCTCCTTGTTCTCCGTCAATGCGCTGGCCCTGATTATCTCGTGGGTGGTGGCCGTCGTCTTCACTCCCTATATCGGCTACGTCTTGCTGAAGGTGAAACCGCACGCGCATGACGACCATGAATTGTTCGATACGCCGAACTTCCGCCGTTTCCGCCGCGCCGTCACCTGGTGCGTGGAGTGGCGCAAGACGACGATCGCCGCCACCCTGGCCATCTTTGCACTGGGTATTTACGGCTTTAACTTTATCGAAAAGCAATTCTTCCCCGATTCCAGCCGTCCGGAACTGATGGTGGAACTGTGGTCGCCCGAAGGCACGACGTTTGCTGCTAACGAGAAACAGGTGAAGAAGTTCGAGGCTTTTGTTGGCAAGCTCGACGGCGTGGAAAGCGTCACCAGCTACGTGGGAACCGGTAGTCCCCGTTTCTACTTGCCGCTCGATCAGATCTTCCCGCAGACCAACGTGTCGCAAGTGGTGGTCTTGCCGAAGAGCCTGGCCGACCGCGAACGCTTGCGCCAGCAAATCGTCGACGTCTTCAAGAAAGATTTCCCGGAAGTACGGGGCCGGGTGAAACTGTTGCCGAACGGACCGCCGGTGCCGTATCCCGTGCAATTTCGCGTCATGGGGCCGGAGGTGGCCGGTGTGCGCGCCATTGCCGACCAGGTCAAGGACATCATGCGCGCCAATCCGAACACCCTGGGCGTGAACGATAACTGGAACGAATCGGTGAAAGTGCTGCGCCTGGACCTGGACCAGGACAAGATGCGCGCGCTGGGCGTTACCTCGAAAACGGTGATGCAGGCGGCCAATACGATTCTGTCGGGCACGGTCATCGGCCAGTTCCGCGAAGACAACAAGCTGATCGATATCCAGGTACGCCAGCCTTTGGCCGAACGGGCGACGATTTCCGTGCTGAATGACACGAATATCCCGACGGCGACGGGCAAGTCCGTGCCCATCTCGCAGCTGGCCCGCGCGCATTTTGTATGGGAACCGGGTGTGGTCTGGCGTGACAAGCGCGAATGGGCCATTACCGTGCAGTCCGACGTGATCGACGGCATCCAGGGCGCCACCGTGTCGACGCAACTGGCGCCGCAGCTCGATGCCTTGCGCGCCAAAATGCCGGCCGGTTACCGCATCGTCGTGAAAGGCGTGGCGGCCGACAGCGGCGAGGCGGAAGCGTCGATCTCGGCGAACTTGCCGCTGGCCATTTTCATCATCTTCACCTTGCTGATGCTGCAACTGCACAGTTTCTCGCGTTCCTTGCTGGTCTTCCTGACGGGGCCGCTGGGCGTGGCGGGTGCCGCGTTTGCCTTGCTGGCGCTGGGGCGGCCACTTGGTTTCGTGGCCAACCTGGGCATCATCGCGCTGTTCGGCATGATCATCCGCAACTCGGTGATCCTTGTCGACCAGATCGAGCAAGACATCAATGACGGTTCGACGCCATGGGACGCCATCATCGACTCGGCCGTGCGCCGCTGCCGACCCATCGTGCTGACGGCCGCCGCCGCGGCGCTGGCCATGATCCCGCTGTCGCGTTCGGTCTTCTGGGGGCCGATGGCGGTCGCCATCATGGGGGGATTGATCCTGGCAACGGCCTTGACCTTGCTGTTCCTGCCGGCCCTGTATGCGGCCTGGTTCCGGGTCAAGAAGCCGGACCCTGCGGCAAGGGAAGCGGGTACGCCGGCTGTGTAGTGCCCTGGCGGGTGGCCGCATGCTGCATACGCCATGTACCCGAACGGCGAAAATGCCGGGGTCGCACCCTGAGGGTGCGACCCCAGTGCTTGCTTTGGGGTGAAAATGCGGCCAACTGGCCGGTGGCGCGCTCTGAGGCGCAGCAAAAAAAAGGCGGCATTCCTCTGGGAAATCCAGTAGAATGCCGCCTTTGCTTTACCGAGGGCTTGCTCTATCAGTCCACGGTAGCCAGATCGCCCACGAGTTGTTAAAATCAGGGGCAGCAGCCTGTGGCAAGTAGCACAAAGTAGTACAAATGCGGATGTGGTGGAATTGGTAGACACGCTGGTCTTAGAAGCCAGTGCTTCGGCTTGGGAGTTCGAGTCTCCCCATCCGCACCAATCCGGGTTGTTCCAGCCCGGAAGTGCAGCACCATCAAAATTTTCCCTGAACTAATTTCATCAGCCCAGTGCGCCGAGTGCGCCCAGTTGCCTGCTCGACTGCTGCACCATCTGCGCAATCAGTGCCTGCGCCTGCGGGTAGCCGCTTCTTTCCATTAATTTATCATCTTCAGTCAGCGGCCAAAGTGCCTGCAAGACGCGCTGCCGTGCCTGCGGCCAGTTGTACTCCTGCGCATGGGTTGACTGCGGTGCTTCCTGATCCAGCAGGTACAGCGCCTCGCGCGTCATCGCCACCTCTTGCTGCGCCTGGGCGGCCAGCATGTCGCTGCGGGGCGGCGGCTGCCGCGCGAGGAAAGTGTCGAGCTTGCGGCTCTGGCGTTCGTACAGGTCGAGCAGCAGGTGCAAGGTGGCGCCGCTGGGCCGCCGTTGCGTGTCGAGTGCGTCGAGCACGTCCAGCAGCCAATGCGTCATCTGGCGCCCGGCCAATCCCAGTTCCGGCCAGGTGGTGCTGTGCAATTGTTCGCCCAGGTAGCGGGCGCGGTCGATGGCGCGCCGGCTGCCGCTCATGTGCTGGCCGATGGGGCCGTACTGTGGCGCCAGCGCCGCTTCCTGGCGCTCGGCCAGCAGGCACAGCAACGCCAGGTGGACATATACATGAAAGGCGGCCAAGGTGCGATGGGCATCCCAATAGTGATTGCCATCGTTATCGGGCGCATTCCACAGTGAGCAGACCTTGGCGCCGTCGTCGCGCGCATAGTCGGGCGCCAGCAGGCTGTGGCCGTGGCGGAAGTCGTACAGTTTCTGGTGCAGCGACTCGTGCAGCAAGTGCTCGGCCAGCCACCAGGGGTTGCCAATCAATTCTTGGTTCAGGAACACGCTGCCATTGACGCGAAATTGCGAGCTGGACGCCTTGCCGCGCCACGTGCCCAGCTTGGGAAACAGGGCGATCAACTGGACATGAGAAAGCGCGCTGGCCGTCAGGCGGGGCAGCAGGGTTTCCAGCAAGCCTAGCCCGCGGCGCAGCAGCGCCCGTTCCTGCGGCGTGGGCGTGGCCAGCGGTGCGCCGTAGTTATCGTCCATCACGGCAAGAAAGGCGCGCGCATACGGCGTGCCTTCCTGCCAGGCATGCCAAATGTAGGTGTCACATTCGGTGTCCGCTTCTTCCATGGTGCGCCCCTCGTGCAAGCGTGCCACGGGCGGCAGATGGGCCACCAGCGGGCCGCCGGGCAGGCCCGCTTCCAGATGCTCGCTGGCCGCCTGGAACAGTGCCGCGCATTGCGGCAGGGGCAGTCCGTACTCGTCACCCAAGTGCAGCTGGCGCATGGCGTGCTGGACGGCGCAGCGCAGCACCGTGTCGCCCAGTAACTGGCGTTGGCGCGCGGGCGGCGCCGTATCGAGCGCGCCGGCCAGCCGTTCGGCCTCGGGCAGGGTGCCGCCCAGCTTGTGCAGGCGCCGCCGGTAGGCGACGGCCAGCTGGTCGCGGATGTAGCCGCTGTCGCCAAAGGCGCGGTGGGTCACCAGCGCCGTTTCCACGGCGGCCAGCACGTCCGCATCCGGTGGAGCGGCTCGCAGGGTAGGCGCAGCCACTGCCGGGTCAGGCGACGGTAGGATGGTCGTGGTCGTGGTGGCCATCGCCCTTCATGCGCAATTCCATTTCATCGACTTCCGTCTGGATTTTTTGCAGATCGTCGTCCGTGACGCCGTCGAGCAGGCGGCTGAGGACCATTTGCAGCTTGGCTTTGGCGTTGCTGGAACTGCCGGGTGTGCTATCGCTCATGATGTTTTCTCCTTTAAATTCACTTGGAGAGGGGATGCGCGGCTTAGGTTTGCCTGAAAAATGGCCAAATTGAGGTAAATCAAAGGTTTTTTGGCCGAAATCTTCGCCAGGAGCGCATTTCTTTGTTTCGGACGGGCCGCCAGTTCGCATATACTAATGAACGAAGCAGGCTGGAAAGCCTGTCTCTGGCGAAATAAAGAATGCCGGGGCAAGAGTAAAGACAGGGCCATCCAGGCTGTAGCGATTCGTTCGCCGCCGCCGGTATCCTCTGTGGCGTGGCTGCAAAGCCAGCCACTTTCCCGAAGTCCTTTGTTATAATGCCACGCTTTACCGAATGATGGCCGGCCCTGCATTTACTGAGAAGCAGGGTTGGACGCTCGGAGCCCTGTCGCAGTACTGGAAGCGGCGGATTGTTTGGTGCCTGGTGCGGGTTTTTCCCTCCGCCGGGTAGACCAGGTCCATCGTCCTGTTTTCAGTGCTTTTACAGATGAATATGCGAGCGAGTGAAGCTGGACCCATGTCTTGCGCCAGTGATGGCGCAAGGGGTCGGGTCTTCTTTTCTCGCACCAACAGTGTTTATTTTTTGGACGATTTTTTACATGGCAACTGCAGTCGAAACCTTGGGCAAACTCGAACGTCGTATCACGATCTCCTTCCCGCTGACGGACGTCCGCACGGAAGTTGAGAAGCGCCTGAAAGTGCAAGCCCGTACGGCTAAGGCACCGGGCTTCCGTCCGGGCAAAGTGCCGTTGAAAATGGTCGCAGCACAATACGGCTACCAAATTGAATCCGAAGTGCTGAATGACAAAGTCGGCCGCGCGTTCAACGACGCCGCCAACGAAAACAATCTGCGCGTGGCCGGTTTCCCGAACATCGTGCCGAAAGAAGAAGCCGCCGAAGGCCAGCTGGCTTTCGACGCCACGTTCGAAGTGTATCCGGAAGTCGCCATCGGCGACCTGACGGCCGTTGAAATCGAAACCGTGCAAGCCGACGTGTCGGAAGCCGAAATCGACAAGACCATCGACATCCTGCGCAAGCAGCGCGTGCACTTCCACACCAAGGGCGAAGCTGGCGAACACGGCGACGGCGGTGAGGCTATCGCTGCCAACGGCGACCGCGTGACCGTCGACTTCGTCGGCTCGATCGACGGTGTTGAATTCCCAGGCGGCAAAGCTGAAGGCTACGCTTTCGTGCTGGGCGAAGGCCGCATGCTGCCGGAATTCGAAGCAGCGACCCTGGGCCTGAAAGTGGGCGAGTCGAAGACTTTCCCGTTGTCGTTCCCAGAGGACTACCATGGTAAAGACGTGGCCGGCAAAACCGCTTCGTTCACCATCACGCTGCAAAAGCTGGAATGGGCGCACCTGCCGGAAGTCGATGCCGAATTCGCCAAATCGCTGGGCGTTGCCGATGGCGACCTGGCCAAAATGCGCGAAGACATCAAAGTCAACCTGCAGCGCGAAGTCGCTGGCCGCGTAAAAGCACGCAACAAGGAAGCCGTCATGGACGCGCTGATCAAAGTTGCTGAGCTGGAAGTGCCAAAAACCCTGATCGCTCAGGATTCCGAGCGCCTGGCCGAAATGACCCGCCAGGACATGGCGCAGCGCGGCATGAACGTCAAGGACGTGCCTTTCCCAGCAGAACTGTTCGCGGAAAAAGCCGAGCGTCGCGTACGCCTGGGCCTGATCCTGTCGCAACTGGTGGGCGACAACAACCTGCAGGCTACGCCTGAGCAAGTCAAGGCGCAGATCGAAGACTTCGCCCAAAGCTACGAAGATCCGCGCGAAGTGCTGAAGTACTACTACAGCGACCGTCGTCGTCTGGGTGAGATCGAAGCCCTTGTATTGGAAGAAAACGTCGTCACTTACGTGTTGGGCCTGTCGAAAGTCACGACGAAAGCAGTTGCTTTCGACGAACTGATGGGAAGCAACGCACAAGCGTAAACCAGTTGGTATCCGGATGCCGCTCCCGGCCGTCAGGCCGGGGCGGCGCCCTCTAACTGCTTCACAAGGAAATGAAATGACAGGTATGAACCGTAATCCGGCGCTGGACACAGAGATGCTCGGCCTGGTGCCGATGGTGGTGGAACAAAGCGGTCGCGGCGAGCGCTCGTATGATATTTACTCGCGCCTGCTGAAGGAACGCTTGATTTTCATGGTCGGCCCGGTCAATGACCAGATGGCCAACCTGGTTGTCGCCCAGCTGCTGTTCCTGGAAAGCGAAAATCCGGAAAAGGAAATCTCGCTCTACATCAACTCGCCAGGTGGTTCGGTCTCGGCCGGCATGGCCATCTACGACACCATGCAGTTCATCAAGCCGGACGTCTCGACCCTGTGCACGGGCATGGCTGCTTCGATGGGCGCTTTCCTGCTGGCCGCTGGCGCCAAGGGCAAGCGTTTCTCGCTGCCGAACTCGCGCATCATGATTCACCAGCCGTCCGGTGGTTCGCAAGGCATGGCGTCCGACATCGAGATCCAGGCGAAGGAAATCCTTTACCTGCGCACCCGCTTGAACGGCATCATGGCCGAGCGCACGGGCCAGACGATCGAACAGATCGCCAAGGACACCGACCGCGACCGTTTCATGTCCGCCGACGAGGCCGTTGAGTATGGTTTGATCGACAAAGTGTTGACCAGCCGCGCTTGATGAGCCCCTACCGGTATTGCTAAGCAAGTAAGTAAACGCCCGGGCGATCAAACGTTCGGGCGTTTCGCTTTTATTTCGGGTAGCATGGAGCTTGTGCACGTTGTTGACTTGCGCCATGGGTAGCTGCCTTTCCGGCAACTACCGCACTCCGGCTTGCGATTTTGCAATATTGTTAATGCAGTTCCAACCAAAATGCCTTATGTCAGACAAAAAATCCTCTAGCGGCGAAAAATTACTGTATTGCTCGTTCTGCGGCAAAAGCCAGCACGAGGTGAAGAAACTCATCGCCGGCCCGTCCGTGTTCATTTGCGACGAGTGCATCGACCTGTGCAACGACATCATCCGTGATGAAACGTCGAGCATCGAGACGGTGACCGGTACCAAATCCGACCTGCCGACGCCGCAAGAAATTGCCGCCTTGCTCGATCAGTACGTGATCGGCCAGCAGACTGCCAAGCGCATCCTGTCGGTGGCGGTGTACAACCATTACAAGCGCCTCAAGCACCTGGGCAAGAAAGACGACATCGAACTGGCCAAGAGCAACATCTTGCTGGTCGGTCCTACCGGCTCGGGCAAGACCCTGCTGGCACAGACCCTGGCGCGCATGCTCAACGTGCCGTTCGTGATCGCCGACGCCACCACCCTGACCGAAGCCGGTTACGTGGGTGAGGACGTGGAAAACATCATCCAGAAGCTGCTGCAAAGCTGCAACTATGACGTCGAGAAAGCCCAGCGCGGCATCGTCTACATCGATGAAATCGACAAGATTTCGCGCAAGTCCGACAATCCGTCCATCACGCGCGACGTGTCGGGCGAGGGCGTGCAGCAAGCCTTGTTGAAACTCATCGAAGGCACGATGGCTTCCGTGCCGCCACAAGGCGGCCGCAAGCATCCGAACCAGGATTTCGTGCAGATCGACACGACCAACATCATGTTCATCTGCGGCGGCGCCTTCGACGGCCTGTCGAAAGTGATCGCCAACCGTTCCGAAAAGAGCGGCATCGGCTTCTCGGCGACGGTGCGCAGCAAGTCGCAAAGCTCGGCCAGCGAACTGATGTTGCAAGCGGAGCCGGAAGATCTGGTCAAGTTCGGCCTGATCCCGGAACTGGTCGGCCGTCTGCCCGTCATCGCCACCCTGGCGGAATTGACGGAAGAGGCGCTGATCCAGATCCTCGTCGAGCCGAAGAATGCGCTGATCAAGCAGTATTCGAAGCTGCTCGAGATGGAAGGCGCGGAACTGGAGATTCGTCCGGCCGCCCTGCATGCGATCGCCAAGAAGGCGCTGGCGCGCAAGACCGGCGCCCGTGGCCTGCGTTCCATCCTGGAGCATGCTTTGCTGGACGTCATGTACGAACTGCCGAGCGAACAAAATGTGGTGAAGGTCGTCATCGACGAAAATACCATCACCAGTGGCGCCAAACCTTTGTTGATTTATCAAGAGACTGCCAAGGCCTCCGGAGAAAATTGATTACTGCCGAGACAAATGCATAAAAAGGATTTTGATTCCTTAATGCATGGCAGTACAATTTAAATCAATGAGTGCAGGCTTCAATCGGAAAGCCACTCGCGGCGCTTAGCTGCGCGTGGCTTTTTTACTGTGAAAACTGCATTTATTACCGTCATGCGGGTGTGTTTTGCGAAATAGACAGAAAAATGTTTGTTTCACAGAATTATTTATTCTCGCCGGTCTTGTGTTTTGGCAGCGAGCGCCAACATCGTAAACACGCTTTCTATAAGGTACGCCATGACAACTTCCAAATTAACTGAGCAAACTCAACTGCCGTTATTGCCGTTGCGGGATGTCGTCGTTTTCCCGCATATGGTGATACCGCTGTTCGTTGGCCGTCCAAAGTCGATCAAGGCGCTGGAAGCTGCGATGGAGCAGGGCAAGAGCATCATGCTTGCCGCTCAAAAAGCAGCCGCGAAGGACGAGCCGTCTCCTTCGGATATCTATGAAATTGGCTGCGTTGCCAATATTCTGCAAATGCTGAAGCTGCCCGATGGCACCGTCAAGGTGCTGGTCGAAGGCGCGCAGCGTGCCCGTATCAACCACATCAGCGATGCGCCGACGCACTTTATCGCCGACCTGACGCCGCTCGAGTCCGAGCCAGGCGACGAGTCGGAAGTCGAAGCCATGCGCCGCGCGATCGTGCAGCAGTTCGACCAGTACGTCAAACTGAACAAAAAGATCCCGCCCGAAATCCTGGCATCCTTGTCGGGCATCGACGATGCCGGCCGCCTGGCCGACACGGTGGCCGCGCATCTGCCCCTGAAACTGGAGCAAAAACAAGTCATCCTGGAAATTTTCAGCGTGGCCAAGCGCCTCGAGCACCTGCTGGGCCAGCTCGAAGGCGAGCTCGACATCCTGCAGGTGGAAAAGCGCATCCGCGGCAGAGTCAAGCGCCAGATGGAAAAGTCGCAGCGCGAGTACTACCTGAACGAGCAAGTCAAGGCGATCCAGAAAGAACTGGGCGAGGGCGAAGATGGTGCCGACCTCGACGAGCTGGAGAAAAAAGTCGCTTCGGCCAAGATGCCGAAGGAAGCGCTCGACAAGGCCACCAACGAGTTGAAAAAACTCAAGCTGATGTCGCCGATGTCGGCCGAAGCCACCGTTGTGCGCAACTACATCGACACCCTCGTCAACTTGCCTTGGAAAAAGAAATCCAAGGTCAATAACGACCTGTCGAATGCGGAAAAAGTGCTCGAAGGCGACCACTACGGCCTCGACAAGGTCAAGGAACGCATCCTGGAATACCTCGCGGTGCAACAGCGCGTCGACAAGCTCAAAGCGCCTATCCTGTGCTTCGTCGGTCCTCCGGGCGTCGGCAAGACCTCGCTGGGCCAGTCCATCGCCCGCGCGACGAACCGCAAGTTCGTGCGCATGGCCCTGGGCGGCGTGCGCGACGAAGCCGAGATCCGCGGCCACCGCCGCACTTATATCGGCTCGATGCCGGGCAAGATCTTGCAATCGCTGTCGAAAGTCGGCGT
Organism: Janthinobacterium sp. GW823-FHT06H09; assembly: GCF_058794735.1. Taxonomy (NCBI): domain Bacteria; kingdom Pseudomonadati; phylum Pseudomonadota; class Betaproteobacteria; order Burkholderiales; family Oxalobacteraceae; genus Janthinobacterium; species Janthinobacterium sp. GW823-FHT06H09. The sequence continues at coordinate 58,432 of NZ_JBXAHC010000002.1, read as the reverse complement.
GCGCAATCCTTTGTTCCTGCTCGATGAAGTCGACAAGATGGGCGCCGATTTCCGCGGCGATCCTTCGTCGGCCCTGCTGGAAGTGTTGGACCCGGAACAGAACCACACGTTCTCCGACCATTACATCGAAGTCGATTTCGACCTCTCCGACGTGATGTTCGTGGCCACGTCGAACTCGTACAACATTCCGCCAGCCTTGCTTGACCGCATGGAAGTGATCCGTCTGTCCGGTTACACGGAAGATGAAAAGACCAGCATCGCGCAGCGTTACCTGCTGCCGAAGCAGATCAAGAACAATGGCTTGAAGGAAGAGGAAATCTCGGTGGCCGAGTCGGCCTTGCGCGACATCATCCGCTACTACACGCGGGAAGCCGGTGTGCGTTCGCTCGAGCGTGAAGTGTCGAAGATCTGCCGCAAGGTGGTCAAGATGCTGCTGCTGAAGAAATCCGACAAGAAAGTCATCGTCAACTCGAAGAACCTGGACAAGTTCCTCGGCGTGCGCCGCTACGATTTCGGTGTCGCAGAGAAAGAAAACCAGGTGGGCCAGGTGGTCGGTCTGGCATGGACGGAAGTGGGCGGCGATCTGCTGACCATCGAAGCCGTGTCGATGCCGGGCAAGGGCGGCATCATCCGCACGGGTACCCTGGGCGACGTCATGAAAGAGTCGATCGAGGCAGCCCGCACGGTGGTGCGCAGCCGGGCACAGCGCCTGGGCATCAAGGCGGACGTGTTCGAGAAGAGCGACATCCACATCCACGTGCCGGAAGGCGCGACACCGAAGGACGGTCCTTCGGCTGGCGCGGCCATGACGGTGGCGATGGTGTCGGTCTTCACGGGCATCCCCGTGCGCGCCGACGTGGCGATGACGGGCGAGATCACCTTGCGCGGCGAAGTGTTGCCGATCGGCGGCCTGAAAGAAAAGCTGCTGGCAGCGCATCGCGGCGGCATCAAGACGGTCCTGATTCCAGAGCAAAACGTGAAAGACCTGGCCGACATTCCGGACAACGTCAAGAACAAGCTGGAGATCGTACCGGTGCGCTGGATCGACAAAGTGCTGGAAATCGCCCTCGAACGCATGCCTGAAGCGTTGGCGGACGTCGCTGCGGTGGAGGCTGTCACGGCCGCCGCGGCCAAGCCTGACGCGGCCGGCGAGGTAGTAAAACACTAACGTTTTACCCCTGTTTTCCCCAAACAAGCGCTTTTAGAGCGCTTGTTTTATATTGAAACGTGAATTGCGCCCCCAAAGCGCTTGACACATATACAGTGTGGCTTGTTTAATACGCCTGCACATTTTTTTCGCCGGACAGCTGTGGTGCCAAAAGTGCCGCAACGATACGGTAAACGTTTTATACCTTTGTAATTGGGGATGCTAGTGAACAAGACTGAATTGATCGACCACATTGCTGAAAAAGCTGACATTTCCAAAGCCGCCGCTGCGCGCGCACTCGACGCTGTTATCGGCGGCGTGACGGAAACTTTGAAAAACAACGACAGCGTAACGCTGGTTGGTTTTGGCACTTTCTCGGTCAGCGAACGCGCTGAACGTACCGGCCGCAATCCGCGTACCAAAGAAGCGATCACGATCGAAGCAGCAAAAGTTCCAAAATTTAAAGCTGGTAAAGCTTTGAAGGATGCTGTAAACTAACGGACTTCGGTGAGGTGACAATCACCGGAAACATTTGGCGGCGCCTTCGGGTGCCGCGATTTCAAGGTTGACGTTCTGCGAATTGCAGCCTTGAATGCAAATGCAAGCAGTACTGTGTATTTTTCGGAGTGGTAGTTCAGTTGGTTAGAATGCCGGCCTGTCACGTCGGAGGTCGCGGGTTCGAGTCCCGTCCGCTCCGCCAAAAAAATACGCTCTTAAGGAGTGGTAGTTCAGTTGGTTAGAATACCGGCCTGTCACGTCGGGGGTCGCGGGTTCGAGTCCCGTCCGCTCCGCCAGAATATAGAAGCCCGCGCTGCTGAATAAGTAGCGCGGGTTTTTCTTTTTCAGCGCCAGATTATCTCGGTGCGCCGTCTTTTAGAATCCCGTCCTGCCGTTTTGAATAAAACGCACCTCGATTTAAATCCGCTTTAAGCTGCGCCCGGTTTAATGCCTGCCCTGGCGCCTTGCCGTTCAGGCGGCGCCAGGGCAGGGCGCGCGCCCTGATTTACCCTTGCTATAGCGCTATGGGCATTGTAGAATCAGGAGATAATGGCTTGGGCGTCAGAATCCTGCTTTAGTTCCAGCGCCAAGTTGTTGAATCTAAAGGGGAAGTGGACATCTGTCCCGTCCATTCCGCCGAAGAAATCAAGGCGAACGCATGTTCGCCTTTTTTTATAGTGATCCACTCATCCCGAATTGGCTGACCATGTTTGAATTTATTCGTACCCATCGACGCTTGATGCAGTTTCTTCTGATGCTGGTCATCGTCCCGTCTTTTGCACTGGTCGGTATCAGCGGCTACCAAAGCTTCGGCGATGGCGCGAACACCATCGCCAAGGTCGGCGACCAGGTCGTTACGCAGCAGCAATATGAAGAAGCGCAACGCCAGCAGATCGACCGCTACCGCCAGATGATGGGCGAGCAGTTCGACCAGAAAATGTTTGACACGCCGGAAGCCCGCAAGAGCATCCTCGACAACCTGATCGCCGAGCGCGCCGTGGCCGCCGAAGTGGGCCGTAGCCGCCTGGTCATCAGCGATGCCGTGCTGCAAAAGGAAGTGCTGGAAATCCCAGGCTTGACCTTGCCGGACGGTAAATTCGACCTGGAACGCTACAAGGCCATGCTGGCCGCCCAAGGCATGTCCCCACAGCAGTACGATGCGCGCCGCCGCAGCGACCTGGCCCTGCAGCAACTGGCGGGCGCCGTGCAAGGTACGGCCTTCGCCCCGAACACCGTGTCCAAGCGCCTGTCCGACATCACCTCGGAAGAGCGTGAAGTGCAGGAACTGCTGTTGCCGATCGCCCAGTACGTGCCGGAAGTCAAAGTGACGGACGCCATGATCAAGGCCTTCTATGACAAGAACAGCAAGTTCTTCGAAATCCCGGAACAAGCCAAGATCGAATACGTCGTGCTCGACGACAGCGCTGCGGGCGAGCAAGTCGACGTCAGCGACGCCGACGTGACTGCCTACTACGCGAAGAACCAGAAAGCCTACACGACGCCAGAGGCGCGCCAGGCCAGCCACATCCTGGTCGCCGTCAAGAAAGATGCATCGGCCGCCGACAAGGCCGCCGCCAAGGCCAAGGCCGAAGCGATCCTGGCGGAAGTACGCAAGGCGCCTGCCAGCTTCGCCGCCGTGGCGAAAGCCAAGTCGGAAGATCCGGCATCCGCCGAACAGGGCGGCGATCTGGGCGTGATCGGCAAGGATGGCTTGCCGGCACCGTTGCTGAGCGCTGTAAGCAAGCTCAAGCAAGGCGAAATCAGCGACGTCGTCGCTTCCGATTTCGGCTACCACATCCTGACCGTCACCTCGCTCAAGCCGCAGCACGTGCGTGCGCTGGACGAAGTACGCGGCGAAATCACGGCCGACCTGCGCAAGCAATTTGCTGCCAAGAAATACTCGGAAATGGCGGAAACGTTCACCAACACGGTCTACGAGCAATCGGACAGCCTGAAACCGGTGGCCGACAAGCTGAAGCTGAAAGTGGAAACCGCCGCCAACCTGTCGCGTACGCCGTCGCCGGCACTGGGCAAGGCGCCGTTCAACAACGCCAAGTTCCTCACCGCCATCTTCTCGAACGACTCGCTGAAAGACAAGCGCAACACGGAAGCCGTCACCGTCGCGCCGAACGTGCTGATCGCCGGCCGCGTGGTGGAATTCAAGCCCGCTTCGAAGCGTCCGCTGGCCGAAGTCGAAGCGATGATCCGTCAGCGCGTGACCATGGAAGAAGCGGAAAAGTTGGCCAAGAAAGCGGGCGAGACCAAGCTGGCCGCCTTGAAAGCCTCGGGCGACGCCACCGGTTTCGGCGCAGCGCAATGGGTGTCGCGCAGCAAGCTGGACGGCATCAACCGCGCCGCCATCGCGCAAGTCATGAAGGCGGACACGAGCAAACTGCCAGCGTACGTGGGCGTGGACTTGCCAGCCCTGGGTTACGGCATCTACCGCATCGCCAAGGTGCAGCAGCCGGCGCAAGTGGATGCGGCGCGCCGCCAGCAAGAGAAAGACCAGATCAGCGGCATCCTGGCACAACAGGAAATGTTCGATTACGTCGAATACCTGAAGGCCAAGGCCAAGGTGAAGATCGTCAAACCGGTCACCGCGCCAGCGGCCCCAGCGCCAGCGCCGTAAGATTTAGTTTCCACGCATAAAAATAGCCGCTCTTGAGCGGCTATTTTTTTTGTCTGTGAGTCGGGAACTTTATTTAACCCACCGGCGTAAGACTGGGGTCGGACCCTCAGGGTCCGACCCCGGCAGTTCGGCCTTAGGGGTGAAAATTGAGTGAGCTTATGAACCGGCTTACTTCGCCCCCAGCAACGGCGCCAGCCGCGGCCAGATATTTTTCAAAATGGTCGGGTGCGCCTGCGCATTCGGGTGCATGCGGTCGGCCTGGAACAGCTGCGGCTGGTCGGCGATGCCTTCGAACATGAAGGGCACGAGCGGCGCCTTCCATTCCTTGGCCAGCTTGCCGTACACGCCATAAAATTGTTCACCGTAGGCGCGGCCATAGTTGGGCGGCATGCGCATACCCACCAGCACCACCTGCGCCCCCGTCTTTTTCACGGCGTCGCCCATGGCGCGCAGGTTCGCTTCGGCGGCCGCTACGGGCAAGCCGCGCAAGCCGTCGTTGGCGCCCAGTTCGATCAGCACGACGTCGGGCTGGTGCTTGGCCAGCAGCGCGGGCAGGCGGGCGCGGCCGCCGCTGGTGGTCTCGCCGCTGATGCTGGCGTTGACGATGCGCGTGTCGTTCTTTTGCGCTTGCAGCCGCTGTTCCAGCAGCGCCACCCAGCCAGTACCGCGTGCCAGCCCATACTCGGCCGAGAGACTATCGCCGAGCACCAGCAGCGTTTTTGGTGCAGAATAGGCGTTCGTCATGCTCGATACCAGCAGCAGGGCTGCCGCAGGAAGCAGGGACAGCGTGCGCCGCCGCAGGCGGTTGCCGCCCTTGACACTTATTTGTTCACGAAATTTTTTAAGATAGATCAGCATGCCCGAATTCCCTAAAGCGACTTCCACCAGTTTTCTCCCGTCCGACGCGGCGGCCCAGCGGCCCGCCGCACTCAACAGTCAAAACAGCCAAAATGCCCGGCCGGCCATCGAAGTGGTCCAGCTGGCCAAGCGCGTACCCGATGCCGATGGTGAGCTGACCATCCTGCATCAAGTCGATTTTACCGTGCAAACGGCGGAGACGCTGGCCATCGTCGGCGCCTCCGGTTCCGGCAAGTCGACGTTGCTCGGTTTGCTGGCCGGCCTGGACACGCCCAGCGACGGCAAGGTGGTGCTCGACGGTACCGATATCTTCGCGCTGGACGAAGACGGCCGCGCCGGTTTCCGCAAGGAAAAGCTCGGTTTCGTGTTCCAGTCGTTTCAGCTGCTGGCCCACCTGACGGCGCTGGAAAACGTCATGCTGCCGCTGGAATTGCGGGGCGACCCCGATGCGAAGGAAAAGGCGCAAGCCATGCTGGGCAGAGTCAACCTGGGCAGCCGCCTGAAACACTATCCGAAATACCTGTCCGGCGGCGAGCAGCAGCGCGTGGCCCTGGCCCGCGCGTTCGTGACGGAGCCGCCGCTGCTGTTTGCCGATGAACCGACGGGCAGCCTGGACGCCGCCACGGGCGAGGCCGTGATCCGGCTGATGTTCGAGCTGAACCGCGAACGGGGTTCGACCCTGGTGCTCGTCACGCACGACAGTTCAATTGCGGCCCGTTGCGGCCGCACCATCACGATTGCGGCGGGCAGGTTGGTGTGATTGCTGGTGGTGATTGTCGGATTAGCGCAGCGTAATCTAACGCCACCACACCGCATGCCTATGCCGACAAGGCATTGATCAAGCTGCGTATCGCCGGGATCAATTCCCCCGCCGTCAAGCCGATGGGGCCGCTGCCTGCCGCCACCAGCGCATCGGCCGCCGCCCCGTGCAGCCAGACGGCGCCGAGCGCCGCTTCCCATTCCGGCCAGCCTTGCGCCAGCAGGCTGCCGCACAGGCCGGACAGCACGTCGCCCGTGCCGGCCGTGGCCAGCGCGGGGCCGCCCGTGTTGTTGACGACCACCTGGCCATCGGGCGCGGCGATCACCGTGCCCGACCCTTTCAATACGACGATCACGCCCAGCTGCGCCGCCAGCTGGCGCGCCGCGCCCAGGCGGTCGGCCTGCACCTCGGCTACCGTCATGTCGAGCAGCCGGGCCGCTTCCAGCGGATGCGGCGTCAATATCGTCGCGCCCGCGCCCGTGCGCACGGCCAGCGCCGATTGCAGCTCCGGCTCGGCCGCCATCAGGTTCAGCGCATCGGCATCGAGCAGCAGCGGGCTGTCGCTGTCAATGGCGCGCTGCAGCAGTTCCACCGTATCGGCATCGTCGCCCAGGCCCGGACCCGCCACCAGCGCGGCAAAGTGCAGGCCCGAGAAATCCACGTCCTGGGCGCGGCGGCACATCAGTTCCGGCTGGCCGCTGTCGAAGGCGGGCGGTGCATCGGGAAACGCGATATACACTCTTCCCGCGCCCGCATGCAGGGCTGTGCGGGCCGCCAGGATGGGCGCGCCGGCCATGCCTTGCGCGCCGCCGATGACGGCCACGCTGCCGTAGCTGCCCTTGTGCGTATTTTGCCGGCGCGGCTGCAACTGGCGCGCGAACAGGTGCAGGCCGCCCAGCTGGGCCCTGGCTTCCGGCAGCAGGGACGGATCGATGGCCAGCGCCGCCACTTCCACTTCGCCCGCGTAGTCGCGGCCATTCGCCGTGTGCAGGCCCGGCTTGTCGCCGATGAAGGTGAGCGTGTGCGTGGCGCGGATGGCGACGCCGTCGACGGCGCCCGTGTCCGCGTGCAGGCCGCTGGGCACGTCGAGGGCCAGCACGGGGCAATCGAGATTGTTGACGAGCTGCGCCATGTCGCGGCATTCGCCTTCCAGGGGGCGCGACGCGCCGATGCCGAACAGGCCATCGATGACCAGGTGCCACGGCGCGGCGCCCACGGCGGCCGAGGCCATGGACGTTGCCGCATCCATGAAGCGCACGGCGCTGTTGCGGGCGCGGCTCAGGGCCTGTTCGCGTTCGGGCGACGTGGCCGGTGCTTCGGGCGCCAGCCAGACGAGCACTTCGAGGCCGCTGGCGGCCAGGTGCGCGGCCGCTTCCAGCGCATCGCCGCCATTGTCGCCGGGGCCGGCCAGCACCAGCACGCGCCGGTGGCCCGCCTCGTCGCCATCCTCCTGGGCGTGCAGCAGCTTCAGGGCGGCGCTGGCGGCGGCCTGGCCCGCGCGCTGCATCAGCAGCCCTTGCGGCAGGTCGCGCAGGGCCGCTTGTTCGATGGCGCGCAGTTCGGCGATGGAGTACAGCGCGAGGGTGTTACCGGCAGAGTCGATCAGGGTCATGGGGTGTTCCGTTAGTCAGCATGTCTTCAACATAAGGCCGAAGCGGGCGAAAGGCAAGGCGCGCACGCCTGAAACGCGCCCCTGTTTGGCGGCTACAATAGCCATCTCACATAAGCGCGGGGGGCAGGGCGATGGACTGGCAATTCTGGATCGACCGGGGCGGCACTTTTACCGACATCGTGGCGCGCCGTCCTGACGGCAGCCTGGCCACGCACAAGCTGCTGTCGGAGAATCCGGGCCAGTACCGCGACGCGGCGCTGGCCGGCATGCGCCAGCTGATGGGTCTTTCGCCCGGCGCGCCTCTGCCGGTGGAACAGGTGGGCGCCATCAAGATGGGCACGACGGTGGCGACCAATGCACTGCTCGAACGCAAGGGCGAGCCCACCGTGCTGGCCATCACGCGCGGTTTTCGCGACGCCTTGCGCATCGCCTACCAGAACCGCCCGCAGCTGTTCGCGCGCCAGATCATCTTGCCGGAACTGCTGTACGGCGACGTGATCGAGATCGATGAACGTGTGGGCGCCCATGGTGAAGTGGTCGCGCCGCTCGACGAGGCGGCTGCCCGCGCCGCGCTGGCACACGCGCATGCGCGCGGCGTGCGCGCCATCGCCATTGTGCTGATGCACGGCTACCGCTACCACGCGCACGAGGCGCGGCTGGCGCAGCTGGCGCGCGAAACGGGCTTTACGCAGGTGTCCGTGTCGCACGAGGTCAGCCCCATGATGAAACTGGTGGCGCGCGGCGACACCACCGTCGTCGACGCCTACCTGTCGCCGATCCTGCGCCGCTACGTCGACCAGCTGGCGATGGAGCTGCCCGGCGTGCACCTGCAATTCATGCAGTCGAACGGCGGCTTGACGGATGCGCGCGCCTTCCAGGGCAAGGACAGCATTTTGTCCGGTCCCGCCGGCGGCATCGTCGGCATGGTGCGCGCCAGCGCGCTGGCCGGCTTCGACAAGGTCATCGGCTTCGACATGGGCGGCACGTCCACCGACGTGTCGCATTACGCGGGCGAGTTCGAGCGCGTGTTCGAGACGCAGATCGCCGGCGTGCGCATGCGCGCCCCCATGATGAGCATCCACACGGTGGCGGCGGGCGGCGGCTCCATCCTGCATTTCGACGGCGCCCGCTACAAGGTGGGGCCGGACAGCGCGGGCGCCAATCCCGGCCCCGCCAGCTACCGGCGCGGCGGCCCGCTGGCCGTCACCGACTGTAACGTCATGCTGGGCAAGCTGCAGCCCGCCTTCTTCCCCCGCGTCTTCGGCCCCGACGCCGATGAAGCGCTGGATGCGGCCACGGTGCGCGCCCAGTTTGAAGCGCTGGCGCGCACGGTGGACTCGACGCCGGAACAGGTGGCCGAAGGTTATATTGCCATCGCCGTAGGCAATATGGCCAACGCCATCAAGCAGATTTCCGTGCAGCGGGGCCACGACGTCACCGACTATACGCTCACCAGCTTTGGCGGCGCGGGCGGCCAGCATGCCTGCCTCGTGGCCGACGCGCTGGGCATGCGCACGGTCTTCATCCACAGCCTGGCGGGCGTGATGTCGGCCTACGGCATGGGCCTGGCCGACCAGAGCGCCATGCGCGAACGGGCCATCGAGGCGGCCCTGGGCGTGGACCTGGCGCGCCATTTCGAGACCTTGGGCGCGCAGGCGCGCGACGACTTGCTGCGCCAGGGCGTGGAAGGGGAGCGCATCGTGCTCGTGCATCGCGTGCACCTGCGCTACGAAGGCACGGATACGGCCCTCGTCGTGCTGTTCGATACGGCCGCCGGCATGCAGGCGCAATTCGAAACTGCATACAAAAAACGCTTTTCCTTTTTGATGCCGGCGCGCGCCCTGATCGTCGAAGCCATTTCCGTGGAAGCCATCGGCGCGTCCGATGCGCCGGAACCGGCCGCGCCCGCGTATGCGCCCCGTGAAGGCGCGCTGGCGCCCGTGCAGACGGTGGCCATGTACTGCGCCGGCGCGTGGCGCGACAGCAGCCTGTATGGGGCGGACAGCCTGCGGCCCGGCGATACTATCGACGGCCCGGCCATCGTCAGCGACGCCAATGCCACCACCGTGATCGAGCCGGGCTGGCGCGCCGAAGTGACGGCGCACGGCCATTTGATCTTGCGCAGAGTCGTCGCGGTGCCGGAGCGTGTCGCCATCGGGACCAATGCCGACCCCGTGATGCTGGAAATTTTCAACAACCTGTTCATGTCGATCGCCGAGCAGATGGGCCTGCGCCTGCAGAACACGGCCCATTCCGTCAACATCAAGGAGCGGCTCGATTTCAGCTGCGCCATCTTCGACGCCCAGGGCCACCTGATCGCCAATGCGCCGCACATGCCCGTGCACCTCGGTTCCATGGGCGAGAGCATCCGCACCGTCATGACGCGCAATGCGGGCGCCATGCGGCCCGGCGACGTCTTCATGCTGAACGACCCGTATCACGGCGGCACGCATTTGCCCGACGTGACGGTCATTTCCCCCGTGTTTGACGAAGCGGGCGACGCCATCCTGTTCTATGTCGGTTCGCGCGGCCACCATGCCGATATCGGCGGCACCACGCCCGGCTCCATGCCGCCCGATTCCACGCGCATCGAGGAAGAGGGTGTCCTGATCGACAATTTCAAGCTGGTCGACGGCGCCACCGGTTTGCTGCGCGAAGCGGAAACCCTGGCCCTGCTGGCGGGCGCCAGCTGGCCCGCCCGCAATCCCCGGCAAAACCTGGCGGACCTGCGCGCCCAGGTGGCGGCCAACCAGAAGGGGGCCGAGGAACTGCATAACATGGTCGCGCATTTTGGCTTGCCTGTCGTGCAAGCCTACATGGGCCACGTGCAGGACAACGCCGAGGAAGCCGTGCGCCGGGTCATCACCACTTTGAAGGATGGCAGCTACGCGCTGGACCTGGATAACGGCGCGCGCGTCCAGGTGGCGATCAAGGTGGACGTGGCGCAGCGCAGCGCCGTCATCGACTTCACGGGGACGTCCGTCCAGCTGCCGAACAATTTCAATGCGCCGTCCGCCGTCTGCATGGCGGCCGTGCTGTACGTGTTCCGTACCCTCGTCGACGACGAGATACCGCTCAATGCGGGCTGCCTGAAGCCCTTGACCGTGATCATCCCGCCCGGCTCCATGCTCAATCCGCAGTACCCGGCCTCCGTCGTCTCGGGCAACGTGGAAACCTCGACCTGCATCACCAACGCCCTGTACGGCGCGCTGGGGGCGATGGCCGCCTCGCAAGGCACGATGAACAATTTCACGTTCGGCAGCGAGCAATATCAGTATTACGAGACGATATCGGGCGGCTCGGGCGCCGGTCCCGGCTTCGACGGCACGGACGTGGTGCAGACGAACATGACCAATTCGCGCCTGACGGACCCGGAAATCCTCGAGTGGCGCTTCCCCGTGCGCCTCGACAGCTACGGCATCCGCGCCGGTTCCGGCGGCGCGGGGCGCTGGCACGGCGGCAATGGCGGCGTGCGCCGGGTGCGCTTTCTGGAACCGATGACGGCGGCGATTTTGTCGAACAACCGCATTATTCCGCCGTTCGGCATGGACGGCGGCGAGGCGGGCGCGCTGGGGCGCAATTACGTCGAGCGCGCGGACGGCACGGTGGAGCCGCTCGCGCATATCGGCAAGACTGCCATGCTTCCTGGCGACGTGTTCGTCATCGAGACGCCGGGCGGCGGCGGTTACGGCAAGACGGAATAGGCCAGGTCAGCGCTGGCGCCGCTCAGCTGCGCCCTCACTTGGCCCACGTCGCGCATGGGTGCGCGGCCGAACTGGCGGCTGTATTCTCGGCTGAACTGCGACTCGCTGGCGTAGCCGACGCGGTAGCCGGCCGTGCCCGCATCGATCTGTTCGACCAGCATGAGGCGCCGCGCTTCCTGCAGGCGCAGCAGCTTCTGGTACTGCATCGGCGTCATGGCCGTAATCGCCTTGAAGTGGTGGTGCAGCGAGGACATGCTCATGTTCGCCATGCCGGCCAGGTGCTCGATGCGCAGCGGCTGCGCGTAATGGTGCTTGATCCAGTCGATGGCTTGCGCCACCTGGTGCGACTGGCTGCTGGCCAGCGCCATGTGGCGCAGGCGCGCGCCGACGGGACCGTTGAGCAGGCGGTAGGTCAGTTCGCGGCGGATCAAGGGCGCCAAGGTGGCGATTTCCTCCGGCTTGTCGAGCAGGCGCACGAGGCGCAGCATGGCGTCGAGCAGTTCGGCCGACACGTCGCTGACGGAAATGCCGCGCGTGGCGGGCAGGATTTTCTGCTGCGCCGCGCCGGCTGCGCCGCTGGCGCTTTCGCTGTCGAGCAGCGCGGCCACGTCGGCGATGTCGATGCCCAGCACCACGCACAGGTGCGGCTGCTCCACGCTCGCCTCCACCACGCGCACCTGCACCGGCAGGTCGACGGACGTCAGCAGATACTGCATGCGGCTGTAGTGGAAGGTTTCGCTGCCCAGGGTCACGTCCTTCGCCCCTTGCGCGATGATGGCCACGCTGGGGCGCGCCGCATGGAACAGCGATTCCGTGACGGACGACTGGCGGTGGAAGGTGAGGTTGCCGATGGCCGTCGTGAAGTCGCCCGTGCGCGGCGCGTGGCGGACGATCAGGGCGGCGATTTCATCTTGCGGAGTAAGTGGCGTGGGCATGGAGGTCAGTATGCGTGAGGCGAGGGAGGGCAGGGGCTGATCTTACGCAGATTTGGAGGATCGTGCAAAGGTCTTGCAGGATCGCGGTAACGGCGGCGCGGCATCTGGGGCACACTTGTGCAATCGCATGCACGGCACGCGTCTCCCCTCGTAACACACCTATAGATACAGGAGTTTTCATGACCACCATCGCCAAAGGCTACGCCGCACTGGGCCCGACCTCCGCACTGCAACCGTTCACGTTCGAGCGCCGCGCCCCGCGCGAAGACGACGTGGCCATCTCGATCAAATACTGCGGCGTGTGCCATTCCGACATCCACCAGGCGCGCGACGAATGGGGCGGCGCTGCCTTCCCCATGGTGCCCGGCCATGAAATCGCGGGCATCGTCACGGCCGTCGGCGCCAATGTGAGCAAGTTCAAGGTGGGCGACCACGTGGGCGTGGGCTGCTTCGTCGATTCCTGCACCACCTGCAAGACGCGCAACGTGGACCTGGAACAGTACATGCCGGGCCTGATCCAGACCTACAACGGCCTGGAAGCGGACGGCAAGACGGCCACGCAGGGCGGCTACTCGGACAGCATCGTCGTCAAGGAAGGCTATGTGCTGTCGATTCCCGACAACCTGCCGCTGGACGCTGCCGCGCCGCTGCTGTGCGCCGGCATCACGCTGTATTCGCCGCTGAACCACTGGAAGGCCGGCCCCGGCAAGCAGGTCGCCATCCTGGGCATGGGCGGCCTGGGCCACATGGGCGTCAAGATCGCCCACGCCATGGGCGCCGAAGTGACGGTGCTGAGCCAGACCCTGTCGAAGCGCGAAGACGGCCTGCGCCTGGGCGCCGACCATTACTACGCCACCAACGACGCGGAAACGTTCAGCAAGCTGGCCGGCACGTTTGATCTGATCATCTGCACGGTGGGCGCGGCCATCGACTGGAACCAGTACATCAACCTGCTGAAAGTCGATGGCAACATGGTCATCGTCGGCATCCCGGACGGCGCCGTGCCGCCCGTGAACGCCTTCGGCCTGGTGGGCGCGCGCCGCAGCCTGTCCGGCTCCATGATCGGTTCGATCAAGGAAACCCAGGAAATGCTCGATTTCTGCGGCAAGCACAATATCGTGTCCGACATCGAGATCATCCGCATCCAGGATATCAATGAGGCGTTTGAGCGCGTGGTCAAGAGCGACGTCAGGTATCGTTTCGTCATCGATATGGCGTCGCTGTAACACCCGGCGCGCCTGTGTTTGTTGGATTACGCGCTTTGCGCTAATCCAACCTACGCCTGTCCAGCGGTCCGGTTCGTCTGATTAGTGCGGTAGGTCGGATTAGCGCCTAGGCGCGTAATCCGACAACCCTGCCAGCTCCCCATCCCCGCCCAAAATCAAGAACCCATGTCAATTTTTCTTTCCTTGCGTCAAAAATCGGCATAAAATGAAACCGTACAGTACAGTTTCACTACGTAGATTTAAAAAACCAGCCATCCCCGGCGTGCTTGCCTGGGCAGGGGAGGCGTCATGGATAAAAAATGGACACTTCAGTAAATAAAGACGCGCCGGCGATCCCGGCGGTCTTCAGGGGCAAGCGGCTTGCCCTGACGGCTTTCGGTATCTTTCTTGGTTTTTCCGGCCTGGCCCTGGCGGCGGGCGGCATCGAACTCATCACCCTTGGCGGTTCCTGGTATTACCTGCCGGCCGGCCTGGGCCTCATCCTCGCCGGTGTGCTGTATCTGCGCCGCAAACCGCTGGCCAGTGCCGTCGTCGCCGCGCTGCTCGTCGCGACACTGATCTGGGCCGTGTGGGAAATCGGCTTTGCCTTCTGGCCCATGGTGCCGCGCCTGGTGCCGTTCCTCGTCATCGGCCTGGTGGCTGCCTTGCTGCATCCGTGGCTGGCCGGGCGTTCACACAGTGGCCAGTCACGCGGTTTCGCGGCCCTGTTTGCCGTCGTGCTGGCGGCCGGTTTCGCCACGATGTTCAAGCCGCATGGCGTGACGGAGGCCACGGCGCAGCCGCAGCAGGATGCGGTGGCGGCCATCAATGACGGCAGCGCCAACTGGGCGCATTACGGCTATGGACCGTCGGGCACGCGCTTCGCGCCGTACACGCAGATCGGCAAGGCCAACGTCGAGCAGCTGCAAGTGGCGTGGACCTACCGCTCGGGCGAACTGGCCGAAGGGGCGTCCGAATCGCAAAACACGCCGCTGCAGATCGGCGACACCATTTATACGTGCACGCCGACGAGCAAGGTCATCGCGCTCGACGCGGACACGGGCAAGGAACGCTGGACCTTCGATCCGAAGCCGGCCAACACGAAGACGTGGAACCGCTGCCGCGGCGTCGGCTACTACGAGCCGGCCAAGGTGACAAAGCCGTTCCAGTTCGAGGGCATGCAGGCGGTCAGCGCGCCGGTGGCGGGCGCGTGCGCCAAGCGCATCGTGCAGGTGACCATGGATGCGCGCCTGATCGAGATCGACGCGCAGACGGGCAAGCAGTGCGAGGGTTTTGGCGACAAGGGCTCCGTCGACCTGACGGTCGGCCTGGGCAAGGTCAAGATGAACGTGCCGTATTACGCCTACACGTCCGCGCCCACCGTGGCGCGCAACCTGATCATCCTCGGCGGCTGGGTCTTCGATGGCCGCTCGACCGATGAACCGTCGGGCGTCGTGCGCGCCTACAGCGCCGACACGGGGGAGCTGGTGTGGGCGTGGGACCTCGGTAATCCGGCCATCACGAAGCTGCCGCCGGAAGGGCAGACCTACACGCGCAGCACGCCGAATATGTGGTCGGCGCCCGCGTTCGACGATGCGCTGGGCCTGGTCTACCTGCCGACGGGGAACGAGCAGCCGGACTTCTGGGGCGGCAAGCGTCCGCCGCTGACGGAGAAGTATTCGTCGGCCATCGTCGCCCTCGACATGGCCACGGGCCGCGAGCGCTGGACGTATCAAACCGTTCACCACGATATCTGGGATTACGACGTGGCCGCGCAGCCCGCCCTGTACGACGTCCCGGACGGCAAGGGTGGAAAAATTCCCGCGCTGGTGCAGCTGACCAAACGGGGCCAGATCTTCATGCTGGACCGCCGCACGGGCAAGCCGATTGCGGACGTGGTGGAAAAACCCGTGCCGCAGGAGCATGCGGCCGGCGACTGGGTCTCCAAAACGCAGCCATATTCGACCGGCATGCCGGCCCTCGGCGCGGAAACGCTGACGGAGCGCGACATGTGGGGTGCCACCTTCTTCGACCAGCTGGCTTGCCGCATCAGCTTCCGCAAGCTCAATTACAAAGGGGAGTTCACGGCGCCAAGCACGCAAGAGACCTTGATTTATCCAGGCTACTACGGCGGCTTCAACTGGGGTGGCGCGGCCGTCGATGAAAGCAACGGCTATATGTTCGTCAATGATATCCGCATGCCGCAGGTGGTCAGGCTGGTGCCGCGCGAAACGGTGGACGTGGCCAAGCTGACGTCGGGCCACGGCGTGGGCAGCACCTATCCGATGGATGGCACGCCGTTCGTCATCGACCACAAGGCCTTCAATTCGCCGCTGGGCATACCGTGCCAAAGCCCGCCCTGGGGCGTGTTTGCCGCCATCGACCTGAAAACCCGCACCAAGGTATGGGAGCGCCCGGCCGGCACGGTGCGCGATGCCGTCATCCACGGCGTGCGCGCAAGCCTGCCCATCCCGCTGGGCATGCCGACCCTGGGCGGCGGCGTCAGTACGGCGTCCGGCCTGGTGTTTTATGCGGGCACGCAGGATTACTATTTGCGCGCCATGGATATCGCCACGGGCCGCGAAGTGTGGAAGGCGCGCATGCCTGTCGGTTCGCAAGGCACGCCGATGACGTATGTGTCGCCCACGTCGGGCCGCCAGTACGTCGTGGTGGTCGCGGGCGGTGCCCGCCAGAGCCCGGACCGGGGGGATTACGTGATAGCATACGCGCTTTCCAAGACACAGTAAGAGTTTGCTCCATGCCCCAGTTGCGCACCGTTCCCGCTTCCCCGAGTACCCGAAGCGAGGAGCGGCGGCGCAAGCTGCTGGTGGCGGCGGCGGACCTCTTCCTCGCCTCCGGCTACGACGGCGTCAGCATGGACGCCATCGTGGCCGAGGCGGGCGGCTCGAAAGCCACCGCCTACCGCTACTTCGGCAGCAAGCAGGAACTGCTGGTGGCCGTGGTCGAGTACCTGTGCGCCGACTTCATCATCGCGCTGCGCCAGCTCGATACGTCGCAGGCGGGCCTGGAGCAGGGTTTGCAGCTGATCCTCGATGAATTGGTGGCCGTCGTCACCAGCCCCCGCCACGTGGATTTCTACCGCCTTGTCGTCACGGGCGCGGCCGCCGTGCCGGCCGTGGGCCAGACCTGGTACGAGCACGGCCCGCAAGTGTGGCACGCATTGATATTGCGCCTGCTGGAGCAGCAGCGCACGCAGGGTCGCATCGCGCCCGCCACCTCGTTTTCCAATCTGCCGCAGATCCTGTTCGACGCCGTCTTCTCGCACCTGACCACGCGCACCGTGATGCTGGGGCAGGGCGGCGATGCCGCCACGTTTCGGCCCTTGATCGCGGAGCTGATCGAGCTGGTGGTGGCGCGGGTGGAGCGCAGGTAAGCGGCGAAAAGAGACTTGAGCCCATCGGGCAGCATGCTTTAGCCATAGCATCACTCCTGCCAAGAACCCGCCGGTCATCCTGTCGCTGACTGTCGTGTCGCTGACTGCCGTGTACGTCCGCTGTCGCCCCAAAGCAGCCGTTCACATTTGGTGTATCCATTCCACTTGACCGTCAAGAAGTGTGACCCAAACTCGTACATCTGGAGGATCGACAACTGCCACCGTGGGGTCCGTTACTGCTGGAACGACGTAAATCGCCTCCCACCTGCTCGGCTCTTTGCTGCCAATCCGGCCAGGAAGGATGTACTCAATGGCATTTGACGACAAATATTTCTCAGCAATCCTGAGACACAGATCTTCGGTCATCGCGTTCCTTGGAAATTATCGAATGGCCGCTCCTGGCCGGTTGGAGTCACTCTGCTGATGTCATTGGGGCTTCACGGAGTATGAACCTGCTCGCCATCTGGTTCCAGCTAGCAGCCCGCCCTTGAAGAAATAACAGCTGTCCATACTCATCCATATTTGAATCTCGGTGAGTTAAGCGTAGCCATTTTTCATAAAATACGTCAAAGTCTTCCTGAGTCATTTGAGGTAAAAACTTATCGGTATAATCAAAGAGGGCAAGGAACTCAGTGTTAGGCCGCAACGATATTGAGCGCAATGGTTCAATGCCGAGCAAACCCATCAGCAACTCCAATTCGTCGTCACTGGCGAGCGTAACCGAGAAAAACTCGGCACAGGCCGCCGCCATTAAGGCTTCAATCGACAAAGACGCTGTTGCACTTGGTTCGTTTGACGATGCGAATAGATAGCTTTGAATTCTCGCCTCCACTACAGTTGAGATGATATCGACGTCCAGTAGTCCGTCTGCTTCTGGCCGGTTTAAGCCTTATATTTTATTGCCAACGGATTTTCCATCCAGACTCGGCAATGAACTGAGACACGCCGCTCAAAGTCTCCACCCATGAATCAAAAGCACGATTTGGATTTGGACCTCCACTACCGTCCCACCATTCAACGATGAAATAGCCTCCTGTTTTTTCCGGGTCATACTCAACTCGAACCTGATGAGTTGGATGTTCAGAATTCATGATAGTTCCTGTTGTGTTAATTTTTACCATACCTATCTCTGCTCGACGCGGTTTCACTATCTTTCGTCCGTCTGCTCCTGGCCGGTTGCCGTCGTTGGCAAGTTCCACCCCAATTCGGACCTTCGCGATTGGACTGATAGCTAGTAGTCCGAGCCATAGTCGTTGATTGTTATTGGCATACTAAATAAGGCCGCCAGTCTGTTGGCATTGCTCTGAAGCCAGAGTAATGCATCTTCATTAAAATGGTCCGCCGCGAAGAAGACCACAGAGCGTCGATTTTCCAACATCCTTACCTCAAATGAAACAAAGCCAGGACCCTTCGCTCTGCGCATGAAGCAGACTGATAAGGCCTCTATGTTTTCAACGTCAATTGAAATTACTTGGTTTTTTCTGGCTATTCCAATGGAGTTCGAACTACAGTCCTTCCACCCAATTAAATGCCAATACTTGGCATCTACGCAGAGTTCGGCCACACGCGGTGGAGCCCCATCGTGATTGCTCCGGCCGGGAGGAATTGTGAATGGCCATGAAACGCTTTCGTCGAGAACTTCTACTTGAATCATGAATGGCCTCAAACCGGACAGATGGCAATTAATAAAGTCGCGTGAATCGCTTTTGGCCGCTAGCGGCCCATGAGCATAGCGAAATGTCAAGCGAGAAAAGTCACGCATTGTCACGTCAACGCGAATGGCTGCTCTTGGCCGAAGGCCGCCGTCAGCCCCACTGCAATTATTTGCATCGTAGCCATTCATCCCAAAATTTGAGAAGCGAGGTCACGATAATCGGTTATCGGCCCGGCAGTCTCGCTGTCGAACCATCTACAAAATTCCTCGTGAACTAAAAGTTGCGCATCGGCTTCAGATTTGGCATGCCTCAGTCGGGGAATAATTGTCCCGACCTCTGGTTCGTATTCGTCTGTGTTCGTTTCAAAATTAATACCAATTGGGTCAGCCTCGAAAAGTAGCTTTGATAGCGCATCGAAGAGCTCACGATACTGTAGTCGAACAGCCTTTCTCTTCTCTATCTCGATGCTAACCATCAATACTATCCTGTTTTCCGGCTATAAAAATGACAGTCTGCTCCTGGCCGATAACGGAAGCACTATGCGGCTCTCCAAATTGATTCGAACTCTTGATGGGAAATCGCACTGTACCCTGACTCCGATAAATCGAGAGGCTTTTCTGAGATCCCGCCAAATTCGTCGCTCTCATGCTCGGCACTATAGCAAAGCAGCGGACCAGAATCATACTGTTCTATTTGTCGGGTAACCCAGCCTGCACCATCGACTTCAAAGTACCACCAGGACGTACCCCATGCATCGTACCTGTCACCTCTAGTCTCGTCCCAGTGTCTTTTTACGTAACTTGGCATACTTAAATTGAGTAATGAAGGGTAACGTCAGTCGTCCGCTTCTGGCCGGTTGCCGTCTTGTTATATCTTAACCTCTGATGATAAATTGGAGCTCGTATCAACCCATCGTGGGCGGAGTCCTTTCGCAAACTCCTCCCTTACCTTGGTTAACGAATACTCGTCGCCCATGTCTGCTTCAATTTCACCGATGCAGCCCCAACAGTCGCCACCACAGTCAACTGATAGAGGGTCATCTTTCTGGTCCAGTTTTCGACTGCATATACTGCATGTATCTCGCATCTTCAAACCTCTATACGACTACACGTTGTTTGCGGCCACGGCGAGCTTCGGCTTTTGGCCGGTTGCCGTCGTTGGCAGGTTACGCCCCAAAGTGGACTCTCAAATCCTACCAGCGAGCTATGCAATCATCAGCGTTGCGTTGTCAAACGACTCATCGTCCAATGCTAAAATCACTGCACGCATCAGTTCACAATGCGTAGGCGGCAATTCGTGGCCTTTGTGTGATGTATTCCAGTGTTTGTATAGCATCTCCAACTCCACCTTAAAAGCAGTAAGCGTGGCACCCGAAAGGCAGAATCCCGCCTCAGAATCAGCTCGTTCTGTAATTGTACTAATCGTTGGCAGCCCGATATCGAAGCTAGCGGCTTCCCAATAGAGATACACGGTCTGAGCGGAACCCAAGTACAGATTGATGGTTGGCTCAATCGCTGTAGACTGTTTAAATATCATCAGATGATAGGCCACTTAGTTCCTTTAAGTCGCGAGTTGGGCGTCCGCTGCTGGCCGCCAGCGGCCCACGAGCATAACGAATTATCAAGCGAGAAAAGTCACGCATTGTCACCTCAACGTGAATGGCCGTTTGTGGCGGCGGATTCTATCGGTGGTCGCAGCACCTTGGAGTACGCTAAAGTCAAGCGGCCAGCGCAAGCTTCTGCTTGGGCCAGACGCCAGACGCCATGTCGCGCCGATTCTGATGGCAACTGCATCATCAGCATGCAAAATCGCCGGTCCCATCGAGCGCTCCCGGCAGAAGATGGGCCAGGCTGTTGTCGCCAACTGTGACGTTATCACGCGCAGAAGCAGGCGCTCTGCCGCGGCTGCCCCGGCCGGGGCGATGGACTCGTTCCGCCCCCGGGTCGCGTTGCACTAGGGGCGAATGATATAGTGGCGGAAATGTATACACTGAAAGAAACTACCATGAAAAACGATGCAAGCACTCGCCCGCCAGCCAGCCAGGCACCTGCCAGGCTCAGCAAAGGGGACTTCGTCACCGCACTGCGCAAGCAGCTGCAAGAAGAAGGAAAGGCCGGCAAGTCCAGCGTGGACGTACGCGCTGCGACCCTGCACACGGACGTTGGCGTGTATCCGGCGCGCGGCCACTCGATGCCGACCTGTTGCACGGTGATGTATGAAGAGATGCAGCCCGGTGACGAGATTCTGCTGACGCCATCCGGCGGCAAGGGACCGACGCTGCTGGTACGGTATAAACTCCCGCGCTGATCGAACCTTGCCCTGTGCCGTGAACGGGTGTTCACGGCACCGCTCTGGCTTGCGGCGGCAAGCGGCGGACAGAGGCCGCTCAGCGGATGTTCAGTGCCGGTACCTTTGAAAACGCTTCCGCGATGAAGTCCATGAACACGACGGCCCGCGTTGGCAGCAGCCTGTTTGCGACATAGACGATTTGAACCGGGACGGGCAGGGCAGTGTGCGCCGTCAGGAGCAGCTGCAAATTGCCATTCCTGAGTCCTTCCTCGAACAGCCACTGCGGCCCATGTCCGATACCGAGTCCCGCATTGACCAGTTCGCGCACGGCCTCGGGTGAGTTTACCCGTACCTTTCCCGATACTGCTACTTCCGTATCGCGGAAGCGCCATGTGGCACCCGACGACAGCAGGGTGTAGATCACGCAATCGTGCCCGCGCAGATCGTCGGGCGTGACCGGCACGCCGCGTTTGGCGAGATAGCCCTTGCTGGCGACAAACACGCGCTCGAACAGGCCGATGCGCCGCGCGCGCAGGGCGCTGTCTTCCAGATGGCCGATCCGAATTGCCAGTTCCGCTCCTTCATCGACGAGACCCGCATAGCGATCATTGATCTGGAGATCGAGCGCCAGGCCGGGATAGCGCTCCAGGAAGGCGGGGACATGCGGCAAAACAAATGCATGCGCCAGAGCGGTCGGGCACGCGACGCGCAGCAATCCGGACGGATCGACGTTCTCCCTGAAGGACGATTCGGACTCGTCGACGGCGTCAAGGATGCGCCGCACTTCCGCATAGTAGCGTTCCCCTTCGGGCGTGAGGGCAAGCTTGCGCGTTGAGCGGTGCAGCAGCCGCGTCTGCAGATGCTCTTCCAATGCCGCCACATGACGGCTGACGTTGGGCTGCCCCAAGCCCAGGTCGCGGCCGGCAGCGGAGAAGCTCCCCGTCTCCACAGCGCGCGCAAAGCATGTCATCAAAAGAAACCGGTCCAAACTTACTCTCCCCGATTCATGCAATTTGAGCATGAATTATATGCAAAGATACGATCTTATCGAATTTCAAGCATGAGCGCATAGTTCTTCCCACGGCAGGTCAGCCAATGCTGGTTGACCCTGAATCACCTACAGGAGAATTTTATGTCCCGCTTGCAAGGAAAACGTACTCTTATCACCGGCGGCACCAGCGGCATCGGCCTTGAAACAGCCAGGCAGTTCCTCGCCGAAGGCGCACGCGTCATCGTCACCGGCGTCAATCCGGAATCCATCGAGAAGGCGAGGAAAGAACTCGGCGCCGAGGTTCTCGTGCTGCGCGCCGATTCCGCCAATGTCGCCGCCCAACAGGAGTTGGCGCAAGCCGTCCAGGCGCACTACGGTCAGCTCGATATCGCCTTTCTCAACGCTGGCGTATCCGTCTGGAAGCCGATCGAAGCGTGGACGGAGGAAATGTTCAACCGATCGTTCGACATCAACGTCAAGGGTCCCTATTTCCTGATCCAGGCGCTGCTGCCAGTGTTAGCGAACCCCGCATCGGTGGTGCTCAACACATCGGTCAGCGCGCACGTGGGCTCGGCGCATTCATCGGTATATGCCGCAACCAAGGCCGCATTCCTGAACTTGTCGAAAACGCTGTCGGGCGAATTGCTGGCACGCGGCATTCGCGTCAACGCCGTCAGTCCCGGCCCGGTCGAAACGCCGCTGTACGACAAGCTCGGCATCCCGGATGCCTACCGCGATCAACTCAACAAGGACATTGTCGCAACGATTCCGTTCGGCCGCTTCGGCACGCCGAAGGAAGTGGCCAAGGCGGTGTTGTACCTCGCTTCCGACGAGTCCCGCTGGACCGTCGGCTCCGAAATCATCGTTGACGGCGGCCGTGCGCTTAACGGCTGACGTCACACAACTGCCGAACTATACGGATGCGCCCGCTCCGAATGCGTGAGCGGGCTTCATTTTGAAACAGAGTATTCAAATTGCGCAAACGGCGGCGATGGGACGGCCCACCTTGTCGAACGGCTTGTTGTCGATTGACAGGCAGGGCGCAGGCAAGAGTCAGGTCGCAATACCATACTTGTGCTGCGTAGCCGCATACTGCTGCTTGAGCGACTCCAGCTGCGGATGCCTGGGGTCGATCTTGCGGATCACCTGCATCTGGTGCTGCGCCTGTTCAGCGAGCGGGGCTTCCCAGCCCAGCATGTTGAGCTGGCGCAGGATGGCCTCGACGGAGGCGAACAGCACGGGCAGGTTGCCCGGCGTCTTGCGCAGGGCCTGGCGCAGCACGAAGACGGCGCCCTTGAGTTCTCCGCTTTCCGCCTTGCTGGCCGCATCCTGCATCAATTCCTGCACCTGGTTCGTGATCTGCTGGCCCATGCCTTGCGCCAGGTCGTGGCGGCCCGCTTTTTCAAAGACATCGACGGCCGCTTCCATCGTCACGTCGCTGTCGGCTTCGTTGACGAGTTTCATCATGACGTCGGACGCGGCCTGTTCCAGGTTGTTCTTCAGGCAGCTTTGCACGAGGCCCACCTTCAGCTGCGTCGACAGGCCCCGCGCGTCGTCCAGGGCGGCGGCGGCCAGTTGCAGTTCGGTGGCGGCGGCGATGTCGTTGCCCGACAGTTCATGCAGCATGGCGGCCGAGATGGCGCGGCATGCTTCCACGTTGGCGCTGCCCCGCAGGGAGCGCTCCATGTCGCGCAGCACGCCGCTCGCTTGCGGCGCGTCGCCCTTTTTCACCAGCGTTCTGACCAGGTTGACGTGGTCTTCCGGGTCGCGGAATTCGGAGTACTTCGCCTTCGTCACGACCTGTTTATACGCTCGTTCGGCCGCGCCGATGTCGCCCGTGTCGAAGGCGATGCCGCCCAGGTGGCGCAAGCGGCGCACCATGTGCGGCGAGATGGCCACCGCGTCCTCGAGGATTTTCTTGGCCTGCAGTTGCTGGCCCATGGCTTCATGGTTTTGCGCCAGCAAGTCGTAGGCGGCCATGAAGCGGGGATAGGTCTCCACCAGTTCCAGCAGCGCTTCCTGCGCATCCTCGTGGCGCTGCTGTTCGAACAGGGTGCGCGCCAGGCCCAGGTGCGCCCAAGCCATGGGCCGCGTGGCCAGCATGTCGGCGTAGAGCTGTTCCGCTTCCTTCCATTCGTCCAGGTTGATGTGCAGTTCGGCGCGCAGGCGGGCGAAATCGGCCGCCAGGCGCGGGTGCTGCAGTTCGGCCGCGCGGCAGCTTTTCACGGCTTCGCGCAGGTCGCCCTTGTCGATCAGCTGATACGTGGGCAGAAAAACGGCGCGCCGCTCGATGGCGCGCGCGATGCGGCCGCTCAGCACGTCGACGGTGAACGGTTTTAATATGTAGTCGGACGGGGTCAGCTCCGCTGCGCTGATCACCTTGCTGTGGATGGCTTCCGAGGTCAGCATGATGAAGATCGTCCACAGGCCGATCAGCTTATGGTGGCGCAAGTCTTCCAGCAATTGCTGGCCATCCTGGCCATCCGTGCCGCTGCCAAGGTCGTATTCGCACAGGATGATGTCGAACGGTTTCTTCATCAGCAAGCGGATGGCCGTGCCGGCATTGACGGCATATTCCACCTTGGTGATGGCGGCCTGGTTCAGCATATTGTGCAGATTGCCCCGCATGCTGGGGTTCGGGTCGACGATCAGGACAGATAAGTCGCTAGTTTCTGGCATGGTTCAGCTCTCGTTCATCTGTTCGGTCATTTGCGGGAACTCTTCTTATATGTAGCTGCCTGGCAGTATTGTTTTTTATCAGCATACTGCAAAGCCGCCCGACACTGCCAGCAAAATGCATGCAATCGGGTGCCGTGCGCAAGGGCAGGCGCGTCCAGCGCCGTCCGGCGTTGTATTTCATGACATGAGCGCCCCTTGCGACGGTGCGGGCGCCTGTTTTTCCGGCCATTCCCTGACTACCGTGATAGTATTCTAAAATGCAACACCTGTTGCATGCCGCACCACGTCGCGGCAAGGCATGCGCAAGGCTTTAACGGGCGCTTTATCCCTCTCTGGTGTCGATACCCGTCATGCGCGTTCCTGAACTGTCTACCTTGCGGCGCATTGCCGTTCCCCTTGCCTTTGGCGGCAACAGCGAACAGCAGCATACGTATTTTGCGGAATTGCACCGGGTCGGCCTGATCACGCAAGTGATGGGCATCATCGCCTTCAGCCTGGCCTGGCTGCTGATGCCGCCGGCCTACCATCCGAACCTGACGCACGCCGTGCTGGCCTTGCTGGGCATGTTGGCGAGCCTGGCCGTGCGCGCCCGCTGCACCACCTTGCCCGTGCTGACCATGACGGGGGCCTGCGCCGTGCTGGCGCTGACCTTCGGCTTGCGCACCATGGCCGATGCTGTCCACCACGCCAGCTTCTGGGTCTTGCCCGTGGGTGTCTTCATGACCCTGGCCATCGCTTCCATCTTCAATGGCGGTCTCAGCTACCTGGCCGTGGTGGCCGGCGTGTGGTGGAACGTGGGCCACGGCCTGTATCCCGTCAACGCTGGCTTGCCCGACCAGCCCTGGGTGCCGTTGATGATCGCCGTCAGCGTGCTGTTCGGGCTGGCGCTGAACGTCAGCTTCAGCTTATTGCGCCTGCGTAACTATCACGCCAAGGTGGAATTGACGCGGCTGGCCTTCCAAGATAGCCTGACGGGCTTGAACAACCGCCGCATGTTCACGCAGCGCGCCCAGCAGATGCATGGCGCAAGCCACGGCGGCATGCTGCATTTCCTGATGATCGACATCGACGATTTCAAGATCATCAACGACCAGCAGGGCCACGATGCGGGCGACGCGGTGCTCATGCGCACGGCCGCCATCATCGCGGACAAGGCGCAAAGCCATCTGTGCGGACGCCTGGGCGGCGAGGAATTCGGCATCGTCTACGCGGGTGACCGCGAGGCCGTGCGCGCCTTCGCCGGCGCCCTGGTCGCCGCCGTCAGCCAGGCTTTCCATGCGGCACAGTTCGTGTCGATCAGCGTGGGCGTGGCCGAGCTGGACCGGGGCAAGGAGCTGAGCCACAGTTACCGACTGGCCGACGAGGCGCTGTACCTGGCCAAGCGCCAGGGCAAGAACCGCTATGTGATTGCCTGATCCTGTTGTTGCAAGTTGGCAAAAACTGCCGCTTTCAGGGGCAAAATGGCCGCAAAGCCATAAGTTCCGGTAATAAAGCAGGGGTAAAACGGGTATAATGCGCGCAAAGGAAATTTGCCGTACGAAAGATATTGTCATACCTACCTTTAACCCGCAGCCACGCTGCATCAACCACCTTCCAATCATGTTGATACTGCCGGGTTCCAATGCCCTGTCCCATTTCCGTAGCCACCGTCTGTTAAGCCAACTGCAAGCCGTCTCGCCTGCGATCGTTGCCGTGCAAGCACGCTATGTCCATTTCATCGATGCCAGCGCGCCCCTCACGGCCGACGACAGCACGCGCCTTGGCGCCTTGCTGACGTACGGCGAGCCGGCCCAGGCTGACAATACGGAAGGCGCTGCCGAAGAATTCTTCGTCATCCCCCGTTTCGGCACGATTTCGCCGTGGGCTTCGAAAGCCACCGACATCGCGCACAACTGCGGCATGGCGCACATCAAGCGCGTCGAACGCGGCATCGCTTTCCGCATCAACCTGAAATCGGGCATCCTGGGCAGCGCCATCGGCGCCGGCAAACTGACGGACGAGCAAGTACAGGCCGTGGCCGACCTGCTGCACGACCGCATGACGGAATCCGTGCTGCGCAGCGCCGACGACGCCAAGGACTTGTTCCGCACGCTGGAAGCGCGTCCGTTGGAGTCGATCGACTTGCTGGGGCAGGGCAAGCGCGCGCTGGAAACGGCGAACACGGAACTGGGCCTGGCGATGTCGGAAGACGAAATCGACTACCTGGATGCCGCCTTCACCAAGGCCGGCCGCAACCCGACGGATGTGGAACTGATGATGTTCGCGCAGGCGAACAGCGAGCATTGCCGCCACAAGATCTTCAACGCCGACTGGACCATCGACGGCGTGGCGCAGCCCAAGTCGCTGTTCGGCATGATCAAGAACACGCACGAACTGCAGCCGAAGGGCACCGTCGTCGCCTACAGCGACAACTCGTCCATCATGGAAGGCGCCACAGTCTCGCGCTTCTACCCGCGCGGTGCGAACCACGAATACGCGGCATCGACGGAACTGACGCACACGCTGATGAAGGTGGAAACGCATAACCACCCGACGGCCATCTCCCCATTCCCTGGCGCCTCCACGGGCGCGGGCGGCGAGATCCGCGACGAAGGCGCAACGGGCCGCGGCGCCAAGCCGAAGGCCGGCCTGACGGGTTTCACCGTGTCGAATTTGTCGCTGCCGGACGCCGTGCGCAGCTGGGAAACGGCCGCTTCCGTGACGGCGCCGCTGGCTGGCCGTGCGGACGCGGAGCAATACGGCAAGCCGGAACGCATCGCGTCGCCCCTGCAGATCATGATCGAAGGCCCGCTGGGCGGCGCCGCGTTCTCGAACGAATTCGGCCGCCCGGTCCTGGGCGGTTACTTCCGCACGTATGAGCAGAACGTCGGTGCGGATAAAGATTCCGTGTTCGGCTACCACAAGCCCATCATGATCGCGGGCGGCATCGGCAATATCTCGGCGCAGCACACGCACAAGAACGACATCCCCGTCGGCAGCCTGCTGGTGCAGCTGGGCGGCCCGGGCATGCGCATCGGCATGGGCGGCAGCGCCGCCTCGTCGATGACCACCGGCAGCAACACGGCCGACCTGGACTTCGATTCCGTCCAGCGCGGCAATCCTGAAATGGAACGCCGCGCCCAGGAAGTCATCAACGCCTGCTGGCAAATGGGCGCGGACAATCCGATCATCTCGATCCACGACGTGGGTGCGGGCGGCTTGTCGAACGCGTTCCCGGAAATCACCAACGACGCCAAGCGCGGCGCGATTTTCGACCTGCGCAAGATTCCGCTGGAAGAGTCGGGCATGGCGCCGAAGGAAATCTGGAGCAATGAATCGCAGGAACGCTATGTTCTCGCCATCGCGCCGGAAAGCCTGCCACTGTTCAAAGCCATGTGCGAACGCGAACGCTGCCTGTTCGCCGCCGTGGGCGTGGCCACCGAAGAGCGTCAACTCAAATTGATCGATCCGGAACTGGGCAACGAGCCGGTCGACATGCCGATGGACGTCTTGCTGGGCAAGCCGCCAAAGATGCAGCGCGACGTGGTCCACGTGGCCAACGATTTCCCGGCCATCGATCTGACGGGCATGGACCTGGTGGACGTAGCGCAAAAAGTGCTGCTGCTGCCGACCGTGGCCGACAAATCGTTCCTGATCACCATCGGCGACCGCAGCGTGGGCGGCATGACCGTGCGCGACCAGATGGTGGGACCATGGCAAGTGCCGGTGGCCGATTGCGCCGTCACCACCATGAGCTTCGAGGGCTACCTGGGCGAAGCGATGGCCATGGGCGAACGCACGCCGCTGGCCGTCATCGACGCAGCAGCTTCCGGCCGCATGGCCGTGGGCGAAGCCGTCACCAACATCGCCGCCGCCGCGATTGCCGACATTTCCGACATCAAGCTGTCCGCCAACTGGATGGCCGCCTGCGGCCAGCCTGGCCAGGACGCGGCCCTGTACGACACGGTGAAAGCCGTCGGCATGGACCTGTGCCCGGCGCTGGGCATCAGCATCCCCGTCGGCAAGGATTCGCTGTCGATGCGCACGACGTGGAAAGACGAGAGCACGGGCGCGGCGAAATCCGTCACGTCGCCGGTGTCCCTGATCGTTTCCTCGTTCGCGCCAGTGACGGACGTGCGCAAGTCGCTCACGCCGCAGCTGAAAACGGACCAAGGCGATACGTCCTTGATCTTGATCGACCTCGGTCGCGGCAAGAACCGCCTCGGCGCCTCGGCCCTGGCGCAAGTGTTGCAGCAGCTGGGCAATGAAACGCCGGACGTAGACAGCGCGGAAGACCTGAAAGGCTTCTTCGCCGCCATCCAGAAGCTCAACAGCGACGACAAGCTGCTGGCCTACCATGACCGTTCGGACGGCGGCCTGTACGCCACCCTGACGGAAATGGCCTTCGCCGGCCACACGGGCATGTCCGTCAACCTGGACATGCTGACCATGGAAGGCGAGCATTCGAGCGACTGGGGCGACGCCAAGAACTGGGCCGGCCAGGTGGCGGAACGCCGCAACGAACTGACCCTGCGTGCCTTGTTCAGCGAAGAGCTGGGCGCCGTCATCCAGGTGCGCGCGGAAGAAAAGTCGCTCGTCATGGACGTGCTGCGCACGTTTAACTTGGGCGCCTGCAGCCATATCATCGGCAAATTGAACGACCGCGACGTGATCGAATTCACGCGCGACGCCAAGCTGATTTACACCCAGCCGCGCGCGGACCTGCACCGCCTGTGGAGCGAAACGAGCTGGCGCATCGCCCGTCTGCGCGACAATCCGGCCTGCGCGGACGCCGAATACGACCGCCTGCTGGACGTGCAAGACCCGGGCATGTCGCCGATCGTCACGTTCGACCAGAACGACAACATCGCCGCGCCATTCATCGCCACCGGCGTGCGTCCGCGTGTCGCCATCCTGCGCGAGCAGGGCGTCAACTCGCACATCGAGACGGCCTACGTGATGCACCAGGCAGGCTTCACGGCCGTCGACGTGCACATGAGCGACCTGATTGCGGGCCGCGTGAAACTGGACGATTTCCAGGGCGTCATCGCCGTGGGCGGCTTCTCGTACGGCGACGTGCTGGGCGCGGGCGAGGGCTGGGCGAAAACGATTCTGTTCAACGCCAGCCTGGCGGAACAGTTCGCCCGCTTCTTCAACCGCACGGACAGCTTCGGCTTGGGTATCTGCAACGGCTGCCAGATGATGAGCAACCTGAAATCCATCATCCCCGGCGCCCACGCCTGGCCCAAGTTCACGCGCAACAAGTCGGAGAAATTCGAAGGCCGCTTTGCCATGGTCGAAGTCATGGATTCCCCATCGATCTTCTTCAACGGCATGGCCGGCACCCAGGCCGGCATCGCCATCGCCCACGGCGAAGGCTACGCCGACTTCTCGCAAACGGGCGACATCACCCAGGTCACCAAAGCCATGCGTTTTGTGGACAACAAGGGCGCCGCCACCGAAGCGTATCCGTACAACCCGAACGGCTCGCCGGAAGGCATCACCTCCGTCACCACGCCAGACGGCCGCTTCACCGTGCTGATGCCGCACGCGGAGCGCGTGTTCCGGTCAGTCCAACAGTCGTATCACCCTGAAGCATGGGGCGAGGATTCGCCCTGGATGCGCATGTTCAGGAATGCGCGGAAGTTTGTGGGGTAATTAGTGACGTTACTTGCGGCGCGGCGTCTTGGTTCAAGGCGCTGCTGCTGGGGTAGGAATGAGAAAGCCGCTGTCGGGAGACAGCGGCTTTTTTATATATAAAGAAGCATAAATACAACTTATGAATTCACGACTAGTTCGTGTACTTCATTTGCTAATTTTTCAAATGCTTTCTTGAACCTTCTGCGACTTACTTTCATGTTGTTTAATATTCTTCCGCTTTGCTCTATCTGTGCATCTGTTAATGCGAATACAGGTACATTGTGCTGTTGAGATTGTGCAATTAGTGAGTTGAAGTCGGAAATGTTTGCGAGATTGAACGGTTCGTCTGTCTCAACTGTGTTGGAGAATATTGTTCTATCAATGCTCATATTTAGAGGAGTGAGCGCAGGCACTAGAGAATTGGCTACCTCAGAATTTATGACGTCAATCCAGCGTTGGAATGATTTTGCTGGGAGGCCGCTTCGTGGGCGATATTTTTGAGATATAAATCCTAGAAATCTTGGAGGTGATTTTGGAATTGGATATATTATTTTTTCATCTCTAAATCTTTCAACTTCAGCATTCCAGCGTGGGAGGACTTTTGTTAGTGATTTTATCGCTTGAGCACAGAAAAAATCTGGTGCGGTTGGTACAATAAAATAATCGCTTGCCATCAATAAGCATTCATTTAATGCCCCTACGCTTGGACTCATATCTATTAAGACGTAATCAAAATCATATTCTTCAGCAGTTTGCCTAATAAATGCGCCTACACATCCCGGTATATTTCTAATTGCTGGAATCGCTGAGCTAGCAGTTAGTGCAACACTAATTTGAGTCTCAATTTCAGATAAAGAAATATTTCCACATAGTAAACTTAAATTTTTATTTTTTGTTTTTAATGGGGTTGCAGTTAAAACTTTCCCTAGTGATCCATCAATTACTGGTAAGAGACATGAATAGATATCGCAGTTTGGATTTGTTTCATAGAAAGATTCCGCATCATCAATTGAGCTATAGCCCATCACAAGGGATGTAAGATTGCATTGAGGGTCTGCATCAACTATCAGTGTTTTATAGCCTTTTCTTGCAAGCATCCACCCAAGATTGAAAGTTGTCGTTGTCTTGCTGACGCCGCCTTTGTGATTAAATAATGAAATTATTTTCACGAATTTCCTCTTATTTTGTTTGTGTTTTTCCATGCGGTATTGATTGTTTTAATTTGGCCTTCTTAAATTTTAATATTATTTTCGATTTGAAATTTCCTTTTGTATTATTTCTTGTTAATTGAAGTCGGAAGCGCGATTAGTAAAGGTTGAAGGTTGAATGTTGAAAGCAAGTGTGTGAGTGCTCTTAATTGATTACACAGCCTTCGCCACCCCCACAATCACCACCGCCGACGGTACCAGCAAAAACTGCGCAATCAGCGTCCCCGCCAATCTGCTCCCCACCAGCCACACCACCGCGCGCCGGAATTGCGATTCTTCGATCTTGCCCTCGATGACGTCATCCGTCATGCCCGACACCACGTGCCGATGAAGACGGCCATCATGATGGTGGCGCCGCCGTTGATGATCGATGACAGGGTGCTGGAGGTGACGCGCACGCTGGGGTCGAGCATGCCCGCATACAGGGCGGCGGTGTAAGATGGACAACGATGCGCCCACCGTCCACAGGGCCGTGGCGAGGACGCTGGAGACGGAGACGCCGGATTTTTGGTGCAGGCCTGTGACGTTGGCGGGCTTGGGCAGGCTGGCGGAGGTCTTGAGGCAGGACAAGCCGCCCTTGAAGACGGCGTGCAGCAGCAGTTTCGGTACCGACCTGTGCACCTGGAAGTGCTCGAAGGCGCGGAAGAAGGCGCGCTGGAAGGAATTCAAGGGGCGCGATACCAGCATCAGGATGCTGAACAGGGTCAGCCGCCGCGCGCGGATGCCGGCGATGCGCACGGAGTAGGCGAGGGTGGCGATGATGTGGATGATGAACGTCAGCGCGCAAATCAACAGCAATTGCTTGTCCATCACAACCTTGCAGTATGGAAAATGTAATTCCATGCTGCCATGAAATTATTTATTTTTCAACTGCAAATATGGCAATTTTCAAGTTAACTCGTTTTCGTCGTGATTTGTGTGTTTGTATGCTGTCGGCAGTTTTTCACCCCAAGGCAGAAACTGGGGTCAGACCCGACGGGTCTGACCCCGGCCCTTGTTCTGGGTTTTGCCATGCTTTCATCGGAGGCAAGGCTTGTTCCCGCCGCTTGCAATTCAGGCATGCGCCCTCAGTTGGGTGGGAGTGGCAACGGAGAGCGCTGCCGCACCCACACCAACCCGGAGGTACGCCATGAGTTTCGATTCCTTTCTGAGCAAGCTGAAGTCCAAGGCAAGCGAACTGAAAACCGAGGCACTGAAGTACAAGAACAAGGATTTCCTCAACGCCGCGATGGCGGGCTCGGCCCTGATCGCCATGGCCGACGGCAGCGTCAGTGCGGAAGAGAAGCAGAAGATGGTGAAGTTTATTGAAAGCAATGACGCGCTATCGGTGTTTACCACCGCGGACGTGATCAAGGCTTTCCAGGACTATGTCGGCCAGCTGGAGTTCGACAAAGATATCGGCGAAGCCAAGGCGTATCAGGCGCTGGGCAAGATGAAGTCGAATGTGGAGGCGTCGCGCCTGCTGGTGCGCATGATTATCGCCGTCGCTTCGTCGGACGGCAATTTCGACGCCAATGAGCAGCGCGTTGCCAGCAAGATCGCGCGCGAGCTGGGCTTGACTCCAGCGGAGTTCGAGTTGCAGTAAAGCCAGGCCAGCCGGCCCCGGCTGGCTTAACTCTTGTCCCACCACGGCGGCGTGCCCGACGACCAGGGGCACGCCATGTCCACTTCGCGTATCCTGTAGCGGATCTCGATCACCTGGCCGGGGCTGAAGGGACCGCGCTTCCAGTCGCCGGAATCAAAGACGTAGCCTTTGCCCTTGATGCAATGCGTGGTCGGATTGTTGCCGATGGGACCGGTAGAGTGCAGGGTAACGCGCACTTCGCCGTTGGCGTCCAGCGGGGCGTCGCCGCCCATGAACAGTGGATCCGAGCCGACGTCGCAGACAGTGGTGCTGCCTATCTTGCTGCAGCGCTTGATGTATGTTTGCTGGCGCGCCTGGGCCAGGTAATCGTCATGCCGCATCGGCTTGCCGTCGTCATAGGTAAAGCGCAGGATGACTTGCGTGGGCTCGCTGGCCGGATGGCGCGTGGTGCTGGTGCAGGCGGCGCTGACCAGAGCCAGCAGGGGCCAGGCCAGCAGGCGCAGGCCACCGCGCAGCAGCGTCGAGAGCGGATTGTTGCCGGGTGAGTGTTGCATGTGCCGTTGCCATCTGTCTCATGATCGGGGCGCCGATCATAGCATGTGCCGGCAGCGGTTCGGCTAGGGCGCGCCGCGATTCAATTCCTGCAGCACTTTCTTGCACAACACCCCATAGCCCACGCCCGTGCCGCGCTTGTGTGCGGCCAGGTCGTAGCCGGCGCTGATGTCGTCCCACGCCACGCTGCCGGGCAGGGGGCGCAGCTTGTCGTCCAGATCCATCTCGAAATGGATGAAGTGGCCGTCGGCGCTCAGCAGCTTGCCGTAGACGGCGGGCATGCCGGGCCAGGCCAGTTGCAGGTCGAGCATGAGGGCCGCCTCGAGCGCCACGCCATGGCTGGCCGCGCACTGGCGCAAGGCGTCCGGCAAGGGGCGGGCGCGCCACCAGGCCGCCGTCTGCCTGATGGCGGCCTGGGTCAGCGCATTTTGCTGTTGCACAGAATATTGCTTGCTCATGGCTGTCACCCATGCGGAAGGCGGCTTGCTGCATCAGCGCGATGCCAGGCTCATGCTTTGCACATGGGGGGGCACGATGTCGCCGCTGGCCAGTTTTTCGGCCGGCACCACCATCAGCACTTCGCCGCCCACGCTGCCATCGTCGCGCAAGTCGATGCGCATGGCCAGTTGCCGGTCGAGTGCCACGAAGCTGTTGCTGCCGCTGGCGACGATGCGGTGTTCTTCCTGATCATCGATGCGCGCATACATCATGGCGCCGATGCTGCCTATATTGCGCAGGTGGAGCACCTGGCCGTTCGACAACTCATAGCCGCCGCGGAACGGAGAAAATTCTTGCGCGCTCATGAAGTGCCTGTGGGCGGGCAGTTCGATCGTCTGCATGCGTCCGCCTGGAATGACGACGGTCTGGCTGTCGGGAAGCGTTTGTGCATTTGCCAGCAGGGCGCAGATGCCCAGGGTGCCGGCCAAGATCCATGTTTTCATTTTTCTACCCATCCTTGAACTTTGATGCCGTCCGCTGCCGGCGCGGCGATATTGTTGTCGATGCCAGGGAAATCGCGCCGGGTGGCCCGCATGCGCCGTGGTGACCTTGGCAAGGCGGGGGCGCCCGGTCTTGCCAGTGTAGGCAGGCAAGATGCCGCGCACATCATCCGATCGGATGACACGGCCTCAGGCATCCAACACGGTCAGGTGCGCCGTGGCGCCGTGGATCAGCGCGATCAGCTCGCCCTGGCGGCGTGTGTCGGTCTTCAAATAGGTGTGGTGCAGATGCGTCTTGACGGTATTGACGCTGATGCCGCCGCGCGCGGCGATTTCCTCGATGGTGGCCCCTTGCGCCAGTGCCTTGCCCACTTGCGCTTCGGCTTGCGTCAAGTCGAACAGCTGCCGCAAGGCAGTGACAGACGTGCTCGCTTGGGTGGGATCGCGCGCGATCAGCAGCGCGCATGGGGGCTGGCAATCGGCAAGCGGGGTGACTGTCAGGGCCAGGGGACCTTGCTGCTTGCGCGCCAGGCGCAGCGACTGGCATTGCGCTGCGCCGCCGGTGCTGGCGATGACCATGCGCACGGCGCGCGCCAGGTCGGGCGGCGCGGCGTGCGCCAGTTGCGCCGCATGCAAGGCGTGGCCGGCGGGCGTGGCGAAACGCAGTCCGAGGTTGGCGTCGAGCACCAGCACGATGGCGCCCATGGCGTCGAGCGCCGCCAGCGCGCAGTGGCTGGCCAGTTGGGCTTCGCGCAGGCGCTGCTGCAGGCACAGGGCGCGTTGCAGATGCGGCAAGAGTTCCTGCCATTGCTGGCCGCTCAGGTCAAAGCTGTCGAGCTGCGGCCAGTCGCCCGCGCCGCAGGCCGAGTCGTACATGGCGGCGATCAGTTTCCCCACATCCGCCGTTGCTGTACCTGTGTCCATGCTTGCCCCCAATCCTGACTACATCAATGTGCCGCAGGCGCGCAGGTGCGGAACTGGGTAAGGGCGGTGTTGCGCAGCGATTCGTCCCACCTTTGTGAGGAAGGTCTGTTCGCTGCCTTCTGTCCTGGGCAACTATCAAGATAGTACAAACGCTGCCCCACCGCAATGCGCCGCCGCCGATGTAATCGTGCTCCCGGATTAACATTCCCCGATACAATAAAATATTGTCATAAATATAAACTCAGGGCATGGGACGGGAGTCGCATGCCATGCTGATCGAGGAAGTCATATGACCAGCAGTATTTTGTCGATGAGACCGCTTTTGATCGGTTTCCTGTGTCTTTGCATGGCGGTTTCACAGGCGGCAATGGGCAAGGAAAGCCATGAGTTGACGGTGAATTTAAGCGGCTACAACCATACCGATCACGGGATAGGCAGTTATGAGGTGACCTTGCAGAATGGCACCACTGCGGAAGCGGGCTATCTGGACGCTGGCCAGGGCGGCGGCGGCTATACCTGTGCCTTGCCATTCCCCGCGTGTGGCAAGCGGGAATGACGGCGAATATCGTCATTCATACGGTAAAAGACGGCAAGGATGTCCGCGTCGAGCAAAACGTGGAGGTTCCCCCGTATGCTCCCGCCGATGCTGGCCGGTTCGTCGTAATCTTCTGTTTCTCGCGGACAGAATTTAAGTTCCAGCAACGCAACGGTTTTCGCTGTCAAAGCACGCCGTTGCATTTCGGACAGGAGCTTGACACTTTCCCTTAACGACCTGGCGAAACAGCTCTTGATGCGTTTCCCGAAGGGCATGTTCGTCCAAGTTGGCGAGAGGTATCATCATCAAGTTTGCTTATTGCAATGGCAGGCCAGGAGAGGCCGGCACTGCAGCGGTCTTGCGCCGTATCACCACCGTATCAGCGATCTTGTCATGCCACCCCTGCTTGCGCGAGTCCTTGCCAATCCAAAAGAACCCCAGGTAAAGCGGTAGCGCGGACAGGTAAGAACTGAGACAGCGTTTGACACACTGGCAGGCAGAAGGCTTGTTGCCCGTCTTCGCATCGACAATGATCGCGCCGATGGCCATCTTGCCAGGTGTTGTAGACAAGGTAATCCAAAACGCCAATTGAATCAGTGGCGGCATGACACATGAAATCATGAAGTGGGCCGGGCCACGAAACAAGGAATCGGTCGAAAAGTAGCTTCGGCCATATATGGCTATCAGCATCGGCATGATGATAATCAGCAAGAGCAAGCTGTCGATCAACGTCGCGCCAACGCGTGGCCAAAAGCCGACATAGTCCATTTCAGGATTCTGTTGCATTATTTTTCCAAAACGTCAGTAAATGGGTGGCCGCCAGCGTCGGGGCAGAATGGCGCAGTGTACGACCTTGTTGCTTTCATTGCAAGCTAGAGCTTTTGTCAGGTATTTGATAGCGCAGGGTGTCATCCGCAGCAATCGGACGCATGGAAAACATATCCATAGGGTAAGCTTCGGGCCTAGGCTATTTTGCAACTCTATCAAAAGTACATGACATCCATAATGATCCCTGACGTCGCCCTGGTCGACAACACCGAACAACGCACGCCGCTGGTGCTCGTGCTCGACTGCTCCGGCAGCATGGCGGGCGAACCCGTCGCGCTGCTCAACGATGGCCTGGCCTTGCTGGAACAGGAACTCAAGTCCGATGTGATCGCCGCCAAGCGCGTGCGCATCCTCGTGATTCAATACGGCGCCCACGATGAAGCCGTGGTGGCCAGCACCTGGTGCGACGCCATGGATTTCACGGCGCCCCGGCTTGAAGCGAACGGCACCACGCCGACTGGCGCGGCCGTGGAGCTGGCCCTGGCCGAGATCGAGCAGGAAAAGCAGCGCTTCCGCGCGGCGGGCGTGGCGTACACGCGGCCGTGGCTGTTTTTGATGTCGGACGGCGAGCCGACGGACCGCTGGCAGCGTGGCGCCGAGCAGGCGCGCGCGGCTGAACAGGCGAATAAAGTGGCGATCTTCCCCATCGCCGTAGGCGACCATGCGAACATCGATACGCTGGGGCAGTTTTCCAGCCGTGGCGAACGGGGCGTCAAGCAGCTGAAAGGCTTGCAGTTCCGCGAGCTGTTCCTGTGGCTGAGCGCCAGCATGCAGGTGGTGTCGCAGTCGCGCCCCGGCGCGCAGGCGCAGCTGGCGTCGACGGACGGCTGGTCTGTCGTGAGTACGTGAAAGCCCGTTGATCCATGGCAATAGCAAAGCAGCAGTGGCGCGTGTTCGGCGCCTCCGTCACGGGCAAGGCGCACCTGGATAAAGACATCCCTTGCCAGGACGCGCACGCGCACGCCGTCGTGAACGACGTTTTGGTGGCCGTCGTCTGCGACGGCGCCGGTTCTGCCAGGCTCAGCGAGCAGGGCGCGCAGTTTGTTGCCGCGCAAACCGTGCAAGCGCTGGCCGGACGGCTGGAGCAGGGCGCCACCGTGCAGGATCTGCATGACGGCGCGCTGGCGGGCACCCTGACGCAGATCCGCGCTGCGCTCGACGACATCGCCCGCGCCGCCAACGCCACCCTCGACGACTACGCCAGCACGGTGGTGGGCGTGGTCATGGGGCAAGAGGCCGGCTTCTTCTTCCACCTGGGCGACGGCCTGGGCGTGGCGCAACTGATGGACGGCGGCGAACTGATCTCGCTGCCTGCGAACGGCGAATACGCCAACGAAACATATTTCATCAGTGGCGAGCGCTGGCGCGAACAGCTGCGCCTGCTGGCGATTCCGCAAGCCGTGCGCGGCGTCGTGCTGATGTCGGATGGCTGCATGCCCTTTGCCATGAGCAAGAACAATGCAGCGCTGTACGCGCCGTTCATGGATGCCGTGCAAGGCTATCTGCGCACGGTCGAGAGCAGCGAGCTGGGCAATACGGCGCTGGCGTCCACCCTGGCCGACCCGCGCACGCACCAGATC
This sequence comes from Janthinobacterium sp. GW823-FHT06H09, assembly GCF_058794735.1. Lineage (NCBI taxonomy): Bacteria > Pseudomonadati > Pseudomonadota > Betaproteobacteria > Burkholderiales > Oxalobacteraceae > Janthinobacterium > Janthinobacterium sp. GW823-FHT06H09. The sequence continues at coordinate 20,307 of NZ_JBXAHC010000002.1, read as the reverse complement.
ACCGGCGACGACAAGACCCTGCTGCTGGCCTTGCGCGCATGAGCCGGAAGCAGGGAGTCACGCCCGGTCTGAGTCCGGGCGGCAAGATATGGCTCGATAAAGTCCGCAGCCTGGTACTGGGCAAACTGATTAAAAGCGGCGGGGCGGGCAGCGTGTACCTGCTGCCCGGCGCGCCCGCGCAGGTGGCCAAGCTGTACCACCCGCACCTGGACCGGGCCGCCAACCGGCGCAAGCTCGAAGCGATGCTGGAACTGTCGCCCGAATTGCCCGATCAAGTGGAAAACGGCAAGCGCTATGTGCAGATCGCGTGGCCGCAAGCGGCCGTGTTCGACGGCCAGGACGGCTTCGCCGGTTTCGTCATGCCCCTGCTGGACATGGCGCAGACGGCCGAGCTGGAACAGATCATGCAGGAGCGGCAAGCGCGCGCGGCGGGCTTGCCCACGGGACTCGGTCCCAAGCTGACCCTGGCCGCCAATCTGGCCGCCGTCCTCGACGCGCTGCACCAGCAGCAGCATTACGTGGTCGACTTAAAACCCGTGAACCTGCGCTTTTACCGCGATTCGCTGTACATCGCCATGCTCGATTGCGACGGTTTCAGCATCCAGGGCCATGCGGAGCGTTTTCCTGCCGAGCAATTCACGGCCGACTACCTGGCGCCGGAATTCCAGCGCAAGGGCATGCCTGCGGGCACGGAGCTGGCGCAAGACCGTTTCGCCCTGGCCGTCGTCATCTTTCAGTTGCTCAACTTCGGCATCCACCCGTACAGCGGGCGGCCCGGCAATGCGCAGGCACCCACCGACATTCCCGGGCGCATCCGCGATGGTTATTACGCGTATGGCGCCAAGCGCCACAAGAACATGGCGCCCAACGCCACCAGCGGCCACGCGCTGATGCCGCCCGAATTGCGCGCCATGTTCGACCGCGCGTTTTCCCAGTCGCCAAACTCCCAGCGGCCATCGGCGGCCGACTGGGCGCAATTGCTGCGAGGCTATGCGCAGCGCAGCGGCGGCAAGTTGACAGTGTGCGCCGTGAATCCCGAACATCAGCATTTTGCGGGCCAGGGCTGCGCGGCCTGCGCGCGCGACAAGGTCATAGCCTCGGCCGCGCAAGCCTCGGTGCAGGCGCAGCAGATGCAACTGCAACAGCCATCGTTGCCGCAGCAGCGCGGCGCGCACCATACGGCGCCGGGCCAGGCGCCCGTCTTCATCCCCGTGGCGGGCAACACGGGGGGCGGCATCACGGGCAAGGGCTGGGCCGTTGTGGTGCTGCTGATCGTGCTGTTCCTGATCGGCTTTACGGCCTGGACCTCGTCGCCCGACGAGGCGAAGGACAAGGCCGCGATGCAGGCCCAAGCCGAGCAGGCGGCTAGCCTGGAAGTATTCAGCTGGCGCCCCCGCAAGGCGGCCGGTTTCCAGCCGTCCGATGCGCGCAAGGCCGTGCGCAGCCTGTCGCAAGCGGTCAGCAAGGGCGACGATGACGCCGTCACGCGGGGCTTGCAACTGTTGTACCGTGCCGGAGAGCAAAAATCGTCTGTCTACGGCGGCGACCCCGTCCAGGCGCAGCTGCGTGCGTCCTTGCTGGAAGGCCTGGGCTGGGTGCCTGGCTATGAGCCGGCGCTGGTGGCTAACTACCTTGACTTGCTGCAAGCGAACCCGCGCGACCATCTGGTGGCGGCGGCCATGGGGCGCATGCACCTGAGCCTGAACGAACCGCAGGCGGCGCGCCAGTACTTCGAGCAAGCCTTGTGGGCACGCCCGACCGATGGCACGGCCTGGCTGGGCATCGCGGCGACGGCGCTGCTGCGTGGCGGCGACGAGCGCGATGCCGTCAACATGGTGGCGCTGGCGCAGCTGACGGCCTACCGTTATGCCGTGCAGAACGCCGTACCGGCGGAACCGGGCGAACCGGCCGACAATGGCGTCGTCCGCACGATGCAGCGCATGGACCTGAACGCCAAGATGCTGCGCCTGGTTCAGGGGTGGGATTACCAGAAGCGCTGGGACAAGGCGCTGGCCGATGGCGCGCTGCTGGCGGCCAGGCTCAAGGCCATGCCGCCCTTGCGCGACCAGGCCGGCGGCGTGCAGCGCGAGACGATGACGACCGTGACTTACGGCGTGCTGGACGAACAGCATGCAACGGGTGAAAACCGCCTGACCCTGACCATTGCGGCCGACGGCACGCTCAGCTATGCGGCGGCCGAGTTGCCGATGGAGCCGATGCTCAACAAGGTGCTGCTCGACAGCGTGAAGCGCTGGACCTACTTGCCGGCCGTGCAGCACGGTCAATTGCGGGAGGCCAAGGTGGTGGTGCTGGTGCGCTATCGTAACGGCCGGGTCAGCTTCGTGCCGGCCGGCGTGGCCGCCACGACGGAAAATTAAAGGAATAGCATGAAAATCAAGACCTTATGTGCGCTGCTTGGCGCTTGCCTGCTGACCCCGGGTCTGGCGCAGGCGGACATCGTGCAGCGTCAACTGCTGACAAGCATGGCCGTCGAACCCGACAGCGAAGGCGGCGACGTGTTCACGATTGCCGGCACGACGGCCTGCGGCGGCAAGCAGATCCGCATGGATGCCCGCTCGGTCAATCTGGACGAGGCGCCGTACGACGCGCTGAAAGCCGATCTGGCCCGGCACATCCGCAGCAAGACGCCCATGCTCGTCACCCTGAAAAAATGCCCCGAGGATGCAAGCGTGCCCATCGTGCGCCAGATCGCCGCCTGCACGCCAGCCGCCTGTGCCGATGGCCGGGCGCGGCTGTACCTGCACGAAGGTTTCTACCCCATCGAGCAGGAAAAAGCGCCCAACGTGCTGCTGTTGCCCTTGCCGAAAGGCAAGCTGCCAGGGACGTGGAAGGTCGATATTTATAGCGTCGCCGACCACAAGCTGCGCCTGTCCGGCCAGGTCAACCGCGCCGACTATGCCTCCGGCGAGCTGGTGGGCGGCTATGTCACGTATTACCCGAATGGCAAGATCGAGAAACAGGTGGCGCAGGATGGGCAAGGCCGGCAACACGGCATCGGCAGCAAGTACTATCCCGATGGCACGCTGGAGCTGCGCGGCAACTGGCGCCATGGCATGCCCGAGGGCGAGCACCAGCGCTATCACGCGACGGGCAAGCTGAGCGAGACGAGCCGCTACCGCGACGGCCAGCGCCTGGACGGGCCCGTGCAAACCTTCGATGAAAATGGCAAGCCCGGCACCAGCTACACTTTGCGTGGCGGCAAGATGGAAGGCGAGATGCTCACGTATTTCCCGGATGGAAAAATCTCCAGCCGTTCAGAAATGAAGGACGGCAAGTCCAATGGCGTGACGACGCATTACTACCCCGATGGCGCCGTGCACGCCAGGATGACGCAGGTCGACGATTTGCCGGTCGGGGAAGCGCTGGAGTTCTATCCCGACGGCAAGGTGCAAAGCCGCCAGCGGTACGGCGACAAGGGCGGGCTGCTGAGCCTGCAGCGCTACAGTCCGCAGGGCGTGCTGGTGCTGGAACGACGCTGGGACAAGCAATTGCGCGAGCAGGGCACATCGCGTTCGTGGTACGAAAGCGGCAAGCCCGAGCAATCGATCGAGTATGCGAACGACCGGCGCGACGGCTGGAGCCGCCGCTGGCGCCAGGACGGCAGCTTGCACAGCGAATGCCAGTATGTGGCCGGCAAGGCGCAGGGCGATTGCGAAGAGGCACTGCCATCACCGGAAATCGAACGCAAGGAGCAGGCATGGCGCGCATTGTGAAGCACGTGCTTGGCGCCATGCTGCTGTGGCCGGCGCTGGCCAGCGCCGAGATCGAGCAGCGGCAGGTCGTCAGCGCCATCGCGGCGGCACCCGGCGGCGACGTGCTGACCCTGGCCAGCGACAGCGGTTGCGGCGGGCGCCAGGTGCGCATGGATGCCCGCTCGGTCGGGCTGGATGCGGCGCAATACGCGGCCATGAAGCAGCAGCTGGCGCCGCTGATACGTGACGCGACGCCCTTGCTGATGCGCATCCTGTCGTGTCCGGCGCCGGGCGCAGCGGCGGCCATGCCCGAAGTTAGCAAACTGGGCGGCTGCGAGCCGCAAGCGTGTGCGGACGGCAAGGCGCGCCTGTATTTGAATCACCATCTGTCGCGCGGCGAAGTGAAGGAACATGCGCGCTATGCGCTCGTCGTTCCGCTGCCGCCCGGCAAGACGCCGGGCACCTGGCAAGTCGAGATCTATCACGTGCGCGAAGGCGAGCCGACGCGGCTGTCGGGCCAAGTCGACGGCCCCGATTACCTGCGCGGCAAGCTGGTGGGCAATTACAGCATGTATTACCCGCATGGTCAGCTGGAAATGCAGGTGGAGCAGGACGGACGCGGCGTGCAAGAGGGCATGCAGACCCGCTATTACCCGGACGGCCAGGTTTCCCTGCGCGGCAGCTGGCGCAATGGCGTGCAGGAAGGCGAAGAGCAGACTTATCACCAGAGTGGCAAGCTGATCGAGTCGCGCACCTACCGCAACGGCGCCCGCGCCGATGGTGTGGTGGAAACGTTCGATGAAAACGGCAAGCTTCGCACGCGCATGACGCGGGTCAAGGGCGAGACGGACGGCGAGCTGCTGCTGTTCTATCCCGACGGCACCGTGGAAAGCCGCAGCCAGTATGTGAGTGGCATCATGACGGGTCCCAGCACCGGCTATTTCCCGGATGGCAAGGTACGCAGCACGGCAAGCTATGTGGACGGCAAGCCCGCCGGCGACAGCGTCGAATATTATCCGGACGGCAAGGTCGCCAGCAAGCGCACGCACAGCGGCCATTACGTGCTGCGCAGCGAACAGCGCTTCAGCCCCCAAGGCGTGTTGCTCGTGCAGAAACAGTGGAACGAGGGCGGCCGCGAGGAGGGCGCATTGCGTTCCTGGTATGCCGATGGCAAGCCGCGCCAGCTGATCGAGTACGTGGATGGCGAGCGCCAGGGCTGGACGCGGCATTGGAACGAAGATGGCAGCCTGGAAAGCGAATGCCGCTATGTGGCGGACGAGCCGCAGGGGGAGTGTATGGGCGAGTCGGCCAAATTTTCGTATACGGAAGATGGCATACACATAGACTAGGCGGCGGGCCGGTCAGGTCTTTTATCGGCCTGCGATCAAACGGGCATAGCGGTAATCTGGGATCAGCAACGGTTCAATATCTGCTCTCCAAACCCAGGCTGCGATATCACGCGGAGTTTCTTCCTGCGTAAAATCAGCAAAGAATTCCCGCAGGCTGGTGATGGCGATCAGAAAGTCTTCGGCGCCTAGCAATTGAAAGGAATACACCTCCTGGGTGATGAATTCTCCGCTTGTTATGCTGGACAATATTTCATGGTTGGAACTCAAGACCTCATCGAAAATGGCGCCAAACACACGCCATAGTGCATCATCGATACTGGCCCAGGACAGGTTTTCGGCCGAGGGCGGATGTTTGGGGTCAAGAAGACCGATAACAATAACACCCATGGATCAGTTCACTGCCACAAGGGCGCTACTGGTAGGCACAGCGTGGAGCCAGGCCGCAATGTTGCGCGAAATGAATAGCGCCACCACCATCCAACTAGCGACATTGTCGTCCCATGAGATGAACGACTGCTTCTGGCCACTTGAAGCCACCTCAAATTCCATACCTGTTCCGAGCAGCGGCCTCAAGCTCAGCTTGCGCCAAGCCTGCTTGCCGCCAAAATTCAAAAAAGTACTCCAATGTTTCGGCAGTAGCGCCACTATCCATAGGATGCAAGACGCAGATGGCCGTTCTTATTTTCAAAACGTCCGGCTCGTCCGATTGGTCTCGTCCTTCAATTGCTCGCCAGAGGCGTACACGCTCAGCGATGACTTCCTCAGCCGTCGCCGCACCGGTCATGTATCGATTCGCCACCGCTGCCGCTGACCTGGCAACCGCTGGCAATTGGGCAGTCACTCTGTCAATAGCCTCAATCATGAATCGCTGCGCTGAAGATTGTTCTGCGGGGTCATCCAGGTCCACCGCGGATGCAATGGCATCAAAAAGTCTCTTATTCAACATTTGCATTCAGTTTTGGTGATTGCGCGATGCCTGCAGCGGGGCCGCCTCTGGCAAATGGCGCTCCCCCAAGACACAGACTGGGGTCGTACCCTCAGGGTACGACCCCGGACCTTGCATGGGTTCCATGATGGAAGGGCCTGGTGGCTTAGCGGTGCGGCGGCGTCAGCACGCTGGCGATGGCCTTCGGCAAGGTTTCCGGATAATCGCGGCTGAAGTGCAGGCCGCGGCTTTCGCGGCGGGACAGGGCGCTGTTGACGATCATCGAGGCCACGTCGACGAGGTTGCGCAGTTCCAATAAATCGTGCGTGATGCGGAAGTTGCGGTAGTACTCGTCGATTTCTTCCTTCAAGAGCGCAATGCGGTGCTGGGCCCGCTCCAAACGCTTGGTCGTGCGCACGATGCCCACGTAATTCCACATGAAGCGGCGCAGCTCGTCCCAGTTGTGGGAAATCACCACCTCTTCATCCGCATCCGTGACGCGGCTTTCATCCCAGTCGGGCAGGTAGGGCGTGCCCAGCTTTTCCTTGCTTTCGATATCCTGCGCGCAGGCGCGGCCGATGACGATGCATTCCAGCAAGGAATTACTCGCCAGGCGGTTCGCGCCATGCAAGCCCGTGCACGCCGTCTCGCCGACCGCATACAGGCCCGGCAAGTCGGCACGGCCGGACAGGTCCGTCACGACTCCGCCGCACGTGTAGTGGGCGGCGGGCACGATGGGAATCGGCTGCTTGGTGATGTCGATGCCCAGTTCCAGGCAGCGCGCGTAAATGGTGGGGAAGTGTTCGATGAGGAATTCGGCCGGTTTGTGGCTGATATCGAGGTGCACGTAGTCGAGGCCCCGCTTCTTGATCTCGAAGTCGATGGCGCGCGCCACCACGTCGCGCGGCGCCAGTTCGGCCCGCTCGTCGTGGGCCAGCATGAAGCGCTGGCCGGCAGCCGCGCCCGCTTCAGGCGGCAGTTTCAGCAAGCCGCCTTCGCCGCGGATGGCTTCGGTGATCAGGAACGACTTCGCATATGGGTGGTACAAACAGGTCGGGTGGAACTGGATGAATTCCATGTTCGAGACGCGGCAGCCGGCGCGCCAGGCCATGGCGATGCCGTCGCCGCTGGCCGTGTCCGGATTGGTGGTATATAAATACACCTTGCCGGCGCCGCCCGTGGCCAGCACGGTGTGCTCGGCGGCAAACGTGTGCACCTTGCCCGTTTGCTCATCCTGCACGTACAGGCCGTGGCAATGCGGTTGCGCATTGCGCTGGGTCGGTTTCATGCCCAGCTTGTCGGAGGTGATCAGGTCGATCGCGCAATGGTGTTCGAACAGGCTGATGTTCGGGTGGGCGCGCACCTTTTCTTCCAGCGTCACTTGCACGGCGTGGCCCGTGGCGTCGGCCGCGTGGATGATGCGGCGCTGGCTGTGGCCGCCTTCGCGGGTCAGGTGGAAACCCAGCTCGGCCGAGGCGTCGCGCGTGAATGGCACGCCTTGCTCGATCAGCCATTCGATCGCTTCGCGGCCGTGCTCGACGATGTAGCGCGTGGCGCTCTCGTCGCACAAGCCGCCGCCGGCGATCAGGGTGTCTTCGATGTGCTGCTGGTGGCTGTCGCCGGAGTCCAGCACGGCCGCGATCCCGCCCTGCGCCCAGTTGCTGGCGCCATCGAGCAGCGCGCGTTTGGAAATGATCGCGACGGTGCGCGTCTCAGCTAAATGCAGTGCAACCGATAAACCCGCCAGGCCACTGCCGACAATCGCTACATCAAATTTCATGACATTTATCTTCTTTTAGGGGAAGCATACTATATGCCATTTCCCCTCATTCGGTAATGTATTGAGATAAATTCTGCCAGTGAAAGATCGCTGGGGCCGTAGCTTGTGGCGCATCAATGTCTTCTTGGAACAGTTCGCCATCATGGCAAGACCAGCAGCGGCCCGCCTTGCGCGCCGCCTGGTGCTTTTTGCCGCAGGGGGAACCATGATCCGCATCTTCAGCCATTATGTCTCGAAAACAGCGTTTATCTTGCTGTTGCTGGAAATCCTGCTCCTGCTGCTGTCGGCCACCCTGACGTCCTTGCTGTGGCTGGCGGACGGCAGCCGCGTGCTGCGCGTGGGCGATATTTACCTGTCGTCCGCCATCTTTGCGCTGGTCATCGTCCTGAGCATGAGTGCGCTGGGCATGTACCAGCACCGCTCGCGCGAAGACATCCGCAACACCTTATTGCGCATCCTGCCTTCGTTCGCGCTGGGTTTTGCCGTGCTCAGCGTCCTGATACGCTTCATTCCGGCGCTGCAATTCGGGCGCGGCAGTGCGATGATCTTCGGCCTGGGCGCCATTGGCGTGCTGCTGGCGCGCCTGGTGGTATTCAAATCCTCGCAATCGGCGCTGATGGAAGGCCGGCTGATCCTGGTGGGCGGCGGGGCGCTGGCGCGCGAATGCATGGACTTGGCGGCCAGCAAGATTGGCTTCCATCAATTTACGGTGGTCGGCTGCATCGATGTGGCGGGCGAGCAATGCTGCGTGCCGGCCTCGGCCTTGCTGCCGGCCGGACCGTCGCTGCTGGCCACGGCGCAGCGCCATGCCGCGCATGAAATCGTCGTGTCCGTCAGCGACCGGCGCAATGGCGCGTTTCCTGCCAAGCAATTGCTGGAATGCGCGCTGGGCGGCGTCAAGGTTATCGACGCGGCCACGTTTTTCGAGCGCGAAGCATGCCAGATCCGCATCGATTCCTTGCAACCGAGCTATCTGATCTATGGCGGCGGTTTCGACCAGAGTTTTTTCCGCGCCGCGTCGAAACGGCTGTTCGATCTGGCGGCCAGCGCGGTTATCTGCCTGGCCACGCTTCCCGTGATGCTGGTGACGGCCCTGTGCATCCGCCTGGAAGACAGCGGCCCCGTGTTTTACCAGCAAGAGCGGGTGGGGCGCGATGGCCAGCCTTTCAAGGTACTGAAATTTCGCAGCATGCGCTGCGATGCCGAGCGCGACGGCAGGCCCATCTGGGCGCTGACCAACGACGCGCGCATCACGCGCGTGGGCAATCTGATCCGTAAGCTGCGCATCGACGAACTGCCGCAGATGCTCAATGTGTTTCGCGGCGAAATGAGTTTCGTGGGTCCCCGTCCCGAGCGCGCGTATTTTGTCGAGCAATTGAAGGAGCAGGTGCCGTACTACAACATTCGTCACAACATCAAGCCGGGCATCACGGGTCTGGCGCAGGTGCGCTACCAGTATGGCGCTTCCGTCGACGATGCCGTCAAGAAGCTGCAATACGATCTGTATTATGTGAAAAACAATAGCCTGTTCCTCGACTTGCTGATCCTGCTCGACACGGTGCAGGTAGTACTGTTTGGCAAGGGCAGCCGATGATGCGGGCGCAGTCGGACTGGCTGGCGGCGGCCGATGCGGCGGCGCTCAGCCATGGTCTGGCATCGCTGGCTTTTTTCGTGCTGGCGCTGCTGCTCATCAGCAATTGGCGCGCGCGGCAGAACGTGCGCGCCTTGCTGGTCGCGTGCCTGGCGACGGGAGTCTGGGCCACGGGCACGGTGGTGCTGGTGCTGCTGGGGCAACGCATCGCGCTGGCCGGCGACGCGCTCGAATTGCTGCGCACCCTGGCCTGGCTGGTGTTTTTGCTGCTGCTGATCGAGCCGTCGCGGTCCCGCCTGCGCCTCGTGCTGGCCGGCATCGTTCTCACGGCGCTGGCGCCCTGGCTGCTCTCCATGGCTTCCTCCTGGCTGGCGCTGCCTTTGCCGGCGCGCATCATCGCCAGTGTCTGTCGTTTGCTGCTGGCCGTGCTGGGCATGTTGCTGGTGGAACAGTGGTACCGCAACACGCCGCCCTTGAAACGCTGGGGCATCAAGTTTGCGTGCCTGGGCGTGGGCGGGCTGTTTGCCTACGATTTCTATCTGTACAGCGACGCCTTGCTGTTTCGCGCGGTCAACGATGACATCTGGGCCGCGCGCGGCATCGTCGACGCCCTGTGCGCGCCGCTGCTGGCCGTCTCGGCGGCGCGCAATCCGGGCTGGGCGCTGGGCTTGTCCGTCTCGCGCCAGATGCTGTACCGCTCGGCCGCCTTGCTGGGCTCGGCCATTTACCTGCTGGCCATGGCGGCCAGCGCCTATTATTTGCGCTATTTCGGCGGCACCTGGGGTTCCTTGATGCAGATGGCTTACCTGGGCGGCGCGGCCCTGCTGCTGGCGGGCGTACTGTTTTCGGGCAGCCTGCGCGCCAAGCTCAAAGTGACTATCAATAAACATTTTTACAATGCCATCTTCGACTACCGCGAGGAATGGCTGCGGTTTACGCGGGCCTTGTCGGAAGACGGGCCGGCCCTGGGCGAACGCACGATACAGGCCATGGCGAAACTGGTGGAAAGCCGCGCCGGCGCGCTGTGGATACTGCGCGAACCTGGCCTGTTTGCCCCGGCCGCCAGCTGGAACTGGCCGCCGAGCACGTGGAGCGAGCCGGCGTCCGGCAGCCTGTGTCAGTTTCTGGAGGCGCGGCAATGGGTGATCGACGTGCCCGACTGCGAGCACAACCCGCGCCAGTACGGCGGCTTGCTGTTGCCGCCCGCACTGCTGGCGCTGCCCGACGTGTGGCTGCTGGTGCCCCTGATGCTGCATGGCCAGCTGTTCGCCTTTGTCGCGCTGGCGCGGCCCCGCACGCACATCGGCTTGAACTGGGAAATCCTCGACGTGCTGAAAATTGCCGGCAGCCAGGCCGCCAGCTATCTGGCGCACCGCGAATCGCTCGATACGCTGACGGTGGCGCGCCAGTTCGAGTCGTTCAACCGCATGTCGACTTTCATCGTGCACGACCTCAAGAACCTCGTGTTCCAGCTGTCCCTGTTACTGAGCAATGCGGAAAAGCACCGTGCCAATCCCGCTTTCCAGGAAGACATGCTGGGCACCTTGGACCATTCCGTGCAGAAAATGAAGACCCTGCTGCAGAAGCTGGCGCGCGGCGAGGCGCCGGAAGCGCCCGCGCCGCTGCTGCTCGACGGTTTGCTGCGCCAGGCCGTGGCCGCCAAGGCGAGCCTGGCGCCGGCGCCCCGGCTGGAAATCGTCGATGGCGAACTGACGGTGCTGGCCAACCGCGCGCGGCTGGAACGGGTGCTGGGCCACTTGATCCAGAATGCCATCGAGGCCACGGCCAGCGATGGCAAGGTGGACGTGCGGCTGCGGCGCGAAGAGCATACGGCAGTCGTCGAGCTTGACGATACGGGGCAGGGCATGAGCGAACAGTTCATCCGCGAACGCTTGTTCAAGCCGTTCGACACGACCAAGACGGCGGGCATGGGCATCGGCGTGTTCGAAAGCCGCGAATACCTGCGCGAAGTGGGCGGCAGCCTGGAAGTGCGCAGCGAACCGCAGGTGGGCACGACGTTTCGCGTGATCCTGCCGCTGCATGCGCCTTTGGGGGCAGAGCCGCCGGCGCTGACCCCAGACTTCCGTTGCCCTATTCACTGACAGGAGCTGATACGCATGGCCAAGCAAAAGTTGCTAGTCATCGAAGACGATCCCGGCCTGCAAAAGCAGCTGCACTGGAGTTTCGACGGTTATGAGGTCTTGCTGGCGGGCGAGCGCGAGGCGGCGCTGGCGCTGGTGCGGCGCCACCAGCCGGCCGTCGTGACGATGGACCTGGGCTTGCCGCCCGACCCGGACGGCGCCACGGAAGGCCTGGCTACGCTGCAGCAAATCCTCGCGCTGGCGCCGGATACGAAAGTCATCATTTTGTCGGGCAACCAGGAGCGCGCGCATGCCTTGAAAGCCATCGCGCTGGGCGCCTACGATTTCCACCAGAAACCGTTCGAGGCCGACATGCTGGGCCTCGTCATCGCCCGCGCGTTCTACCTGCACGCAATGCAGCAGGAAAACCGCCGCATGCTGCAGACGCAGGCCGACTCGCCCCTGGCGGGCATCGTCAGCCGCGATCCCGGCATGCTCAAACTGTGCCGCAGCGTGGAAAAAGTGGCGCCCTCGTCGGCCAGCGTGATGCTGCTGGGCGACTCGGGCAGCGGCAAGGAACTGATCGCGCGGGGCTTGCACGCGCTGTCGAGCCGCCATGCCCAGCGTTTTGTCGCCATCAATTGCGCGGCCATCCCGGAAAACCTGCTGGAAAGCGAGCTGTTCGGCTATGAGCGGGGGGCGTTTACGGGCGCGGCGCGGCAAACGCTGGGCAAGATCGAGCTGGCCCACGGCGGCACTTTCTTTCTCGATGAAATCGGCGACATGCCGATGGCGCTGCAGGCGAAACTGTTGCGTTTCCTGCAGGAGCGAATCATCGAACGGGTGGGCGGACGGGCCGAGATCGCCGTCGACGTGCGCATCGTCTGCGCCACGCACCAGGATGTAAAGGTGCTGGCGGAACAGGGCCGTTTCCGCGAAGACCTGTTTTACCGCCTTAGCGAAATCGTGCTGCGCATTCCGCCGCTGCGCGAGCGGGCTGGCGATGCGGCCTTGCTGGCCCATCATTTCAAGAACAAATTCTGCGCCAGCGAAGGCCGCGGCAACCTGCATTTCAGCGCCGGCGCGCTGCAGCTGATCGAAAGCTATGGCTGGCCCGGCAACGTGCGCGAAGTGGAAAACTGCATCAAGCGGGCCGTTATCATGAGCGACGGGCCGCAGATCGCCGCCGACGACCTGGGTTTGCCCGCCGGCGCCCAGGCGGCGCCCCAGGACGAATCGCTGAACCTGCGCCAGGCACGCGACGGAGCCGAATACAAGGTCATGGTGCGCGCGCTGGCGCGGGCCGACGGCAATATCGCCAAGGCGGCCGAGCTGCTGGGCGTCAGCCGGCCCACGCTGTACGACTTGATGAACCACCACGGCATCAAATAGCGTCCGTGCACTGATGTGTATCAAATATCAAGATTGTGTAAGGCGTCGCACATACGCAGGCGCCGCCGTGGCGCATCCTAGCCTCATCAACAACGAGGAGGCGTCATGAATGCGATCAGTTTATTAATGCAAGACCACAAGGCCGTGAAAACCCTGTTTGCCCAGTATGAAGGCTTGAGCGACCGCTCATTTGCCACCAAGAAAAAGCTGGCCGACCAGATCTGCCAGGAATTGACCGTGCACACGCAGCTGGAAGAAGAAATCTTCTACCCGGCCGTGCGTCGTCCCATCCACGATGGCGACCTGATGGATGAAGCCCTCGTCGAGCACGCGAGCGCCAAGGAACTCATCGCGCAAATTACCGCGATGGACCCCGCCGACGACCTGTACGACGCCAAGGTCAAGGTCCTGTCCGAGCAGATCGAGCACCACGTCCAGGAAGAAGAGGGCGATATGTTTCCCAAGGTACGCGATACGGCCGTCGACCTCGACGCGCTGGGCAAGGAAATGGCCGCGCGCAAGGAACAGCTGACGGGCGTCGCCGCCTGAACGGCATAAAAAATCAACAACCAAGGGAGTATTTCATGCAAGCTACACAATTGTCCGTATCGGACCTGAACAATCCGGGCGTGTCCTGGGGCGCCGTGCTGGCGGGCGCCGCCGCAGCGGCCGCCTTGTCCTTCATCCTGCTGATTCTCGGCGTGGGCCTGGGCCTGTCGTCCGTATCGCCGTGGTCGTTCAACGCCACGGCCATCGGCGTGTCGACCATCGCCTGGCTGGCCTTCATGCAACTGGCCGCCTCCGGCATCGGCGGCTACATGGCGGGACGTCTGCGCGTGAAATGGAGCGCCATTCATACGGATGAAGTGCATTTCCGCGATACGGCGCACGGCTTGCTGGCCTGGGCCGTGGCCACCCTGATCACCGTGGCCGTGCTGGCCGGCGGCACGCGCGCCGTGCTGAGCGGCGCCATCGATGCGGGCAGCGGCGTGGCGGCGGCAGTTGGCCCGGCCGTAGGGGCGGGCGCAGGTGCTGCAGGTGCCGCCAGCGCCAGGCAAGGCGAGGGCGGCGGCGCCAATCCGCTCGATTATTTCTCGGACATGCTGCTGCGCGCGGCCCCAGCGCCAGCCGCCTCCGGCACGCCAGCGATGGCGAATCCTGGCGCGACCGTCGCCGACCAGCGCATGGAAATCGGCAAGATCTTCGCCACAAGCCTGTCCACGGGCAGCCTGGCCGCCGATGACCGCGCCTACCTGGGCCAGGTCGTGGCCAGCCGCACGGGCGTGACGCAGGCTGAAGCGGAAGCGCGCGTCGACGCCGTCTATGCGCGTGCCGTGAAAGCTGCCGCCGATGCGAAGGCTGCCGCCCAGCAAGCGGCGGAAACGGCCCGCAAAGCCGGCGCCCACACGGCACTGTGGATGTTCGTCGCCTTGCTGCTCGGCGCTTTCGTTGCCAGCCTGGCGGCAACGTTTGGCGGCCGCCAGCGCGACCATGAGCGCGTGCTGCGCCACGTCACCATCTGAACCCCTACCTATTAGATAAATCAAGGAGTCTGCCATGCGTTCCATCCTCTTGCTGTTGTTGGGTATTCCATTACCCATCGTCATACTGATCGCCCTGTTCGTCCGCTAAGCGGGCCAACATGAGAAAAACCGGCGCCCGCTGCAAGGTGGGCGCCGGTTTTTGCGTGAAAGCAGGCGCATGTGTAAGATGACGCCATCTTTCCACCGAGACTATCCATGAACGTGAGCACCATCCGTCCCTTGCTGAAAACCGCCGCCATCGCCGCCTTTGCGTGCAGCGTGCTGGCCTCGTGTTCCACCCTGATCGGCCCGCGCGACGTGAATGTGTCGCTCAGCAAGATGCAGCAAGGCCTGGAGCGCCGCTTTCCCATCGATAAACGGGTGCTGTCCGTGCTGGACGTCAAGCTGACCCGCCCGCAGCTTTCCTTGCAGCCCGAGCGCGAACGGGTCGCCTTGAGCGTGGACGCCAGCGTGATGCCGCCGTTCATCCGCCAGACCTGGCGCGGCAGTCTGGCCATGTCGGGCCGTTTGGTGCTCGACGCGCAGCGCAACGCCATCTACCTGAGCGAAGCGAGCGTGGACAAGGTGAGCATCGACGGCATGGACGAGGCGCAGCAGCGCCAGTTCGCCAAGGTGGCCAGCCTGGTGGCCGACCAGCTCATGCATGAAACGCCGATCTACACGTTCAAGCCCGACGAATTGCGCTATGCGGGCGTGCAATTCGTGCCCACGCAGATCAGGACCACGGGCAATGGCTTGACGGTGACGTTCGAGCCGGTGAAGTAGGGGCGCATTGCATCAGCATGCTATTCCGGGCAAAAGTAATGACGGCTATCGGCAGGCGGATCTATCCGCTCAAGAACCACCCGGGCGAGCAGCTTTTCGATGACTGCCGCGTCGCGGACATTCTGCTCTGACACTGCATATCCATCATGTAAAGAAATTTTCACCACCCCGGCGTGGCACCAGATAAACACCTCGATACCCGTGATGGTGCACTGACCTGGCTGTTGCCACAATGTATCATCAATTAGTGATGGAAACTGCAGGAACAGATCGCCCTGGTAAGCGACGCCCGGCACGGGCTGCGGTGGCAGTGCGTCAAATTTCACCAGGTCGACGCCCAGGTCCGCCAAAAATGTGTCGAGTTGCGCCAGTTCCTTATAGACAAAGGAGATATCCAATGAGTCGCCGTCATTGGCATGTCCTCCAAGTGCCCTGAAAAAACGGAAAAACTTCAGCCGTTGTGCCCATCTGCGTAGCTTTTTTTCGCTATGTTCCCTGAACAGGTATTCCATCCATCTATTCACGGCGATCCTTCAGTGCGAGTGATGCTGGCGGGCATACAAGATATCTGTGTCGTTGTGTTATTGCGTGGCGTCGCTTCTTCATGGAACAGGTCGGCCAGGTATTCGCATAGCGCATCTGCTTGAATATCGTCCGGAATAATGAAATCGGCAGGGCGGCGCTTGCCTTCCGCACCCAGGTAGAAGGCGCGCCATGCTCCCGGATTGCCCCGGATGGCGATCAGCGTGCCGAAAATATTGAATCTGTATTCCTGCATCAATCTGCTCCATTCCCTTGCTCAGGTTTGACATTTGTTGTGCTATAGTAATATTTACTTATATAGTAACATTTACTGATCCAGGGGCGGACAATGGTCAATATCAGCACGGCGGGAATCCAACACGGGGCACTGTCTGCCTCGGAAGGCAACAAGGTGTCATCAGGCAAGGCAGCATCGGACAAGGCCCAGACAACCCAGGCGCCAGCCGGCGTCGGCGCCGTCGCGGACGCGGTCGTGATCTCCACCCTGGCCGGGCGTTTGTCGACGGCCGCGACGGCGACCAGCGCCGCTATCGAGGGACACGATCATCGATCGCTGGGCGCATGGGTCAATGACAATATCAGCAGCATCCTGTATCCGCTGGACGCCGAACACAAGGCGGCCGCCGCACAGCAGCTGCCGCAACCGAATGACGCTGCATCGGCCAGGTCGGCCGCGGCCGCGACCGCGTTTATCGATAACAAGGGTCCCAATCCGTTTGCGGGCTTGTCGCGCGAGCAATTGGCCACCATCACGCACGACGACAGCGGGACATTTACGGTCAACGAGCGGCGCGCCGCCTATACGCAGGCCTATGATGAAGAGCAGGCGTGGCGCAGCCAGGTCGTTGCGCAAGCCATGCAGGAATACAATACCACCGGCAAGATGACCAATTTCTTCAAGTCGGCGCTGGCGCATTTCAATGCATTGCCGCAGCTGGAACAGGCACAGTATCCTGAGAATTACGCGAGCGGCCTGCAAGACAAAATCAAGCTCGATTTTAACTATTTCAATCACGCGGCCGGCGATGGCGCGCCTACGCCGGGTTCGCTGGCCGACATGCAGCGCAATGAGGGCGCCAAGCAAGGCGCAGACCTGTTTGAGCTCCTGAGCCGCTGATCACTGGAATTGTTCAACGGACATTGTTTCCACGAAGGTTGGCCGACTATAATCCTGCCTCGCATGCCTGGACACAGCATGTTCTCCAACATGAAGTGAAAACAATTAAAGGAATCTTCGTGAAACGTTCGCTTATCAGCGCCGCCTGCTGCGCTTTGTTCGCCTTATCCTCGCCATCGCTGTATGCTCAGCAAGCGCCCGTCTCCGGCATCGACCTGAAAACGCTGGACCCGGCCGTCAGTCCCAGGGATGATTTCTACGGCTACGTCAACGGCGTGTGGACCCGCAATACGGAGATCCCGGCTGACAAATCCGTCTGGGGCACGTATATCGAATTGCGTGAAATCGCGCAAGGCCAGCTGCGCGGCCTGATCGATGCCACCGTCAAGAACCCGGGCAAGCCCGGCAGCGAGGCGCACAAGATCGCCGACCTGTACACGAGTTTCATGAACGACAAGGCGCGCGATGCGGCCGGCTTCAAGCCCCTGAAGGCCGAGCTGGCCCGCGTCGCCGCCATCAAGGACAAGAAGGACTTGCCGGCGCTGTTTGCTTATTTGCAAGGCAATGGCATCCAGACGCCGTTTTCCGCCTATGTGGCGCCCGATGCGCAAGACCCCGAGCGCTACACGGTCAACATCAGCCAGTCCGGCCTGGGCTTGCCCGACCGCGATTACTACCTGAAGGATGACGACGCCAAGCTGCAAGCCGTGCGCGCCAAGTACCTCAAGCATATCGAGACCATGCTGGCCATGAGCGGCGACAAGGCCGCTGCCGAACACGCGGCGCAGATCCTCGACATCGAAACGCGCCTGGCGGCCGTGCAGTGGACACGCGTGCAGATGCGCGACCCCGTCAAGTCGTACAACCGCGTCGATTTCGACAAGTTCGCGGCGCTGGCGCCGGCCTTCGACTGGAACGCCTACTTTGCCGCCGCCGGCCTGGCGAAAAAGGAAAGCTCGGCCGTGGTACGCCAGCCCAGCTTCCTCAGCGGTTTTTCCGAGGCCGTGGCCGCCGTGCCGCTGGCATCGTGGAAGAGCTACCTGAACTGGCGCATCATCGAAAGCTATGCTTCCTACCTGGACAGCGCCACCGTCAAGGAGCGTTTCGCCTTCGACGGCACGGTGCTGCGCGGCGTGCCGCAAAGCGAACCGCAGTGGCAACTGGCGCTGCGCTTCACGGATAACGCCATCAGCGACGCCGTCGGCAAGCGCTACGTGGACATGTATCTGCCGCCGGAAACCCGGCCCCGCGTGATGGCCATGTTCGACAATTTCGTCGCCTCGTTCAAGGATGGCATCGAGCAGCTCGACTGGATGGGCCCGGAAACCAAGAAGGAAGCCCAGCTCAAGCTGGCCGCCCTGAAGCCGAAGATCGCCTACCCGGATACCTGGCGCGACTACAGCAGCATGCAGACGCAGCCGAACGACCTGATTGCCAACGTGCGCGCCTCGCGCGTGTGGAGCCGCCAGCAAAACCTGGCCAAGCTGGGCAAGCCGGTCGACCGCGACGAATGGTCGATGACGCCGCAAACCGTCAACGCCAGCTACAGCCCGGCGCTGAACGCCATCACCATCCCGGCCGCCATTTTGCAGCCGCCATTTTTCAACGTGAAAGCGGAAGACGCCGTCAATTACGGCTTGCTGGGCATCACCTTCGGCCATGAGATCAGCCATGCCTTCGATGATTCGGGCAGCCAATACGATGCCAAGGGCCGCCTGCGCAACTGGTGGACGGCGCAAGACCGCGCGGCCTTCAAGGCGCTGGCAGCAGGGCTCGTCAAGCAGTACGGCGCCTACAGCCCCGTGCCGGGCTACCACATCAATGGCGAGCTGACCCTGGGCGAAAACATCGGCGACAATTCCGGCCTGTCGATCACCTACAAGGCTTACCAGCGCTCGCTGGGCGGCAAGCCCTCGCCCGTCATCGACGGCTTGACGGGCGAACAGCGCCTGTACATCGGCTTTGCGCAGAAATGGCGCGCGAAACTGCGTCCCGAGGCGGCGATCGCCCAGATCAAGAGCGACCCCCATTCGCCGGGCGAATTCCGCGCCAAGGGCACGGTCAAGAATCAGCCCGGCTTTTATGAGGCGTTCGGCATCAAGCCGGGCGACCCGATGTACCTGCCGCCCGAGCAGCGCGTGATCATGTGGTAAGCCCGTAGGGCAGTCACGCAACCGGGCCAGGGACTATTCCTTGGCGTGGTTGAGCGTGTACCTGGGCAGTTCGACCGTCAGGTCTTCGTTTGACACGCGCGCCTGGCACGACAGGCGCGAGTGGGGCTGCAAGCCCCAGGCCTGGTCGAGCATGTCTTCTTCATTGTCGCCCAGTGCGTTGAGCGAGTCGAAACCCTGCACCACGACCACGTGGCAGGTGGAGCAGGCGCCCACCTGGCCGCAGGCATGTTCGATGTCTATCTTGTGAAGCAGCAAGGCGTCGCAGATGCTCATTTGCTCGGGCGCGTCGAGGACGGCGCCGTCGGGAGCGAGCTCGGGATGGGGCAGGACGGTGATTTTTGGCATGCGGGATTCTCCTCGGTTATCTTGCAATACCATCACCTTGGGCCTTCCCGCCTTGGCAAGGTCAAGCTCCCGCGCGATCCTGCGCGACGATGCACGCGTCGAGATGCTCGAGCAATTGCAAGAACACGCGTTTATCCGCAACGTGATTCATCGTGGCGCTCGTCAAGACATCGCTGGCCACCGCCGTCACGGCGGCCCTGGCCTGCGCGCAGGCGGCATGCAGCTGCGCGCGATCCAGTTCCAGCAAGACCGTATCGATGGCTGCGCGCGTAAAATCGTAGGCATCCATGCCGCAGCAGCCGGCCACGCAATGCGTTTCCAGCCGGCAGATCAGCTGCCACAGTTCCCCCAGCAAGGCATCGATGTCGATCGCCTGGTCATAGCGGCCGTCAAGATCGATGAATTCGATCCAGGCGTCGTCGCCGATCTGGATATCGTACTGGCGGTCGCGTTCGGTCATTTTTCAACATTCTCCGGGTCGGTGGCATCGCATTATAAAAAAAAGGCTCTGTTCCCGCTAAGTAGGGGAAGTTCAGGAATCTTCCTGTATCCCTGCTGTCTGACTGTACATATCAGACAAACGGGAGCCATCCATGCAGCCAGCCGAATGGAAAACCTTCATCGCCCAGTTCGCCGCACTGAGCCGTCGCCAGCGTTTGGCGAGCACTGCTCTGCTGCGCGGGGCAGGATCGCAGAACGCCGCCGTGGCACTGGTCGAAAGCGTGGCCCGGCAGCGGTTACACTGTCCCGCCTGCAACAGCAGCCATGCGCACCGGCACGGTCATGCGCATGGACTGCAGCGCTACCGCTGCGTGCCGTGCGGGCGCACCTTCAATGCGCTCACCGGCACGCCGCTGGCCCGCTTGCGCCACAAGACCTTGTGGCTCGACTACGCCGACTGCCTGCTCGAGTCGGCTTCCGTGCGCAAGGCGGCAAGCCAGCTGGGCGTGCACCGCAACACCGCCTTTCGCTGGCGCCACCGGTTTTT